>CAXNDX010000016.1:0-14586 GCA_964201585.1 Candidatus Woesearchaeota archaeon | reverse complement strand
ACTCCCTCAATATATTCCATTGTCAACACACGTTTCGAACAATACGTATGATAAATTGTTGGCGCCGTCACTTTCTTCTCCTGTTTCAACTCCTCTTTCAATCGCACTGCATTCTGCGCTTCAACTAAAAAATTCAACTCTTTTCGCGTCCATAAAGCAAACTCTTTCACAATCTCTAACGGCCGATAATGATGCAAGAATGTACTATGCTTCTCCATATGCGACGCCATAAAAAATAAAATATCTAAATCCGTGTCAATAATCTCTCGTATACCTGGCCGTTGCACTTTTACCGCCACAACTTCTCCTGTATGCAATTTCGCTTTATGCACCTGCGCCATTGACGCCGCCGCAATCGGTTTCTCTGAAAAATTTGTAAACAACTTCGCTAAAGAATTTCCTAACTCTTCCTCAACTATCTTTTTCACCTCTGCAAATGGCACCGTTTCCACACTATCCTGTAACTTCTCAAATTCCACCGCAAACTCCATTGGCACTAAATCCGGCCGTAACGACAACAATTGTCCAAGCTTGACAAACGTTGGCCCACATCGCTCAAACACTCTACGTAATCGTTGCGCCTGCGCTTCTCCATCCTTCTGTTTTGGCCCACTTATCCACATCCGCTTCAAAAACGGCAAATATCCTTCCAACTTTGACTGCGTAACATAATACCCTAACCCCTCCTCAAAGAAAATAACTACTATCTGCTCTAATCGCTTTAAATCTTTAATATCCTGCTTTAAATGCAACATCTCTCTCCCTCTTTTTATCTAGCCAAAAGAAACATCCTAACTATTTAAGGGTTATGTTAAGAAAAATTAGAAAAAAATGCCTAAAAAAATAGAACAAACTTACTGTTCTTTCTGCTTCAACCGCGTCATATACCCTGCAATAATATTTCGCAACTTCTTGCTGCCAATACTTGCATACGCGTTCGTCTGCTCTTTATTATGTCCAAACTCCGAAGAGAACTTATCCCCATGCAGTTTAAATAACTCTTTCGTTTTCCGTTTCAAATACGACGTCTTAATTCTTCCCATAACCACATTAGAAAACACCCTATTTATAAAGATTATGGTTGCAGAAATTTAGTGGGTATAAATTTCACCAGTTAGGTCACTAGATTTCTGTTCCGAAAACTAGCCAGAATCGGCGAGTTTTCGTTATCTTCTTAGTTTTTCCAATCTCATTCTCAAAAATGTCCCACCCCCCTCCATAACCATTAAATTTGAATAAAACATTTACCATCTACCATGTACCAAATGTCTCAGTCCTACGCCAGTACTCCTCAATTTGTCCAATTCTCAAACTACACCTCTCGCTCCTCCTCTCCATTAGAATATATCGCTCACTCCGCCGTCTCCTACTCCTCTCCTTTCGAAAACTCTCCTCTCTACTTCAATATGAGCAGTACACCAAAAAGCCCTTTATATACCTCTTTCTCTTCCCATTTGTTTTCATCAGTATCATCCTCCCTTTCTTCTCCCACAAATTCCAATTACAGCTACTCCCCAAAACACCATGCCTACAGTAAAAATCAAACCCAATATCACCACCCCAAAATCCACCAAGAATACCACTTCAAACCCGACAACTTTCTTAAACCAGGCAAACACAGCATCTTCGTCGGCAACGCCGAACAAATCCGCCCCTATGTCGAAGAAACCTTCTCTCTTCTCTTTAACACCCCTCTCCCTGAAAACATCAAAATTAGCATCTGCAACGAAACCGAATTTCGCAAAATCGCCCCTCATCACTCAACAATTGGCCTCTCCATCAATCGAGGCGAGCTCGGCCTCCTCTCTGAAATATTCGTCTTAAACGACACCCTCCCGCGTGTTCTTCTCACGCTCGGTCACGAACTTGGTCACGTCTTAACTAAAACTCTTAGCAACGCTCACAACGAAGAAGCCAAAGCCTACGCTTTCAGTATTACCTGGATGAACATAATCAAACAACATAACATCGCTAATTTAGCCGACTGCATAATCACCGAATCACCCGCCCATAACGGCTTGCATAACATCGCCTTCAACTTCGTCACCTCTTTGCTCAAAACCGGTAAAGACGCCTGGCACATCTATCGCGAACTAATTAACCAAAAAATAACAATCACCGAAACCTCTTTTCTATCAACTATTTAATATAGCCCTAAAAATATAACCCCTAAAAAGAAAGCTTTTTAAGCATAATAAATATCATTTAAACATGAAAAAATATCTTGCCATCTCTATCCTCTCAATAATTGTTTTATTTTTAACTAGCTGTTCCCCATCCCCATCCGATCTTCCAACCTCTCCTGTTCCCGATCCATCTCCTCAAAAATCCGTTCCCGAGCAATCTCCTCCTGAAATAGAAAAGCTTGCAGAAACAACTCCTCCCTCACCCCTTCCTCCTCTCGAACCCGAACAAAAAATAACAACTCCTCAACCAACCGTATCCTCAACTCCTCCTCCTGAAAAACCAAAATCTACTCCTCTCGCTCCTAAAGTAAGAACTACTCCTCCACAAACTCCTCCTCTCCCTACAACCATTTTTACTGATTCTTTTACCGGATCCTCAATCGACACCTCAAAATACATCACTAAAATAAAAGGTAACGCTTCAATTATTCAGCAGGATAAAATAGAAATGGAAGGAAATAGTGATAAAGGTATTAGCTGGTCTACTTTGTATACAACTAAAACATATAACGTTCAAGAAAAATTTAACCTCACTGCTGATATTTCTCTCAACTCAACCGTTGAATACGGATCTTCTCATGCCCTTCTCGGCCTTGAAACTCTCTCAACTCTTGAAGAAAATAAACTCCCCGAACGCCATTACTGCGAGATCAGTCAAATAAGAAACGATAAAATTCTTCGCATGTCAAAAACAAGCACTCAATTAGATCCAACAACACCTCTACAAGGCACAATCACTTTACAATATGACCACAAAATCGGAAAACTCATCTGCACATTTAACGGCCAAACTATCACCCAATATCAAGATCAAGTGAGTGGAGACTATTATGGTACCTTGCGTGCTGGAATCAATTCTGCATCTGAAGGCGGCGGTCTTGAAACCACTGGCACAGGCAACTATGAAGTCACTTTTGATAACTTCTTCATTAAACAAAACTAATTCTGCTAACTTCATTTTTTCTGCTAAACTCTTAAAAATAAATCATTCTTCTCAATATATACATGCAACTAACCTCCCTTCTCCCCATAACCAAATCTCGTATGAAAGCCCAAGAACTCTTTCTAGTCATAAACAACATCAAACCCCTCATCCGTCACGGCTATTACGAACACGAACTTCCCCGAATCGAACAATTCTGTACACAACATTCTCTCTTCCTCGTCAAATCTTCATTCAAAGTCCTCTTAGACGACAAAGATAACTTCACCAATCGCGGCCTTCGCCTCCCCCTCACCGACCCGCGTCCCGGCTTATTTTTCACCTACATCTCTAAAGACGAAAAAACCGCACATCTCGCTCTCTTATCCGAACTTCAAAATAACCCTCAACAACTTGGTCATTTGCTTGGTTATCCTGACTGCTGCATCAACTTCTTCGCAACAAATTTCAATGAACAAAATCCTAACCCTCAACACCCTCCTACAAATCCCTGGACTAATTTAAGCAAACGCCAAGAAGATTTTTGCATTCTCTCCCATTTCCCTTGTTCTTCCGACTGCAGAGAAAGTATCACTCTTGCTAAACTATATTACTCTCAAATTCAAAAAGAAAATTCCGTGTATGCACAAGAAATAATCACTAAATTGACTATCTAATCTTTTTTACTCTTTCTCTTACTCTTAAATAAATTTGGATTTCTCTCCACAAACTTATGAATCATCCGATCAAATACAAAAAAATCACCTTTTTTCATATAAAAATATCCAAGCGTCGCAATAATCGCTGCTCCAATCGTATCGACAATCAAATCCCACATTGTATCATTTAAACTTGGCTGCCAACCTATCCCAAAACTCGCATCCAAAAAAAACTCTAACATCTCCCACATCGCTCCTAACGCCAACGCAAACACAAACCCAAATACTGCCACAAATATCGGTTTAAGATTCAAATGAATTTTTTTCTCCTCATTAAGTACAAAAATCAATACAAACCCTCCAATCCCAAATAAAAAGCCAGAAGTCGTATGTAATACTGCATCCCACCACCAAAAATAAGTGTAATACGAATGTAAATCCCCTAAATAGAGAGCAAAAAAGATAAATACGATTGTAATCACATCAAATTCTACTGGCAAATGCACCCGTGTACTTCGTCGTATAATCGCCGGAAGCAATGATAAAAATAAAATCCCTAAAATCAACAGCGCATTTCCCCACTCTTCATAATAAAACCCATACACAAACGCCGTAACTAAAATCACAAATTGTAATAAATATGACACAATTAGTTCCACTCGTTCTGCAATATCCAGTTTTGTATCTTCAATCAGAAACTTCATATTACCCAAGAAAACAACATCAATTAATATAGTTAACGCAAAAATGTTATACTTCTCTATTTCGCTTACATAAAAATTAGCGAGAAAGCCTCCAGCTTTAGCTGGAGAATGAATCGCAGTACGCTAATTTCTATGTTCCGAAAACTCGCCAATGTAGGCGAGGGCGTAAAGCCGCGGCTTTTAGCCCGCGGATGGCCCGAGTAGGCGAGTTTTCGTTACTTAATTAACTCTTTTTTCAAGTAGCAATTTTATTCTTCCTCAAAATCATCATTACCACTGTCATCATCATCATCATCATCGCCGCTTTTACCATATTCCATCCCTGGACAAGCAAAACATCTTCCTCGTGCTAAAAGATATGACTTACAACAAGACTGCAACGTATGTAAACTGTGAATAATTGTAATATCTTTTTCATTATTTATATGTATAATATCCATATTTTCACTTTATTTTTCTATTTTATCCTAAATCTTTCCCTATAAAGAATCTTTTATTTTTAAACCTTTTTATGCTTATTTTTAATCTCTCAATTTTTAAAAAAAAGAAAAAAAGCGCCACGACCCTGCGTCCAACATTAGTTGGAACGTCTCAAAGTAAAAAGACCAGAGTAAAGCGGAGCCTTACTCTGGGTTAAGCGCCACGACCCGGACTTTCACCGAAATTCCTTCAGGTTTGAATTTCCCAACTTTCAAGCTTTTCATAACATATGGGCATCAGCCCACCTGTTTTGATGAAACTTTTCTTAAAAGTTTCCGGGATATCCTTGCGGAAATAAGCTCCATAGTACCTCATTGGAAAGATAATTCCAGGCTTACGCAGTACCGGATTGTGCCATCGTGGCATAATTCTCCTTTTTTCCACGCCCTATTTAAACATTTCTCTCTTCTTCTGTAAAACAGAATAAAAACTCTATCTATTTATTATAACAACTGCTTTTATTATGTGCTGGGGAACGATACAAATCGCAATACCAAAATATCGTTTCCCTAGCACATAAATCTATTTAAACTAATTCTTTCCTTGCTCATATATGGGCTTCTTCCAACGTCTTTTCGGCACACAAAATCTAGCCCCCTCTCATTCCTCCGATATTACTGCTTTTCATAATCTTAATAATCAACACATTTTTCCCGTTCTTGATACTCTTTACACTAATCTGCAGACCTTATCTGTGAGTCTTGAAACAAAACGTGGTGAAGTTCCACTTCTTACTTGGCAAAACCTCGCTCAACACACTGAAAAACTAAGTGACCATCGCCTCAATCTCGACCAACAAAAAGCAGAAATTGTCAATCTCTCCGTAAAAGAATATGCCCAAAGTCTATCTCAGATTCTGCCTGAAATTGAAACCTCCTCTCGTTCTATTCTTAAAAAAACAGAACACGTCAAAGGCTATCGTCTCTTAGCCGTTGAAGAACGCAACTATCTTCTAACTCAGATACAAGAAACAAAAGAAACAATTTCTAAACTCAAAGACTCCTGGCAATCATTTAAAGAAAAATATTAAACCTCTACCCCCCAAGTTAAGACTATATTTAATTCTTCACCACATCCTCATACCCGCAATCTAAACATGACTGTATCTTTTTATTCTCAAATGTATAAATATCAACATGAGAAGAACTACATTTCGAACATTTATACAAATCCCCCTCTTCAGCAGTATGAACCATAAAAATAAAGATGGCGAAGGGGGGACTTTCAATATCTTTTTAAGACATTTTGAACCCCCGACCTTTACGTAACTCCAATAAGCTATTTAATCATCGGTGTAAAACCTCATAGCTCAAGTATATATGAGCGTAACGCTATACCAGGTTAAGCTACTTCGCCACGTAACCCAAAAAGAAGCCAGTTGTTATAAAAAGCTTTCTATAGTAAGTGGCCTAAATATTCGTACAAATAGTCACTTACTATATTCCGAAAGACACAACTATTCTTGCCTGCAGGCAAGTTCGGAATGAAATGACAGAATTGTATGATTATTTGTGTCTTTCGCTATACAAAAACACCATCGCCCCCAAAATATTCACTCCACCGAATCATTTAAACAACTTCGCCACATCTTCCACACTCATCTTGCCTGGATTCTTAATAATCGAATGCATACTTCCGCCCCCATCATTCATATATCGTGGCATAATATGGATATGTAAATGCGGAACAACCTGACCCGCCGCCGTATTATGATTCCACCCCACATTAAACCCATCCGGATTAAGTTTCCCATCCAGCTTCTCCATCACTTTCTTCACACTCACAAACAACTCTCCAATCACTTTGTCCTCAAAATCAAATACACGTACTCCATGCTTCTTTGGAATAACAACCGTATGCCCTTTCGTATGCGGTTTGATATCCAGAAACGCAAAAACAGTATTATCTTCATACACTTTATGGGACGGAATTTCCTTCGCACCAATTTTACAGAATATGCAAAGATCCATAATTTATAAAATCCCAACAACATTTATAAACATTCCTCTCTAAATAATCTTATATGGTCACCATCCGCACCCAAGTCAAAGACATCTTAAAAGAAAACGGCATGGACAACATGTCTGGCGATTTTATGGAACGTTTAGACGAAAAAACCAAACAACTCATTCTCGAAGCAGTCCGCAGAGCTAAAGAAAATGGTCGGCGAACAGTCATGGGTAAAGATGTGTAATCAATAAGCCAAAAAATCAAAAAAACAACTTCAAATCCGCATCTTCGGCGGCGGCGGCAATGGCAGCATCCTCTCTAACGTCTGCACCTCCTCAACCGATAAATCCGTTTTCTTTTCCGGCATAGAAAAAATAATCGTATGCTTAACCTCTTGTTGCACAGGTGAAATAAACTGCTGTAATCTAGTTTCTAACATCATAATATTCTGCTCAATCATCTTCACTTTTTCAGGGTCACTTGTTTCTAACTCCTGATGCACTTCTAACATTTCTTTTAACGCCTCAATTCTCTCCTGCAATAACTGTATTCTATCTGCTGTAGGAACTTCACTTTTTTTCTCTTGTAATAACTTAACTTTCTTATGTCGTAACCCTTTCACACTTTCAACCACTTCTTTCTTCGCTCGTTCCTTCGCTAAATAATCACCAAGCATATATGACACACGTTCAATCTTCTGATGCATATCCTTATCTGCGCTTAACGCCAACTTATGTCGTAATCGTGCAATCTCCTCTTTCAACATCTTCTCTTTCTTATTTTCCCGCATCTTTTTAACAAGCAACTTCTTCTCCACATCATATAATCCTTGCAACTGATGTTCCAAATGCACCATCTCTTTGCGAATATTCAATCGCGAAACATTCTTCAATCCCGCCATATACTTAATCTCATTAATTTTTGCCTGGATTTCAGCTTTAGAAACTTTAGATTTCTCATCATGATACGCCTGCGCCACAAGGCGCATCAATTGTTGTGTTCGTAGAAACGTCATAGTTAAACCATATTTATTACTCGACCACTTATTTAAACAACCCTTTTCGTTTTCCCATATTCATTCCCGGTGGTGGTGGCGGCAAATCAAAATCATCGCTCCCACTACTTCCCGCAGCTCCTGGCATCATCGGCATCTCCATCATCGGTTGCGGTGCTACTCTCTCTCCCATCGCTGGCATTCCCATTGTGTGTTGCACACCTACCATTGGCCCTGCCCGCCCCATATTTGGTCCAGCCATCGCCGGCATAATTCGTGACGAACTCATCGAGCTTGGCATACTACTCTGCTTGCTCACAAAATCTTCAACTTTGTCAGAAATTGCAATCATCCCTCGCGCAATCGTCTCATTTTGACTAATTACTGCTTCAATTTTCGTCGTTAACGCTTTCATCAACTGCGCCGCATCCCCTTCTTGCTTCATATCCTCAAGCGCTTTTTGAAAAATCATGGTTAAATCATGAATAGAATCTTTTAAACTCTCTATCTCTAATATTAATTCTTGTGCTTTTGCATCTGGCTGCATCAACTTCTTCTTTAACGCCTCAACTTCACTCTTGAGATCTGCCAATATCTGATGCGGTAGAATTTCATAATCTTCATCCATCGTAACACCACCCATTTTGAATCACTTATTAAAATTATATTTATCGTCTTTATAAATGTTACGCATATTTAATAAACGTCTTTTCTCTCTACCTCTCTATGTTCCTTGACTTACTACTTATATCTATAACTCTCCTCGTTCTTCTCATCTCTTCCTATACCGACATAAAAACTCGTGAAGTACCCGATTGGGTGAGTTATGCTTTCCTCTCAACTGCAGTAGGCATTCGCCTCATCTTCTCTCTCGAATATAGTTGGTCAATTCTCCTCAGCGGCCTTCTCGGCTTTTTTGTCTGCTTTCTTCTCGCTCATCTCTTATATTATACACGCCAATGGGGTGGCGGAGATAGTAAAATCCTTATGGGTATGGGCGCAAGTATCGGAATTACCTACCCCTTCACTCCTGCCAGCTTCAACCTTTTGCTCTTCTTCATCTTCCTCTTATTTGTTGGCGCAATCTATGGTTTGATTTGGATGTGTATCCTCGCTTTCCGTAATTCCACCCTCTTCCTCAAAACGTTCAGCCAAAAACTCAACCAACACAAACATATCCAGTATCTCATAATAATTCTCACCTTCCTCTCCATCATCATCTCCCTCTTTTCTCCACTCTTCTGGCCATTTGTCATCCTCATCCCTTTATTTTTCTACCTCTTGCTCGCCGTCTCCTGCATCGAAGAACACTTTTTTCACATCCAAAAACCAATTCTTCACTTAACCGAAGGCGATTGGCTCGCCCAAACTATCTCCATAAACAACCGCACCCTATTCCAACCAAAAACACTAGAAAAATCAGACATCACAACTCTACAAAATCTCCACTCCCAACATAAACTCTCCGCCGTCCTCATCAAAGAAGGCATCCCTTTCTTACCCAGTTTCTTATTCGCGTATATTATAATAATACTCCTAACTAACCCTCTTTCCACAATTCTCACCTTTCTCCCATTCTAAAAGTTGTGCAGTAGTAATGACCAAAAGTGTGCAGTAGTAATGACCAAAATTCAAAATAATCACTTTTTTTTGACCGCGCCAAAAGAAACCTTTTTAAACACTAAAATAATCCTTCCAATAGAATCATTCCAAAAGAGGTGTATAGTATGAATAAAAAAGGCTCTCTCAACTTATCCATTGAGGCAATTGTTATCGTTGTCATTGCATTTACCGTTCTAGGGTTAGGCTTAGGTTTTGTCAAAACTCAAATTGGGGACATTGGTAAAACCTCCAGTTCCATTCAAGAACAAATCAGCCAGCAGATTCTCGATGATTTACGTACCGGAAACAAAAAATTAAGTTTTCCTGCCACAAAATTAACCATGGGTACAAATGAAGAATCAGTTCAAGCCATCGGTATTAAAAATACAGCAGATAGTCCAATTGAAATTACCATCGCATTTCAAGTAAAAGAAGGTAACGCGTTCAAACCTTTTGTTTCTGAACAACTCTTAACATTCAAAAATGGAGCTAATGACGTTAAAAGTAGAATTATTTGGGACGACAGCACGCAAACATTTAAACCTGGCGAATCACGTGTATTTCCCGTAACCATAACCGCTCCAGATAAAAGCGGTAATTATCTCTATAAAATCATCCTCAAAAAACAAGGCACTGAAGAAGAATTCGACTCTCGAACATTTTTCATAAAAACATCATAACGAATAACAGGTGACACAAATGGCAAAATCAAAAAAACGTATGACAGACGCGCAAGAATTCGAAATCATGAAACTAGTCTTAGACAAATTTTTATGGCTAGGCTTTATCGTCATGGGCTGGGGCATGTATCAATCATTAAGCCAATCTAACATCATGGCAGGTATTTGGTATATGATATCAGGAGCGGTAATTCTACTCTTATTCCTCCTCCTAATTGTCAAAGAATACGAAATTTGGAAATAGATCTCTTATTTTTTTTTATTGCAAATATTACAACTATTCGAATGTTATTATTCATCTTTGCTTATTAGTAATTGTGAACAAATGTTCAAAAATAAATCACAATTACTATAATCCACAAGAAACAGCGCATTTCTGATTTACACCACAACTCTCGTCATCTCCCTCACTCCAACATCCTCCACTTCCACTTTTTTCACCTGTATATTTATCAACACAGGATGTATTACATTTCTTCCCCTCTGTCGCACAGTCTTTAATAAAGATCTCTTCTCCAGTACATATTTTTTTTAGATACAATTTTTCAGTTGTTCCTGAATTCCAAACACAATATTTAAATTCTGTTATTGCGTCTTTTACACACTTTGCGTCCACACAACTTTCACATGGCGTACACTCTTGTATTTTCTCTTCTAATATTCCACAACTATTTTGCCAATATACACTCGGATACTCTGTTCCTCCACTCTTACACACTTTACTCACATGCGGCGTACACTTCGGAATACACGTCGCATTCTCGCATTTATCTTTTGTAGTACACGTCTGTATCTTATCCTCCAATTTACCGCAACTATCTTTCCAATACACATCTCCGCTATAACACACTTTCACTGCATGAGGCGTACAACTTGGCTCTTTAGTCATACACGTCGCATTCGCACAATATTGGTTTGTACTACAATTTTCCACTAAGTCCTCTATTTTATCACAACTATCTTTCCAATACACATCATCATTATAACATACTTTGCTTGCATGAGGAGTACAAGTAGAACGAGAAACATCACTTGGTTGAAAACTATCCTGCACCCGTTGTGAAATATCTACAGGAGGTGGAGTATAACTATCATTTTGCGGTATATACTCTCCGCTCGTATCATACACTCTTTTTCCGATATCATAAACACTACCTATATCTTGTGTTCCCGAACTCCCCTTATCCTCACACACACCTTTGTTACAAATACGATCACCTTTACAATCATTATCCGACTTACACGCTACTGTTTGTAGTGTATTTGGTGCAGACGCATTCGTACAAGAATATAAAGATATAATGGTTGCCAGTGAAATAAATTTTGTTGAAATCATGTTTTTAAACTCACTTCTTAACACATTTAGCAGAACGATTTGAAGAGTTAAGATAACACCCCTCCGAAGTCCAAGAATTATTTAACGAAACAGCATAATGAGCAGTACTCGCACAATCCTCAATTGTCCAAAAATAATGATCTTCATATACAAATCCTAATTTATTTAACGTTTTGAACTGCTGTATTGTGGGTAAAGTCCATACTGATCCTACCGGTCCAATTTTTAATCCATCACAATACGCCTTCGCCTGTTCCCAAGTAATATCAGATGGTCCTTGAAAATCCCAATAATTTCCCCCGAAAACTTCTATCCCCTCATAACAAGTTCCTTCAATACATGCATTAAATTTCCCACAACTTGCACTTGAAACACACCCAGGAGCTGGATTAACACACGTTCCATCCTCACACATCTGCGTACTCGTACAATCTTGCACCATACTCCCCAACTTCCCACAACTATCCTGCCAATACACATCCCCATTCGAACATGTTTTACTGTATTGCGGCGTACACGTCGGCTTTTTATCCACACACTGCGAATTCTCACACGTCTGCGTCGTCGAACATTGCTTCACCACTTCCTCTAACTTCCCACAGCTATCCTTCCATTGTACATTGTTATTATTACAGACGGTAATTGCGTGAGACGTACAATTCGATATTGTCTTACACTCGCTATCTTTCGAATCAATATATTTATCACAGTCGTTATCGATGCCATCATTGCAGATTTCTTTCCCTATATTCGCTCCTTCAAAGTGCGGAAGACTGGTAAAATTTGCCGCCTGGTAAAAGTGATATGCATCATGCGGATATTTGACAAAGAGACCTTCTTGCTCTGCTTTGGTTAGTTTATCGAGAACAAAACTAATTGCGGCCATAAATGATCCTGCTGCTTTACCCCCAATATGTCCACCAAAAAGATACGTCACCCCTGTTAACGCCCATTCGTCACTCTTCTTCATTTCTTCTTTCGTATAACATGCGCTATACAGATAATTATTCCCTGCCTGTTTCAAATATTTATCTAACACATAATATTCTTCAGGATTCTTCTGAAAGTGATATTCAAATATTGTTACCGCATTATATTGTTCGTTGATGAGCGTAATCTCATGTCCAGAATTATGCGCATACACTCCTAACGCCGGCACAAATCCTGGCTTATACACTTGAAATAACTCAAAGCCATTGCCGTCGATAAATGTCACTCCAGCACTCCCAACTCCTTTTCCGGTATTTTTATCTTTCACTGTAATCGTCACCGTCTCTTTATTTCCCGAATCAATAAACGCCACTTGACCATTACTATTTGTATTCCCAGATGTGATTCCCACTCCCCCCACATTTTTTTGCGTTGCCAGCGGTGTCCCCGTAAACGTATTCCCACTATCTTTTCCACCCGAATATGTATCTGCTCCCGATCTATTCCCACTCCCCCCACCAGAAACACACTTTCCTTGGTCGCAATTCAACTTCCCACTACAATCATAATCATTTCCGCAGCTCGCCCCACTGCCACCCACACACTTTTGTTGATCACACACATATTGATCGGCACATTCAAAATCACTCCCGCACGCCTCCTGCAATCCTTTCTGCCCTGAAGAACCACCACAATTAATCATCGAAGCCATCACTCCTGTAACTAACGGCATAAGAAATCTGCTCTGAACCAATCGTTCCAGTGACATAACTACCAAGTGACACCAGAACTTTATAAACTTTTCTCACTTTTAATCAGAAAATGAACAAAAAAGCCTCAATTGAACTATCCATGAACACATTAGTAATTATTATCATCTCTTTAGTCATCCTCGGCAGTGGTATTGCTTTATTATACCAATTCATCGGCAGTGCCACCGACACTAAAAATAAATTAGACGAACGCACCAATACCGAATTAGAACATCTTCTCGTCGACCAAGGCAAACAAGTCGCCCTCCCTCTCCACGTTGCAACCATCCAAGCCGGCGATTCTCACCTCTTTGGCATCGGCATCTTAAACAGCGATAAAAAATTCGGCACCGAATTCACAATTACCATTGACTTAAACAAATTCGTTAATAAAAATAATGAAGATAAGACGACCGAGGTAAAAGAAACTGCTCTAACTTGGCTTCTCTACACCCCTGACCCTCTTCATTTGGAAGAAAACGAAAACACCAAAGAATCAATTCTCGTCGACATCCCTGCCAACGCGCCTAAAGGCCAATACATCTACGACGTCATCATTAAAACAGACCAAAAGAAACAATACGGCACAAAACAGAAAATGATTGTAAATGTGAAATAGGTTTAGTTGTTTTGAATAAGACTCTTTTTAAGACTTTATTTTTTGTATTCTGGCAAACAATTTCATTTCCTCTTCTAAATCCTGTAAATCATAATTTGACTTATACCCTTTTTCAACACAATACTGTTCCATTTCCCAGACAGTCAAACAGGCCCGATGTGCAGCTTGCGTAAACGTTATTTTCCCTTCTTTATACTGTTGCAGAGATTTTTCTTTAAGATGTTCTTGATAACCTCTTTGGACTAATTGTCGCATCAACGTACTTCTATCTACATTATCTTCTTTTCCTAACTTATCCAATTTTTCCAGGAAATTTGTCTCCATTCGTACTGCCACAAGATCACTCATGTTGTTCAACCTCCATTTGAATTTTATCCCAAATTGTACTCGTAAACCAGCCCACGCGTTTTAATAACAAAATCGCCTCATTCAATCTTTCTTTGGTTATTTTTTGTTCCAAATATAACTTTAAAATTATCACTGGTGTTCCAATAATATTTAATTGGAGTATATGTTTTTTCTTTCGTACATTATCATCATCTGTTGCTAATAAATCTGCTCTTCGTTCCCAATATAACGCTACCGCTTCTGCCTCTCCACGTTGAATATTGAATTCTTTTGCTTGCTGTATCAAGTGTAACTGGTTTATTTTTTCAACAAGTATCTTTTTTTTCCGAATTAAAGTTACAATAATAATACTATCCGCATGCCCTCCTCGTGTTACTTCATGATGAACAAGAGGGGGAATTAACATTTGTTGGAAATAATCACA
>CAXNDX010000015.1:0-14746 GCA_964201585.1 Candidatus Woesearchaeota archaeon | reverse complement strand
TGCGCAATTTCAAGCGTCTCTTTTGGCGTGATTTTAAACTGCGCATACCCTTCAGTCTGTAACGCCGTCAAATCAAATGGATACGGTGGCATCTGTTCACGCTGAGTGCGTTTAACATCCTTCACAACTGCCGACTTCGCCCCTTTCACAATCGAAAATATCCGCTCAACAACCACAGGATCAAACATCTTCCCATTACTATGATCCGCTTCAAACGCAATCTTCTCAAACTCTCCATGTAAAATAATTTCTGAATACGGCTCAGGTTTAAACGCTGCAATCTCCCGCTCTCGATCAACTAACAACTTAAGCGCCGGCCCCTGCACACGTCCAGCTGACATCACTTTAAATCTACCTGTTGTCTTAATCGACGCTGTTAACGCCCGAGATAAATTAATCCCATAAAACCAATCAAGAATATGGCGCGTCTCTCCTGCATTCGCCTGACCCCAATCTAAATGAGACATTTTTTCATCATACGCTTTCACCAAATCACCTTTTGTCAGCGTCGAAAACTTCATCCGATTCGCATCCTTCTTCTTGCACACAAACCGCACAACATTAAATCCGATAACCTCTCCCTCAACATCATAATCGCACGCAATCGTAAACTCATCTGCCTGTTTTGCCAGCTGTGCAATCGTATCAATATAATCTTTCACATACGCCAGCGCCTTCGACGACTTATTTGAAGCCTGCCACTCCACATCAAACACGGGATATTTCCACCCCGACGAATTCTTCTCCACCAACCCAAATAAATGCCCAACCGCCGACGTTACAAGAATCTGTTTTTTATTATGCGTCAGCTCATAATACGACGACTGCTTATTTCGCTTCTGAATCAATTTACCATCTGCTAACGCTTCCGCTACCTTCTTCGCCGAACTAGGTTTTTCCGTAATAATTAATTCAACCATAATATCATAAACCGCCTAGTAGTATATAGCGGTTAGATACCCTATTTAATAAATTCTTTAAAAATGTTTGTGAGAAGAAGGAATAAAAGTAACAAAATCCCTTCACAACTTATATATAACCCTTCTCAAAATAAATAATACACATGCACATCCACCAAAAATCCATCCACACCAACAGCCTAAAATTCTTCATCCTCGAGCAAACATCAAATAAAGAAATCGCCCGCGTCTACCTCTACCTCTTAACCAACGACCTCCATCAAGAACCATTTGGCTTCATTGAAGACCTCTATGTAGAAGAAACTCATCGCGGTCAAGGTATCGGCACACAATTAATCCAACACGTCATCGAACAAGCCAAACAACACGGCTGTTACAAATTAATCTGCACCTCCCGCCACACCCGTGAACAAATTCACCTCATGTACGAAAAACACGGCTTCAAAAACTACGGCCTTGAATTCAGAATGGATTTTAACAAAGAATAAAAACATATAACCAAACAAAAAACATGAAACCATCATTTATCCCCGCCGCTCGATTCCACCTCTTAACACCTCTTTTTGATAAACTATGTGGCTTTGTTGGTTTAGGAAACAGATACAGAAAACAAATAATTAAAACCATCAATTTTCCTCCTACAACAATAAATGTGCTTGACGCAGGCTGTGGAACCGGCAGCCTTGCGATAGATATAAAGACAAAATATCAAAATATACATTTATCTGCTATAGACGCCGATTCAAAAATGATCAGAATTGCGAAAGAAAAATCAAACCACGCAAACCAAGAAATACAATTTACAGAAGCATTTCTTCAAAAATTACCTTTTCCCAATAACTCATTTGATATCGTATACAGTTCTCTTGTATTTCATCATTTAAAAACAGAAAATAAAAAAGATGCAATGAAAGAAATTCACCGCATCCTAAAAAAAGACGGATTATTTTTATTAATCGATTTTTGCAAACCAAAACATAAAATCTATGCTCTCTTTTCCTGGTTTACAATTTTATTTGAAGAAGGGGACGATAACTACCAGGGAAAAATACCCAAAATGATCTCAGACGCCGGATTTAAAGAGGTAACAGAAATACAAAGATATAGGTTTAACATCTCATTTACACAAGCAGTAAAATAAATAATAAATAGGTATTCACCAAGAATGCAAAAAAGAATAAGCATCTCCATAAGTTATTTAAATAGAAATGATAACCAAAATTGAATTATTCAAAACAATGCCATCCACCCAAAAAATCCTCTGGACACTCTGCATCATCAGTCTCCTCTTCTCCACAGTCACTCTCATTCTTATCTACAACCCTCAAACGTTAAACGCACTCATACCCAAAGAATCAACAACAGAACAAACCGACACCACCCACCTCTCCTACCCCCTCAAATCACTCAAAGACCGCAACCCCCTCACTCCTATAATCGAAAACAACACCAAACACTTCTATCTTGAAGCCTCTCCCATCCATTGGGAATATAAACAAAACCAATACCTTGTCGCCTGGGCATATAACAACCAAATACCTGGACCCCAAATTCGCGTCACCGAAGGGGACCATGTTAAAATCACTCTCAAAAACAACCTCTTTGTCCCAACCTCACTACATTGGCACGGCCTAGAAATCCCCTACACCCAAGATGGCCTGCCGGGAATCACCCAACAAGCCATTCAACCAAATACCTCCTACACCTATGAATTCATCGCAAAACCCCAAGGCACCCGCTTCTACCACACCCACGGCTCAACCCATGGCGACGAAGCACAACAATTAGATATGGGTCTCTCCGGCGCATTTATCATCGAACCAAAACAACCAACCACTCAACAAAATAAAAACACAATTCAAAATAATAATAATGATAATAACAAAAATAAATTCTACGACAAAGAATACACTCTCATACTCGACGAATGGGAAATTTTACCCGATGGTCAAAACGCCGCCAACCCCGCACTCCAACAAAACAACAAAAACAAAGAATCAACACCAACTCATAGCATGAACTACAACCTCTACACCATCAACGGCCGGGCGTTTCCTGACACCGAACCAATTGTCGTAAAAGAAAACGACAAAATCCTCTTAAGACTAATCAACGCCGGCACATCCGCCACCCACCCAATCCATATCCACGGCCACTCATTTAAAATTATCGCAACCGATGGCAACCCCGTCCCGTTAAACGCAATCATCACCAAAGACACGATTAACATCGCCCCCGGCGAACGCTACGACCTCGAACTGATTGCCAATAACCCCGGCATCTGGATTACCCACTGCCATGAATTACACCACGCTGATGCCGGCATGGTCATTCCTTTAATCTACGAAGGCTATTCTCTTAACCTCTCGCAAATGAAAAATACAAATACGATATCACACACAACGCATCAATAGAATCATATATTTTTTATACCAATTTCAAACAAATAAAAAAACAATGAACAAATCCAAAAGTTCTACAACAAAAGAACAACAATCTCCTCCTAACACCTGCTTAACACCTGAACAATATCATATTCTCAAAGAAAAAGGCACAGAACAACCTTTCACCGGAAAATTCTTGCACAACAAACAAACCGGCACCTATATCTGCGCCGACTGCAAAACACAACTTTTTGACTCCTCAACAAAATTCGACTCCGGCACCGGCTGGCCTAGTTTCTCTGATGCAAAAATAGACGCCAAAAACAAACAACACATCACCCTCAAACAAGACAATTCTTACGGCATGCAACGCACCGAAGTCCTCTGCAAAAAATGTGGCGGACATCTCGGCCACCTCTTTGACGACGGCCCAACCCCCTCGGGATTACGCTACTGCATCAATTCGGCAGCATTGGAATTTGAAGAAAAAAAAGAAAAATAGAAATATAAAGTTTATAAATAAATCAAAAATATGATGTAACAATGCTACAAGAACTTTCTTTTACAGAAATAATGCACACAATGGGCATTTCTAATTTTAATCAACTTACGATTGACACCATAGAACAAATGATTCATACAAAGAAAATACACTCTTTATATTCTCATGTGAAAACAATCAAGGAATTTTATAACCTACGATGTGGCCCACTACATGATATCGAAAGCACCAAAGAATATTCCCAACTTTTTGAGAAAAAAATTCTATCGTTAAAATATGATAGTTTGGGTGAATTATTAGAAACAATTAATTTCTTAAGCAATGACTATACTGTCAAATCAGAATTAGAAGAAAATTTGTCGCATCACAACCAAAAAGAATTAGCACAAAAATTAGAATTTATAGAATCTAAATTAGGAATTAATCCACAAACTTCATCCCCGTTCTTATCCCAATCTATAATTAAAGATCCTCAAACACTTATCCAATTCATAAGAAGATGGTATACTGCTCAAGACAACAACCAAAGATGGAACCCCCCATATGCTCCTATTTATTATACTGAAAAATTAGACAACTTTCTTAAAAACAAAACTACAGAGAGATGGTTAAACGAAATATGTCTGCAAGGCACAAGATATGATGAAAAACACGATGATTATGGGACTACCTCTGGATCAACGATAAATACTTCTCTTTTTCTTCCCTTCAATGGCTGGACATTAGCAGAATGTTTCAGACAAAGTTATGAACAAAAATAATTATTTTCTTTCTAATAATAAATCACAAAAGGAATGGACAGAAAAAAAGAATCCCCAAACTAATTTTCCAACCCGAAACACTTATATAAAAACGCTTATTTATAAAGAAAAATATCAAAAAATGTAGAGATAGCTAGGCTGGCGCGCTGGTCCTGCGCTGTTACCGTGAACGGACCTCACACGGAGCCGAAGCCTAACCGAAGGCCTCAAGAGCGTTCATCGGCCTCTTGTCTAACCGTCGAAGTCCTGTCCTGTGGGACTCTAACTCATCGAATCGTGTCAGATTGGGAACAAAGCAGCACTAAGGTGAGCCTAGCAGTGTTCGCAGGGTCGCAGGATGGAGGAAAGACAAGAATCAACCATGGATGTTCTAGTTGTCGACAGTTGGGCATGCCTCTAAACATTAATTAAAAATTACAATTTCAATACAAATGAACCTCATTCTCCCCCCTCAAGAAATCATATTCGAAACATTTATTCTGCGCAAACTAAAACACACCGACGCTGCATCCATCACAAAACACATCACCTCTGAAATCGTTCGTTACACAGCCAACATCCCTTACCCTTACACGGAAAAAAACGCCCAAGCGTTCATCAAACTCTCCCTCAAAAAAAATTATCAAGAGAGAGCTTTAGTCTACGGCATACAAATAAATAATGAAATCGTTGGCATCTGTAGTATCGATAGCATCGACAACATCAATCGCAAAGGTATTCTTGGCTACTGGTTGGCAAAAGAACACTGGGGTAAAAAAATAACCAGCCAAGCCGCAAAAAAAGTAGTAGAGATTGCATTTAACAACTGCAACCTTCACCGCATCGAAGTCGAACACTTCGAAGAAAACATCGCCTCCAAAAAAATAATTGAAAAATTAGGCTTCCAACTCGAAGGCATCAAACGTGACATCTTTTTTCGTGAAAACCATTGGCACAACAGCTTTATTTACAGTCTAATCAAAAAAGAATAACCAATTCAAAAAATTAAAAAAAAAGAGAAAAAATATCCACTAATCTACTTCGTCAATTCTTCTAGTTCCTCAAAATTAACATCCGTATCGGCTTCCTGCGACAACGTATCTAAATCCGCAAGATCATCCGCACTAGCCCCAATTTCCTGCTCCTCAGAACTAACCGCAGCACCCGCATTCGAACCTGAAACGACATCCTTTCCCTCAGCTACGTCTTTTGCACACCCTAGAGCAAACAAAAGTAAACTCAGCATTCCTATAATTAAAATCATTTGTTTCATAATAACCACCTTTCTCAAACAAAAATAAAAACGGTATAAAAACCTTTCTCTATTTTTATACCAATTTCATATTCTCAAATATTCTTAAATATTTTTACGAAGAAGCCGTTGCTTCTGTTGTTGTTGCCGTGCTTGCACTAGCTGACCCCGTAGTATCTACAGACGTTGCTGCACTAACATTAGTAGAGCTCGCTGCACTTTCTTGACTCGAACCTGCAGTCGTAGTTGTAATCGTAGCCTCAGCTGCCGTACTTGTAGAGCCAACGTCAACACTTGTAGCCGTCGATGTACTTGCTGCCGCACTCTCTGCAACATCTTCGCTCACACCTACTTTCTTCGCTAATTCTTTATACAACACTAAAAACTTACGTAAAATCTCTTTTGACTTCACTAAATCCTCTTTCACAACTGCCTGCGCCTTCTTCCACTCTTCTCGTGCAGTTTCTTTATTCTCTGCCGCTTTCCACGCGCTTAACGCCGCAGTTCTATCCACTTTTAACTTCGCCTGTGCTGCCACAAATTCCGTTTGTAATGCCACTAAACCTGAAACATCTGCCCCTTTAGCTTTCAAACGATCGATCTTCTTCTGCAAAGACGTACCAAACTCCTCATGCTTCTTCTCCGCACGCTCATTCTCCACATTCATCATTAAAGCGATGATCCCTCGCTCTGCACGTCTTACATCTTCCCACGTTTTCTTTAGATCTTTAACTGCAGTACGTAATTCTTCATTTGTCACACCTTCTTTTTTCTCAAGTGCCACAACTGCATCTCGCTGCGCTTTTAATTTCACGTCTAACGCATCAATCTGCGCTAATGAGCTTGCTTTCTGCTCTGCAGATAACGTTGCAGAAGATTCCACGCGTGCTTGCAATCGCGCAAGTGAACTCTCAATTAAATCAACCGTCTTTGTTAAATGCACTCTCACACCTTTCTTCACTTCATCTTTCTTTGCTTTACATGCCGGATCAGCATCTTTACATCCTTTTGCCTCATCACGTTTCTTCTTCAACGCATCTCGCTCTTCATGATAATTCTCTCGCTTCTCTTTATGATTCTCTTTCACTTCTTTATACGCTTCCCTCTCTTTTTTCATACTCTCACGAATATCTTTCAATGCGTCCTTACGTTCCTCTTTAACCATCTTAATTTTGTCTTTACTCTCTTTTACCGCAGCTTTTGTCTCAACTTTGACAGCTTTGATTGCCTCTTTTTTCTCAACAACCTTCATCTCGCTTTTTTTAATTTCTGCAACCTCTGCCTTTGCATCTTTTTGCACATCTTTAATCATATCCCGCTCAGCTGCAATCTTTACTTTCGCATCAACCTTTACTCCTACCTTTGTATCTTTAGTCACAACTGTACTTTTAACTGTACTCGTCTCCGTACTTGCTCCACCACTCGTCGCCTCCTCTGCTAATGCTACTTGTGCAATACTAATAATTGCCATCACAAACATCATCAGCACAACTACCCGTTTTAATATTGTTGCCATTGTTTTTTCCTCCATTTTATTTTTTTATTTCAATTATGTTAAACGCACTCAATGTACTCGCCTCTAAACTCAAATTCATACAATGGTAAGAATCACTTTTCTTTATAAACATACTTTTGAATACACTTTAAAATAAGCCCATTTTTAACGTTTAAAACTTGATAACGCTTTATTTTAACGTTTAAAAGTTAAAAAGAACAAAAAATAGTGATAAATGAGAAAAAAAGAGAAATTATAGCTTTTTTACATATCCCAACGTTTTGCGCAACGTCTGATCTCGCAGAAACAAATTCCGAACCTTGCTCAATAACAAATCCTCAGATGGATTGGTAGCATTAAGACGACTGTATTTTTCCAATTGAGTTAAAATCCCTTGATATAACCGTCCCAACTGCCCGCCCTTCTCAACCAAATGCTCTAAAGATTCACCAAACACTTTGGTTGGAATTGGATTTGTAGCATTATAATCTAAATCTCGTCTAAGATAATAAGTTTCCGGTAGTCGAATAGAATCAAACCATCCTTCCATTTGCAGCGTTCCCGAATAGAGCAGAGCATGATTGAATATCTATTATAGAGTAAGTTTTAAATAGAAACACCTCTGAGTAAATTTTTATGACTACACGATTAATAGAACTAGAAAATTATTCCAAAGAACAAGTTAGATTCTACGCAAAAATAGAAGCAGATAACCCAACCGGTTCTATGAAAGATCGAATGGTTGGAGCAGTACTTGATATACTAGAAAATAAAAAAGAATTGCAACACGCAATGACTATTGTCGAAGCAAGTTCAGGTAATACCGGCATAGCCCTCGCAAAAGTAGGTGTAGAACGCGGATATTCAGTTGTCATTTGTACACCAGATTCCAATGTACCAGAGAAAAGAAAACTAATGAGACAATATGGTGCAGATGTGAGAGAGTTTAACACTCAAATAGATACTGAAGCAGATATAAATGCTGCACGAGAACTTGGAAAACAAAAAGGATGGTATTTTTTTAATCAGTTTGAAAACCCTTATCACACTCAAGCATATTACAACAGTTTTGGAGCAGAGATAATTGAACAATTAAAAGAGATGAACGTAGTAATTGATACGGTAGTTGGCGGAGTTGGAACTGGGGGAAGTCTAGTTGGATTGATTCAAAGACTGCGAGAAGAACACAACCCCCTCCTAAAGATTTACGCAGTTGGCCCAAAGCAATCTCCATCAAAGATAGAAGGATTGCATCCAGGACACATCAGAGGATATTTTAAAATTTGGAAAGATAGACCAACACCATTTGAAGAAAATCATATTTTAATAGACAATGAAGAAGCAATAAAACGCGCCATCGAATTAAGTAGTAGAGAAAAATTAGAGGTTGGTCCATCCTCCGGAGCTGTGCTCGAAGCTGCCCTTAATCTTCCTCTGAGTGGAAATTGCTTACTACTCTTTTGCGATAATGGAAACAGATACCAAAATCTGTACTCTAAATACTAAAAAGAACTAAAAATACGTTCTCACGCCACTCTCCTCATCCCACACCCCTGCCTATTCCTCTCTAAATACGTAACAGAACACCCATACTGCATCTGAAAATTACCATTCAGAATCATGGTGATATATTTTTCATCCGGAAATAATTTGAGTGTAATCCTGCGCGAATGTTTTTCAGTTAAAGTTATATCTCGATCATAGATACATAACCTCATAGCTTCTAACCCCTTAATTTCCTCAACGATCTGCACTCGCCCAAAATAGATTCTATCTCCTATTTCTCGAAAAGATTCTCGCTGAACCGATTCGATGCCTTCAACAGTTGGAAGCAAAGAAACCAACCCATCTAAACACGACTGCAACTCCGATACAGAATATAACCATTTCCTAGGCGCCATCCAAAAATCAACTCGATGCCCATATTTATCCGTCTTATTTCCATCAAGCAAATATCCTCGTTCAACATCTTTATGTTTCAGACAAATTTCTTGTTCCCTCTCGAATAAAATATGTTCGACGTCATCTAATAATGTCATTCACACAACTCCCTAAAAATACTATATAAATATTATGAGCCCAAAAATCATTCTAGAGATCATTCCAATCATCCTCTAAATTAACATCAATATACTGTACATCATCAGTATCACCACCAAAATCATCATCCACGACAACCTTCTCTTTCACAGTCTTTTTTTTTCTTGGCAATATCTTCTCATCCTGCCTTTTCAAAACCTCACTCTTCACTGCTGGTTGCCGTAACAATTTATTCTGTACAGAAACCTGTTTTCGCTGTCGTAAATCTATAAAGCGTGTCTCTGTAATTCTCCCCCGATTCACAAAATACCTCTCTAAAATACATAACGAATTCACCTCAAGTGGTATTTTTCTTGAAATTCCCGCTTTCAATTTATGAAATGAATATTGATATATCCCACCTAATGCCTGTTGATACAACCCTAACAAATTATCCTCTGTATACCTTCTCAAACTCTCATCTTGCCCATATAATATCCTCGCATGCTCTCGTATCACAACTGTAATCGAGGACGACCCCAATTTTTGTATCAACGCAATCCCATATGACTTCTCTTCTTCTTTTCTTCTCTTCGTATCCTCAAGCCCGCATAACTCCCGCAGCAACACCTCTTCTAATACCAATCGCTGCGGCCCTGAAAACTGCAATCGCCGCTCTTGCAGCGCAATCGCATACGCTCCTATAATTTTAGTCACATCATCTCTGGTATAATCCATATTCAAAGAAGAAAACGTCCGTACTTTAAAAATATTCACTATTTAAACATAACAAAATAAAAACATTAAATTCACAACATTTATCAATTACTACCCAAAATAATAACCCCTCATGGCCTGGAAAGAACAATCGTGGATAAAACAAACAGAAAATAACCCGATCTGTTATACAAGAACCTCCATACCTGCTAGTTGGACAGATAAAGAAAACACAGGTCAATTCCGATACGAATACACTATAAAAACTACGAACAATAAAGATATTTTAAGCTTAGATTGCCGTGTAGTAGATGAAGAAACAAGAACTGATGTAAAACATGAATTTTACCTTGAAACAAATCAACCAGCCACATATAGAAGAAACGGTCAAATAACAACAGAATGGCCAACAAAACACAACCTAAACATTATCCCTTCAGAATTTATTCTAGGAAAAATAGCTCAAACATTCGACTCCCTCACCCAGCAAGTCCCCTCTCTGGAACAAAGCCTGCAACACTTCGCAACATTAATTGACCAAAGATATAATATTAATAGAAAAGAACAATAGGAAAACTAAAAATGACCAAAACAACCACCCTTCCTCAAAAAGATTATTTAGAAACAAAAATCACACAACTCTACATTCAACACTATCCAGGCATTCAAAGCCATATTAAAAATATTGAAAACATTTTAGAAACTAACCCCCTATCAAAAAGTAGCAACGGAAATTTTTTTATCTATCGTGCATTTAATCTTTCAGAATATCTAAGTAATGCCATTAGTGAAATATACAAACAAGCCGGATGGCACGTAACAGAACAGATAAACGACAAAAGACACACATTTAAATTTCACAAAATATCAGATTAATAAGATTTAAAAATAATTAAAAAAAAAAACCTAATAATTCACAAGCACTTCCGCATCTCGCCCAAACACATCTTTGATATTCTCAAAAATCGGCTCTTTGATAAATACCCGCGGTGGAAACTTCATTCGTGCAATCTCTTTCTCCATCTCCTCAAGAGAACTTTCCTCAAGCGGTCCTAAACTACCATCTTTTAACAGCGCTCCTTTCTCAATACGCTGTTCTTTCGCATCCACATCATGAACCACAAACGCCACCGTATCAAGTAAGATTATCTCACCAAACTTGTTGCCATGTTTGATACGAATCCGCGCCCGCTCAAGCTCTCGTCCACGTTTGCGCTGCAAATACTCAACTAAAAACTTAATCAACCCACCGCTTCCCTTGCGCGCATTCTCAATATCAATCTTATCAAGTTTCTTCGCATCATACTTCTTCTTCGCATCAATAATCTCATTCAAATCACGTAAATACCGATCCGGCACTTTCCCCGTCGAAACTAATTCCTTCTCAAACAACGACACAATCTCATTATCATTCGCCCGCTCAACACCCTCAAGCTTCAACACATCACGAATAATCGTCACAACCTCATCATATAAGACGGTAATCCCTTTCTCATTGTGTCGCTGTTCAATC
This sequence comes from Candidatus Woesearchaeota archaeon, assembly GCA_964201585.1. Classification (GTDB taxonomy): domain Archaea; phylum Nanobdellota; class Nanobdellia; order Woesearchaeales; family GW2011-AR9; genus JACPNA01. The sequence continues at coordinate 3,204 of CAXNDX010000015.1, read as the reverse complement.
TCTTTAAACAATTCGCCAATCCGCTTCAAATACTTCTCCGCATTCGTAATCAATTCATCAAGCTCTGTTCCCGATAACTCTTTTTTATCCCCATGCTCAATTCTCTTGCGTACATCCACATTATTCTTCAAAATCTGTACATATTCCGGTTCAAGCAACTTCTCCCGCTTCACAAAAATCTCTTCCATCACTTCTGGCGTCTCTCGCGGTGTTGGCGGTGGTAACCCATATAACATAATCGCCGCCTGCGAAGGCGTCAATATAGCATAATATGTATCCTCCATCCCCATATCCTTCAACCGCAATTTAAGACGTGAAATACTCTGTTCCCCCGTACTCATAAACAAATCAATCGCTTCTCGACTAGGTTTAATTCGTCCCATCCTAAGCAACTGCTTCCACGGCATGAAAATTCCCCGATCATAAAACGGCACCCCATCTCTCAGAAGCGTAAAAATAATTGGATTAGCCTCTTTAAGCGACTCCCAAAAATCAGTTAAAATATACACCTGAATATTCAACTTATTTTTGATACCGGTCATCTCTCCTGCTTCCGCACCCATACCAATAATAATCGAGCGCAATTTGTCCTTCAACTCAACGCGCGTCATCTTCTTAACATCGGTGTCATCAATCACAATCCACACATCAATATCAGAAGTAGCCGTAGCCCGACCTTGCGTCAAACTCCCCGCTAACACATAACTTAAAATATATTTTTCAAACTTCTTAATCACCATCGACTTATGAATCTCTGCAATCTTGATTGCAGCTAACATCCCATTATCATAAATCGGCGCTCCCATCGCAATCATCCGATTCAAATCATACTTCGCATCATAACAATTCTGCCATAAATCCGTCAATAATATACTCTGTGGAATTAAATCCTTATCCACTTCTTCCCCTATTTTTTTAATAATCGTTGAAAACTTCTGATACAACTCCTCTTTCGACATCGTACTTGACGTCGTATCATCAACAACAACTAAAACATTAATTTTCTTCTCGTCATGTGGTTCCTGCTTCTGCCCAGCTCCACTGCCTACTGCCCCACCGCTTCCCGCTCCACTTCCTGCCTCTCCACCCTGCTCTCCCTCCTGCGGCGGCATCTGCTTCTCCGGAGGTAATAACGTAATTCCTACAATATAATCCCCAAATTTATCCAACACTTTTGCTTTAAACGAATCCAATTTCTCTTTCAACGCCTGTAACTTCTTCTCTAACTCTGGAGGTAATTTTGGCATCGCTGCTTGCATTTGATCCAACCCTGCTCCACTTCCCGTTTGACCAGTAGCACCAGTTTGTACTATCTGCCCACTACCACTGCTGCTTGCACCCCCACTCATCTGCCCTACCGGTTTAATCGACTTTGCCTGTAACGAACTCACTTTCTTTGCCATAACAATCATTCCTCCATTGAAATAAATCACAACTGAATTACACCACAATAATGTGTACTGTGACTATATTATATATACCTCTTTCTTATATTTTAATCACTTATAACCTTTACCTTTATAAATCAATCTAACTGCGACATTTTGATCAGACAGTAAGTATTACATCTCAAACAACTGTAATAACCACTGCAAGGTAACGAAACAACCAAAAGATTTATATATAAGCACTACTTTTAAAAGAAATATAACCTAATCAAAATAACAAATTAAAAACAAAAGAAAGGTATACCCACTATGGCAATAAACGATTACTTATCCGCGCAAGAAAAAGGCGCAAAATTAAACGACACATTAATGCATAAAGTTATGGAAGCCTATGTTAAGGTCGGAACTAGCCTCATGACCGCGGACGGCATTGTCGACACAAATAAATTAAAAGACAAAGATGCTCGTCAAAACGCTTCTTCAGGATTATATCAAGTTTTACAATCATTCACACTCGAACATTTCGGAGCCTCAACAACAGACACCGATCGTATTGAAACATTAGTATTCGGTTTATTTGGTATGAACCAACAAGCCATTAAAAAATACTTTGATGACAACGAAGATAAATCGGATTTTAACGGCTTTTTCACCTATGCCCAACGTCAAACACCATTCGGTTACTTCATGAACCAAAACACGACTGAACGACCAAAATCAAAATTATCCATAGACGACGCTGCAGAAGTAGTCAAACATACCAACACAGAAAGTCGTGTTGACCCTAATAAGTTAGACATCAATCACATGGCCGAACTGTTGAACAAATTCAAAGATGATGGTATGATTGTAGACTCCTTCTTGAAAGGTAAAGACTACGCCATAAAATAGGGAGGTTCCATCTAAACCATGGAAACCCTCTACGGTATTCTTTCGGACTGTCATAAAAGTAGTCCTCTTGCCGTAGAACAAGCCATGCAAAAATTGAAATCCCTTGGTGCTCAACGTCTCATTTTAAATGGAGATTTGACTGGAGAACAAAACCCTCACTGTATGCCCCCACAATACTATCTTCAATACGTTCTCAAAGCCGCTGCCGATACCAATCTTGAAACCTACGTTCAATTTGGCAGCCACGAAGAATTCTTACCATCTGAACAAGTCCTCTCCCACTACACAGCACTCTACGGGAATATTATCGACGTCTCACAACATCGCCGAATAGAATTACCCGACCACCACCTCGTCTTCTTACCCGGTTCCGACGTCAACGCCGGCGGCGAATATACATTTGGAACAGATCTACCATCCGGCACATTTCTCAAAACCAAAGATAGATTAATGAAAATAGAAAATCCACAACAATATCCTATGTGCGCCCAGATGATTGAACAACAACAAGCCGAAACACTATTTCATTATGAAAACACAGCCGATTTAAAAAAATATGTAACCGCACCCGAAAAAACTATTCTCCTCTGCCACGTTCCCCCATTAAGCAGAAGTGCCAATGGTGTCGACTACGCCCACTTCGTCGAAATGCATACATTTAACTTCGAACATGTAAAATTTCAATATGACCTCGATAAATACCGCCAATTCCATCCCGCCCCAACTGTCGCACCATACAACGCAAAAATGATTGAACATCTCACCAACCAAAATATTCCTTTCGTCCCATTAGCAAACAACTCTCGTGACACCATCGAACGCATCGCCAAAGAACAATCACAACAAACAAAACAACCAAATGTTCAAGTTGCCGTCGAAAAACAAGACAACCGTGGCAACGACGAATTAGCTGATTTAATAAAAG
>CAXNDX010000014.1:0-14761 GCA_964201585.1 Candidatus Woesearchaeota archaeon | reverse complement strand
ACGAACACCCACTCGTCTCACCGCACACTTCACAAAGCATGCACGTGCCATTCTGTCGCAACTGAGCTGCACCACATCCTCGACACTTCTGCTTCTCTCCCTCTTTCAAACTCAATTGTAGTACCTTGCTACTATTTCGTCCTGCACCTCGCAACCCCGAAGCAGCCATTCCTGCTCCAACATCAAACTCCCGCAAAAACGCTCCTAACTCCGATACGAGAGGATGCCCTTCCATTGTTAAACTCTGTGTCGCAATCACACTCGGTGCAATTCCATTCTGCAAACTCATATTAATCACACCTGTTAACGCCTGCGCCATCACTTCTTGCGCCGGACTCACTCCCTCCATACGCGCCTCAACTGTCTGCAACACTCCTTCCTGCACTTTAGCAATCAACTGCAATTCTTTCTTGCCAATCATGATTTTCTTGCGAATCTCCTGCATCATCTGCTCATCATCACTTTCCTCTTCCAGCAATTTTTTCAACTCCACATTATCCTCTAATGTCGAATTTAATGGCTGACTTAACTTCGACCCATCACGATATAACGCTGTCGCTTTGATCATCATCGTCCACGCATCATAATACGCTTGTTTGATCTGCTCAACCGTCCACTCGCGTGGCATGTTAATCGTCTTTGAAATCGCACCAGAAATAAACGGTTGCACTGCTGCCAGCATCTTCAAATGCCCATACGGATGAATATATCTCTTCCCCGTTTTTCCGCATTTACTTGCACAATCAAACATTGCATAATGCTCTTGCTTTAAATGCGGTGCCCCTTCAATTGTCATCGCACCACAAATATACACATTCGCCTCTGCAATCTCTTCATTGCTAAACCCAAGTGCATTTAACACATGCCCCTCTCTTCCTTTCATCACTCTTTCGTAAAATTCTTTTCCAACCGTCCATTGATTAAACACAAACCGAATATCCATTGTGTTTCTCAAATCTTTCTCAATACTTCCAATCTGCTCCTCACTCAATCCACAATCAAGCAATCGTTCTTTATTCACTCCTGGACTTCCCACAAATGTTCCATGACCAATACAATATTGTAATATCTCTTCAATCGCCTGCGCATTATATCCAAGACGTCGTAACGCCGACGGCACAGAATTATTCACAATCTTAAAATATCCTCCACCTGCCAACTTTTTGAATTTCACCAGCGCATAATCTGGCTCAACTCCTGTCGTATCACAGTCCATAACTAAGCCAATTGTTCCTGTTGGAGCAATTACTGTCGCCTGAGCATTTCTATATCCCCATTTCTTTCCTAGATCTAACGCTTTATCCCATGCATCATGCGCCGCATCTAACAATTCCACCGGACAAAGCTCTTGATCAATCGCCATTGGTGTAATCGTTAACTCTTCATAATCATTTTCTCCATACGCCGCCCGTCTATGATTACGTATAACACGCAGCATATGGTCCTTATTCAATTTATACATTTCAAATGGCCCTAACGTTTTTGCCATCTCTGCTGAAGTCGCATAACTATCGCCAGTTAACATCGCCGCTAACGCTCCTGCAATCGTTCGCCCTTCATCACTATCATACGCAATTCCTTGAATCATCAATAATGTACCCAAATTTGCATATCCCAATCCCAGCGTGCGAAATTGAAAACTCTTCTGTGCAATAGGTTCAGAGGGAAACTGCGCCATCAATACTGAAATCTCTAATGCAATTGTCCATAATCGTATTGCCTGTCGATAACCTGCCACATCAAATTTACCTGTTGCATCATCATAAAATTTCAACAAATTAATCGATGCCAAATTACACGCTGTATCATCTAAAAAATTATACTCTGCACACGGATTACTCGCATTTATTCTTCCCGATTCTGGACATGTGTGCCATTCATTTAACGTCGTATCATACTGCACTCCTGGATCTGCTGACGCCCACGCACAATAACCGATATCATCCCATAACTTCTGCGCCGGAATTGTTTTCATCACTTCTCCCGTACTTCGCGCCGTCAAATTCCAATCTTTCCCTAATTTTAACGCTTCAAAAAAACTATTTGGAATTCGTACCGAATTATTACTATTCTGTCCCGCAACCGTCAGATACGCCTCAGACTCATAATGCGTATCAAACTCTTTTAACGGTAAATTATATCCTTGGCGTGCTAAATCTAATGCCCGCACCAAATAATTAACAGGGATTTGATCTTTTGCAGCCAGTTTTAACGCTTTGCAAACAGCTTTATCTTGTAATGGCTCCTCTTTATTCTTTGCCATCTCAATTAGTTTTGCCATTCTTCGCTTTAAAATTTTACTTCCCGCAACAAGTGCTGCTACTTTTTCTTCTTCGCGTACTTTCCACCAAATGATATCCTCAATTTCCGGATGATCTAAATCTAAACACACCATCTTTGCTGCTCGTCGTGTCGTCCCACCCGATTTGATACTTCCTGCCGCCGTATCAAAAATTTTCAGAAAACTCATCAAGCCCGAACTCGTCCCCCCTCCTGCTAATCGTTCTCCCTTTGCTCGCAGACGTGAAAAATTACTTCCCGTACCCGATCCATACTTAAAAATTCTCGCTTCTCGTGTCAATAGACTAAAAATTCCGCCATCACGAACTAAATCATCGCTTACAGATTGGATAAAACAATTATGGATTACAATCCCATTTCCTAAAAACTTTCCGCTCTCTGTTTGGATATCATACACTTTTCGCACACCTATTTTTTCAATAGAAACGATTGCTTCTTCTCGAATAAGCGCAACTGATTTCGCTCGCTCCACAAGCTTATTTAACAACACCAATTTTTGCTGTTTTTCCAAACTAATAAAACCTATTTGTTCTTGATATTGTTCTCGCGCGCTGCCATACGCAATAATAACATGGTTCGTACCTGCTCTATTTTCTCGCGCATCAATATTTTTAGAAATACGTGCATAGATACCCAACGAATTAAGTAATTGAAGCACTTCAAATGAAAGTTGTGGTGAAGCAGTAGTCAAACAGATATCTCCTGCATTTCTCGTTTCATCCACGCGTATTCGCACGCATCCATCCGCTTGAAACAGCGCTTTTAGAAATTCTCTTTTCTCTTGCGCTGATCCACAAATAATTTTTTGTGGCACCTGTGCTGTCGTACTGCTTTTTCCCAGTAATCCAAACTCTTCTACAAAAGCATGTAATTTCTTTCCTGATAAATGAATTCGTTTCCCCTCAATAGTTGTATTAACCGTTTTGAACGTGGTAATCCAATAAGATAACTCTTCTCCAAACACTTCTTCCAAATCTTGTAATACCGATTTGTGCTCATCATCATTGATAGTTATAATCTCCAATCTCATAACTTTTTGATATATTCCTACAGAACCATCCCCAATAACCCACCCCGCCAATCGTGCTTTTGCCAAATCTATACTAAACACATTTTTCTCTTTTACATCTAACAACAAAGGCTGCTGCACTCTATTACTTACCTCAAGATCTTCTACTGGATGCCATTCATACTCTCCTTTCCATTCTTTTGCTGACAGTACTTGATGATCTTTTGTCAGATCAATATAATTTCCATTTTTTAATCTGAGACGAAAGACCTCTTGTTCACCATTATATTTTGTTGCCAGAATTTGCACCCATTTTTCTCCATCAAATATCTTTAATCCTGTCAGATTTTTCTCTACAATTTCTCCAATAAATTTTGTTCCCTCTTCTGTGTACACTTGGGTAAAATAATCCGCGCACGCATGCGGCTGACTCCTCGTATACGCATCTTTTGAATGCTCCAATTTCTTAGAAATCGGATCAACATAACTATGTCCCTGCGCTGGCCCCGTTAATCCATACGCAAAATTTAATCCCGTCGTAAACCACTGCGGACTATTTGGCGCAGCATACTGCCCAATAATCATATACACCATCTCATCATAAAAATGCTGCGCATCTTCCCCCGATGCAAAATAACCATACATCTCACCCCAATGCTTCCAACCTCCTGCAATCCTATGTGCCACTTGTTTGATACTCGTCTCACTTCCGGTAATGACTTTTCCATTTTCATCTAACAATAAATCTCCTCGTTCATTTCGCAGCGGCACCCCTGCTTTGCGAAAATACTTTTGTGCTAAAATATCCGTTGCCACTTGCGACCAAAACATCGGCACTTCCACATCCTCCATACGAAAAACAAGCGAACCATCCGGATTCTTGATTTGTGACACTCGTTTATCATATGCAAACATCTCAAACGGACTCAACGTAGAATTAGTATAATATCTTGGCACACTCAGCCCTTTCTTTTCCATCACCGCAGTTTTATGTTCTTTTTCCATTATTTCATCCCCCTTTTTCTGACTATGATTGTTATTTACTTTTCTCAAACAGTATCCATTAAACCATCAAATCTATTTCTTTTTCCAACATCTTCACATCCTCAATATTTTTATACACTGATGCATATCGTAGATAAGCTATCTTATCCACTTTCTTTAACTCCTGCATCACAATCTTGCCAATCTCCGACGTTTTGATCGGATTTATCTTTTTATTCAAAATCTTCTGTTCAATCTTCCGGCTCAATTCCTGCAGCTCTTCTTCATCTGCTTTGTTGCACGCTTTCTCTACACTTCGTGTAATTTTTGCCAGATCAAATTCCTCGTGCCTTCCATCTTTCTTGATAACCGTAAGATTAAACACTGCTTTCTCATACGTCGTAAACCGATTCTCACACTTAAGACACTCTCGTCTCCTGCGCATAGAATCATCTAACATCCTGCTCTCCAGAACCTTCGTCTCTTCATGTGCGCAATAGGGACAATACATAATTAAAGACCTCTCTTTTGGTTTAAAAAAATAATTCAAAACACTACATCTAGTGGTTAAAACAAATAATGTGGCTAGATATAGCGTTCGACTATAAAATACAAAATCTTTTTATTTAAATAGTTTTTAGTGTTGGTGTATGTATTTTTAAACATACATTTTACAGTAAACAATTAATCATTTCCTCAACCAATTAGTTGCTTAAAAGTTCTAAGAAAAAATTAAGATCTACCACCCCCTATTTGAAGAAAAAAATAAAATTGAAAAAGAAGATTTTAAAAACCCTAAACTATACCCTATCTACATATGTTAAACCTCCTACTTCAATCACTTTACTTTTTCTTACCTGCATACTTTGCAAATATGGCACCAGTTATTTTCAAAAAAATTCCTTTCCTCTCTCAGCCTATAAGCGAAACATACTTCGGCAAAAATAAAACCTGGCGCGGCATAATCACCGCAATCTTCCTCGGTACATTCATCTTCTATCTCCAACAATTATTATATACTCGTGGCTACACCTCTCTAGCTTTAATAGGCTACAACGGCTTCTCCCTCTGGCTTGGAATCGCTATGAGCACAGGTGCCATTCTCGGCGACTTAATTAAAAGTTATTATAAACGCAAAGTCGATATCGCACCAGGAAACTCCTGGTGGGGTTGGGATCAATTAGATTTCGTCATCGGCGGCTTGCTTGGCAGTATGCTTATCTACGTTCCTACAATTAGTGTTATTCTTATACTATTAATAGTAAGTCCTCTACTTCATATATTAATCAATCTCATTGCCTATGCATTGAAGATACGAGAAACGAAATTTTAAGAAAACAGCTTTTTAATTATTTGTTCAACTTCTCAATTCCCTCCTGCAACTGTCTTGCCAACGAATACACACTCGCAACGCCCGTCGTAATATACGTCGCTTCTGGAATCGTAAAAATAATAATCTTAATCGGTAAAAACCACACCCCCATTAAAACTAACGTCACCGTTCGCGTAAATAATATCGACAGTTTGAAATCCGTAATATAATACACCAAATTCGCAACGAAATACAATCCCGCCGCAACATACGCATAATAATCTTGTAAAAACCAACCCAATTTCACCATCACTAATATAACTATCAGTTGATCCACTGCAAAATCAAACTTCTTGCCAAATTTCGTCTCTTTTGACACACGCGCAATCACCCCATCCAGCGCATCCGCACAAAGATGCAACAGCGCAAACAACACAAACAACCAATAAGACGCAAAAAGATAATACACCGCCCCTACTCCAAACAGCAGCGACAGCAACGTCATCATATTCGCCGTAACACCTATGCTTAAAAATCTCTTTCCCAACCCAGAAAATGTAGCACTCTTATACTCTCTAAAATCATCAATAACCTTGTTCGTAAATCTAACCATGGAAATATATATAAAGAATTACTATAAAAAGTTACCTCATGAAACTCTATAATCCCGAACTCACTAAAGCCATCGAAAAAATCAAAGAAACCGGTGCAAAAACAGTCTGCATTCAATTACCCGATGGCATGAAACCATACGCTCAAGAAATCCATGATGAACTCGTTAAAAAAACAAACACTAGGGTCTTAATTTGGCTAGGCTCCAACTTTGGCGCCTGTGATATCCCTTTAGGCCTGCCTAAAATGAACATTGACCTCCTAATCAGCTGGGGGCATAACCCTTTTCATAAAAAAATGGATGGATGGTAAACCATGAACACCCTCTTCTTAGACGCCCCATTTACAGGCAAAGTCGAACTTTGTAAAGAAACAATCAACTATCTAAAAACACATAACATCACTTGCATCGGCTTATACGCCTCCGTCCAATTCGTCAACAATCTCAACACAATCAAAGAACAATTAGCAAAACTTAACATTTCTATCATCACCTCAAAAGCAGATCGCACCCACCTAAAAACACAACTGCTTGGTTGCGATAGCGAACTCAATGCTCTAAATCTCTCCCCTTCCGAATTCAGTCAAATTGAATCATTCCTCTACATCGGCGATGGCCGATTTCACCCCTATGCGTTAGTCTACGCCCAAAAAGACCTCATTGCAACAGAAGTCAAACCTATCATCTGCAACGATCCCATTGCCAAAACCCTCAAACTCACTGACATCAACATCATCAAAAACATCCTGCGTAAATACCGTGCATCATTGATGAAATTCCTCGTTGCAAAATCCATCGGCGTAATTGTCACCGTAAAACCAGGACAAGAACACCTCAAAGCGAGCTATCGTCTTGAACATAAATTCCCTGACAAACAATTCTACTTCTTCATCGACGACGTCGTCTCATTCAACCAGCTAGAAAACTTCCCCTTCATCGACGTCTGGATCAATACCTCTTGTCCTAGAGTAGGCTTAGACGACCAAGAAAAATTCACAAAAGGCGTCATCAACCTCAACGACGCATTCATGGTACGCGAAGTATTAAGCAAAGAAAGTGTATTGATGAAGATATGACTTTTAATTATCTCCTAAATCCCATTCTATCTCTTAAAAATCCTTTGTTATATTCTTAACAAGTCATTTTCCGTCGTTCTCCCGACGGTCAAAAAGAGAAACATTTATAAACAAGTACGCTTTCTCACGTCTAGAATCAACGTGTTTAAGCACGAAAAAACAAAAGAGGGGATGAAATATGGCAGAAATTGTAAATAAAGCAGGTGTTAAGAAACAATCGGGGTTTCTCTATTTTTTAGACAAGAGTGGAAATGTCTGTAGAGCAGCTATGAGCCGAGCAGGACGAACCAAAGGAAAAGCGAAAAAAGAATTAGTAGCTAAAGTAGGCGTTAAGAAAGAAAAAGGCTATCTTTACTTCATCGATGGCAAAGGAAACGTTTGTCGAGCAAAAATGGCTCGTGGCCGAAAAGCGAAGAAGAAATAAATTTTTAAATTAGTTTTTTTCTTTTTTTTTATAGATTCTCATTTTTTTCAATATTTTCAACAAAACTTAATAAAAAACCCTCTTATTTCTATTCTTTATGAGTGATTCAATAGAAAAAGACCAACATTTTCTCATAGATCAAACCATCATCATTCGTCTCATAGAATCAGCAACCATCACAAAAGACGATATCATCCTCGAAATCGGCGCAGGCTCAGGCAACATAACTCTTCCACTATCAAAAAAAACAAATCATGTATTCGTATCCGAACTCGACCCAAAATTCTTCCCCTCACTTCAAAACATCCCAAACACCACCATCATCCCCGGCAACATCCTCAAAACCCTACTCTCACAAAAACATATCACCACAGTCATCGGCAACATTCCTTATCAAATCACCGAACCATTGCTCCATCTCTTCTGCAAATCACATTCAATTCACAAAGCATCTCTCATTCTCCCTAAAACATTTTCCCAACGCATCCAACAACATCCTATTTTCTCCGCCTTCTGGAATATTACAATCATCCAAGACGTTCCCTCCTCTTCATTTGAACCAAAACCAAGAGGTACATCCGTTATTGCAACATTAAATCGAAGAACCGACAATGCCATTCAATCATTTATCTTTCGTAAATTATACCTCCAACCCACCAAAAAATTAAAAAATGGTTTGCGTGAAACTTTAATCGACTATTACAACACAAAACACATCACGCTCACCAAAAAACAAGCCGAAATAATTATTGCAAAACTCTCTCCCCCTCCTGCAGACCAAAAAATCTCCTCATTAAAACCATTGGATTACATAAAAATATCTCAACAAATAAAAGAAGCGATTCAGATCTAATCATTCTATTTCAGTCACCATAATTTTATATACTTTCATTCTAAAAAATAATCCTATGCCCGAACTACAAGCACCTATCCCCAAAAGCGAAAACCGTCTCAATGAACTTCCCGCCAAAGAATGGCTCAAATTTACCAAAACCTGGTTCATTCATAACCCTCCACCGCGAAAAAAAGCCGAAATGCTTCATCCTGCCAAATATCCCGAAAATATGATTGCGGAGTTTATACATTTCTTTACCAAACAAGGCCAAATCGTCTTTGATCCTTTTCTTGGCACCGGCTCAACTTTAGTTGCCTGCCATAACACCAATCGCAACGGCATCGGCATCGAATTACAACAAAAATACGCTGATATCGCAACTGAACGTATCAAAAAATTAGAATCTCAACTTAAACTCGACCCTGAGAGCAGCGCTAAACAACAATCCAAACAACTCATCTTCACCGGAAATTCTTTAGAAGCAAAAAAAATATGGAAAGAACTTAACCTCCCAAAAATAGATCTCGTCATCACCTCCCCACCCTATGGCCCCATGCTCAATAAGAAAGGATTAGTCACAAAACAACGTGAACAAGCTGGTCTCGATCTCAACTACAGCAACGACGAAAATGATCTTGGCAACACCAAAAATTATGATGAATTCATCCAGAAACTTGTTTCTTTATTCACCAATCTCAAAGATCATATCAACGACAACGGCCATCTTGTTATCATTTTACAAAACTATATGGACAAAGGAGACTACAAAATGCTCGCCTGGGACTTTGCAAGAGAACTCGCCAAACACTACCAACTTCGCGGCGAACGCATCTGGTGCCAAGACAACAAAACATTATATCCATACGGCTACAGATACAGTTTTGTTCCCAATGTCCATCATCATTATTGTTTGATATTTAAGAAACGGCCGGATAATATCCCTGAAAATAAATAATAAAGTCTCAATAATATAAACTTATTTATATCTATAATTTTTCTTATATAAGTATGGAAAATACTCCTCTCGAATATCACGTCTCCCAAGACCTAATCAAAGTCTTCCAATCACAAGCGAAACAAAAAGTACAGGCCGAGAAATGGACGGGTCGAAACACCGATATTAAAATCGCCAACTTCGTTCATTGCTGGATAACCGAAGAAGCATTTAAACAACTTCTCATCCAACATCATATTTGGTTTCGCTACCGCGGCTTGTATTTTGGTGACGCAAAAGGTGCCGGTGCCGACTTCATTGTTAAAATCAACGGTACAGAAACATCAATCGGCCTGCGTAGCATCGCTCCAGAATCCCTCAACCGTTGGAAATCCGTCGCCTATCCCGACGATCGCTTCCGCTTAGAACAAGATAAAATTGCGAAGTATCATATTGTCTGCAATCATGCGAATGGCCTTACTCGATTCTTCGGCGCAATTTCAAAAGAACAGTTGTTAGATGAATTAGGACGTTCAGAAAGAAAATACAGCAAAACCAATCAAGAATATTTTCGTATTATCTCATTAGAAAAATTTAGTTTTGAGAATTTAATTACTTTACTTGAGAAAATGCAGAAAGTGTAATAATTTACATTTCATTTTTCTTTCATTGATGCCCTATATCTCCCCATTACTTTCTCACTGGGGGTTGGTATTGGTTTACCATTGATTAAGACGACCATATCTAATTCTTTAATTCCGATGTAATCAGGAACAAGATCAGTATAATCATAATTGATATATGTTGGTACCCCACGTTCAATTAATAATTGTCTAGCATATTCAACACATTTCCACCACGTAACACCAATAAGTTCTATCTCTTGAAATGGTGTACTTTTATGAGCTTCTTTAAGTAATGGCATAAGCTGTTCTACCTGTGAACCAAGGTCATAATCAATCCATGCGTCCTCACTCGGACTGGTGATTTGTCGCACTTTTTCTCGGGTAGGGGGATGTTGAAACGTCGAAAAATTATAGACGCTACACCCTTGATTTAAGTATTCTGCAATGCGAGACTCTATCTGTTTTCTCACAAAATCATTTTGGTCCATATTATCATAATGGACAGTGAGTAATGTATTCAGTACGGAAAATTTATCTTTATTTTTATTCACAACATCCATTTTTTTACTACTCTCTCTACTTCATTTCTTCATAATCTTCTCATAACACTTACGCACACTCATCTTTTGTCGTGATGTTCCATACTCAGATGATACAGTATCTGCAATTCTTTGCCAATTTGGCCGCGGCACACTATACCCTAAAAGCTGGTAGTCTGGATTCTGCACTAATGATTGTATCAACTCTTTCTCCCCATCAGAATAAATCACCTGTCCTCGTGCAATAGCTCCCGCCCTCGCCGCATCCCTGATATCAAATTGCGATGAAAAAATTCCTTTCCCCTCTTTTTTCGCCTTCAACCCTCCACGAGAACCATTCGCAACTATTTCATCAAGAGATAACGCATGAACTCCTTTTTTTTGTGCATGACTTGTCTTTCCTCCTATGCTCGAACCAGCTTCTGAACCTTTTCTTGCATTTCGTTTTATCTCTCTAGTTTTTAGACCATGAATCCCATATCGTCCAACCACTTTTTTGCACGCATACACCTGCGCACGATATTCAATCTCTTGTTCTCGTAAATCACTCTCTAAAACTCCCTGCCGCTCTGCAAACCTAATTACAGTATTAATCACATTTATTTTAAATTTATCATCTCCTACAGAAATATAACGCTCTCCAATACGTTGAACGGAACGTTGTTCCAACTCCTCTAAATGAACATTTAAGCGTTCAACATGCTCATTTCTTGAATTTGCATGCCATCTTGAAACCAAACTCGGATTTGTCATATATAACCCTAAAATCTCAGAAAGATGTGATTCATATAATTTTTGCGCCGTATCATGCACTAATCTAATCATATATCTCGGTGTGTCCCTTATCTGTCCATCACGTCTGTATTTGTCTGTTGTCATAGTAAACAATAATCTACCTTATACCTCTCAAATAAATCCGTCAATTTATTGTAATTCTCCTCTTCCCACGCTTTTGGTGTGAAATGAATTGCACTCAATGAATCTAACGAAAACGAATCTGGAACATAAATCGTCGCACCCCGCAAACAATCTCTCGGCAATTCTTCAATTTCAAACTCAAACACTACGCCTCCTAATCTCCCTTTTTCTTCATACCATTGCGCATATCGTTTTGCTAATTCCCTATCTGGAGTAAGACTAATACAACGCCCTCTATACTCCCGCTCATGCTCCGCATACATTTCTCTAATTCTTCTCTCCGCCCAATCTCTTGCCTCAGAAACAGTAACCGATCTTTCAATTATTTTTTTCATCTCTTGTTCATACGGAGATAACATCTTCGTATCAAGACCTATAGCAAGTCCATTCTCATATCGTGTACCATGATATAACCTTATCATTTTTTTCGCACCTGAATTGATTGTACAAAATCATATACCTTTTCCTCAACAGTTCGCATGGTCTCAATTTTAACACGAGCCTCTAACAAATCATAATTGTGTGGGAAAAAATGCGTTATATTAATCACTCTCTGAGTAAGTTCTTCACGTTTCTCACTCAACGTATTTATTGTCATCAATCGTAACGCATTTATGGTGTACCCATATACACTTCCTCGTAATTTATTTTTGGTATAATAAGATGTAAACACCTCTCCATATTGTTCCTCCATCTCTTTTCTCCACTTCCGCCGTTCTGTATGGCATATCCCAAAATTATCTTCAATGAACGGATATCCTATATAATTTCTAACAATCTCACTCATCTTTCTAACTTTCTGTGTTGTCTCAGGCAAAAACAAATCAACATCAACCTCAGGAATATGTGTATACGATGGTTGATGAATCGCTACAATATGCGGATCCTCTTGTACTATTTTTTCAATTGAAATAGCCATATTCTCATTTCTCCTTCGTAAACAAAGAAATATATACAATCAACGTTTGATCAAAAAGCGGTAATAAATTCAACTTCTCATGTAGCATCGTTTGTTCATCTGCAATTTCTCTACCTAAATTAAACATCAACTGTGTTAGTCTCTCAACATCCTCTCCTCTCTTCCCCTCATACACACTCCCTAAATAACTACTCCACCCATGTACTGCCATCATCGTATTTCCTCGCAGCTTATTCTTATGGATATATTCCGTAAATTCCTGCCCATGCCTCTGTTCCATCTCTTCAATCCATACTCGACGCTGAGCATGATTCTCAAAATTATCAACAATAGTCGGCGAATGTAAATATCGATAAATCACCTCTACACATTCTTTTACTTTTTCCGGCGTCAATTGAGAAAATACATCATACGCAATTCCAAAATCCACATCCGGCAGCTGCGGCATAGTAGCATACGTAATACGTGTAACATGCGGATCCTGTTGTACAATCTGTTCAATCTCTTTATGGGTATCCATCTCTCTTTATTTATATACTCTCTTTATAAATCTTTCTAATTATAACTACTATCAAGTGATATTTAAACAAACATTTAAAAAGAAACAATCTTATTTCAACACAACATGATACATCCTCTTTTATACTCACGCTTTCCACTTCGCGCAATACCTACAGACGAAAGAACACAATATTATCATCAAGCAGCCTGCGCATTAGAACAATCTCTGCATCCTACCTCTTCTTCACCTAACTCCGAGCACCCCCTCATCTCTCATCTTATCTCTCTCATAAACAACCAAACAAAACAAGGAGGTACAGGTCTTGTACTTAATCAATACGGTTTTGTTCTCACCTCCTATCATCTTGTCGATCAATTCACAACAAATCACTCCTCACTATTTAATCATACTATCCATGACCGCTTTCATCAGAATCATCGAATAGATCCAACTTTTATTGCCTGTGATAAAGAACACGACCTTGCTCTTCTGCGCGCTTTAGATCTCTCCTCTTCTCTTGACCCTCTTCCTATCTCTCCTCTCCCTCTCACACAAAATCAACCTCTACACTACCTCTCTTACGTCGATGGCAAAGAAATCAACTTTCACCAGGGCAATATCAAAGAAGTATCCTACGACGTGAAATATCCCGCTAAAACCATCTCTGACGCCCTCATTTTCACAGGAATTGGATCCCGCGGCTTTAGCGGCGCTCCCCTCTTTAATAACCAAAACCATCTTATTGGCAACCTCTTTGGCGGCACCTATCTTGATGAAGATGACGATACAGAATACAATCTTGGCACAAAAGCAGAATACATCTCTTCACTTCTCACTCAAGTCATAAAACATCTCCGCAATAGAGCATAAATCACCAACACCAGAGCTACGTATCTTCAGAAAAACATCATAAAATCAACTTTACAGTAGTAACATTTATAACTAAACCTAATTTTAAGCATTACATGTTCAAAAAAACAAAACATATCGCTAACCTCCTAATTCCTTTTATTCTTGCATGCAGCAGTCCGCCCCAGACAATAATCCCTCAAGGTATCCCCCAATCTATCCCTCAACCAACAATTCAAAACCAAGAGCTATCTAACCAAGAAATAACCACTTTCATCCCTTGTTGGAATATACATTATTCCCCCCCGGAAGTTTATGGAAGTCGCAAAAAAACAGCCCATATATATCGTGGATTTAATAATCTAAATCAGTTCAACATAAACCAGGTATCTTTTGAATATGAAGAACAGAATAACAACAAGAGTTGTCAGGTAAACCTTTCTTTTTTAAACCCAACGAACCGATTCTATGTTCTCAACGTGGAAGACTGTTCCATCCTAAATATAGACTCAAATATGTCTTCAAAACGCGAGTACAAATCTGTCAATGTCAATGAAAAAAGAACTGAAATATCACACGATGTTCCCCCTAAAATTAAACAAATATTAGACCAAGTACTCTCCGAAAGCCTAAGCTGTATAAAACCCGCTGAAGAAAAGAGACTAACAGAATTAGAAAGAGTAAGACAAGAATTTAAAAGAGCAATAGAAGAATCAGAAAGAATAGAATCAGAATTTCCCGAGTATGCTGCCTGTTTAAAGAGTGGAGGAGATTGCCCAATGTATGTCAAAAATCATTATCTCTTCTCAAAATTCAAACGCACCCCTCAAAGTGCAAAAATAGAACCTATCCGTAAAGCAAAAGTAGACTATCCTAAACTCTATTTTGAAACAGATAAATATATTCTCTCAAAAGAGAAT
>CAXNDX010000013.1:0-15337 GCA_964201585.1 Candidatus Woesearchaeota archaeon | reverse complement strand
GTATAAATTTTTAGAGAAACAAATGAAGGAAGAAATTGAAAGACAGTTGCAGGTGAATTTAGTGGGGGCGATTATGATGACACAGAGGTGTTTGCCGTATTTGAAAAAGCAACAAGACGCAGTAATTATTAATATTGCAAGTGTACTTGGCAAACAAGTGATTGCGCAGGGAACGATTTATTGTGCGAGTAAGTATGGTTTGCGAGGATTTACGCAGGCGTTGGCGTTAGAGTTGCCTACAAATATACGAACGTATTGTGTGAATCCGGGGTTGACGGCAACGAAGATGACTGGTTTTCAAGGGATTTCTGCGGGGCAAGTGGCGGATGTGATTGTGGCTGCGGCACGAGAGGCGTTAGGCAAGAAGTCGGGAGAGGATGTGGATGTTGCGGATTTTGTCTTGAAGGTGAAAAGATAATGAACGCATTATTTATTGTGGCACAGCAGGGGTATCAGGATTTAGAATATGGAGTGCCAAAGCAGATTTTAGAGCAGGAGGGTGTTGAAGTGGTGACGGCGGCGAAAGTGAGAGGGGTGGCTTCTGGAAAAGTGTATACGACGGTTGCGACGTTAGCGTTAGATGAGGTGCGAGTGGAGGATTATGATGTAGTTATTTTTATAGGAGGGCCAGGGGCGGTGCGATATCAACATGATGCTGAGGCTCATCGGATTATTCTGCAAACGGTTGCACAAGGAATATTACTTGGAGCGATCTGCATTGCACCAACAATCTTAGCGTATGCGGGAGTGTTGAAAGGTAAGAAGGCAACGGTGTGGAATGAAGATGGAAAACAAGAGCCGTTGTTTAAAAAAATGGAGATTACATATACAGGTAACGCGGTGACGCAGGATGGGAGGATTGTTACAGCGAATGGACCGGGAGCGGCACGTGATTTTGGGAAGAAAATGGTGGAAGTGTTACAGAGGGGATAAAAGAGATGAAATTACAACAATTGCGCAAAAAAATAGAACAGATAGATAATAAGATTATTGGTTTAATTGGAGAAAGGCAGAAGTTAGCACCGCAGTTTGCACGAGTGAAGAGAGAATTGAAATTGCCGTTACATCAACAACAACGGGAATTAAACTTGATTGCGAAATATATGGATTTAGGAAAGAAAAATAATATATCCGCTACGGTAATTCAGAAGATATTTCCAATCTTATTTCATGCTTCTTTAGAACGACAACGAGAACTGTTGAAAAAGAAAGATTAAAATAGTCTGTATTCATACTTGTTGTTATAGAGGTGTTGAAGTATGCTTGATCTTATTTCGATTGGTGATGTGACAGAGGATGTTTTTTTACAGATTGATGATGTTGCTACAGTTGTGTGTGATTCGAATAACCATAATTGTGAGTTGCATATCCCGTTTGGGACGAAGTTAGGGGTTTCTCGCGTTGATAAATTGTTAGGTGGTAATGCGGGCAATATGGCAATTGGGGCTTCGCGATTGGGGTTACGAACTGCGTTGTATGCAGAAGTGGGAAAGGATATACAAGGGGATTTGTTGTATAATTCATTACGGGAGAATAAAGTTTCTACTAAATATTTTGTACGAAAGAAAGGGGAGAAGACAAATTATAGTGTTGTGTTGAATCATCATGCGGAGAGAACGATTTTGGTGCATCATGAACCGCGAGCGTATGTAGTTCCCAGATTTGAGGGGGTGAGATGGGTGTATCTTACTTCGATGGCGAAAGGAAGTGAGAGAATATTTCCTAAAATTGTTTCTTATATTTCAAAAAATAAAGTGAAGTTGGCATTTAATCCGGGAACGTATCAATTGCATTTAGGGTTGGAAAAGTTACTGCCGGTGATTGCAAAATGTAGTGTGTTGATTATCAATACAGAGGAAGCGCAGTTGTTATTGCAGACGGAGAAGAGAGATTTTAAGTTCTTGCTTTCATCTTTGCAGAAGATTGGAGTTGAGATTGTGGTGATTACAGATGGAGAGAAGGGGGCGTATTGTTATGATGGAGAGGGGGATTATTATTGCCCAATATTTACAGTGCCAATTGTTGAGCGAACTGGAAGTGGGGATGCGTTTTCTACTGGTTTTTTATGTGCATTGGGATATGGAGAATCTGTTCGTGAGGCGTTACGATGGGGAACGGTTAATTCGGCAGCGGTGATTGGACATATTGGACCGCAGGCGGGGTTGTTGACGCTTGCGAAGATGAGAAAGATTTTGAAGGGTAATGAGGGTTTTTTGGCACGGGTGTTTGAGGGGAAAGAAGTTGTGGAAGATAAGGTGTATGTGTTGAAGAAGAATAAATGGTTTTGAAAATAATTGTATTTTAAATCGAATATATTATTTTTCGTGGTATACTGAAGGCACTAATTAATCAAATAAAATACTTAGTGCCTTCAGATAATAGTTAACGCATTAAAATGTTCGATTATTTAGTGCGTTAACTATAATTGGGTGGGGCTAGAGTATATAATTTTGTTTGTGGGCAAAGTAATTGATATTCTATACTCCCAAAAGGAAAATTTATGCTTTTGTTAGGATCATTTGTACCAGGAGGACATATATTCATAATTCCTTCTGGAATAGTAAATACAACACCCCAGTTATAATTCTCAGGCATTTTTGGAGCATATTTTCTAAAATTTACTTGTTTATCGTCAACATTTTTTTCTTTGGAAAACCATTTTTCCCTGAATTTTCCTAGTGTTAATTCTTGTTGTACTATTTGTAAAAAATAAAGTTGAAATACAAATTCGGATAAACAATACCCAAAATAAGACCCGTGAAATTTAATTTTCTGATTGGTAAGAGGATTTACTAGTTCACTTAGTGTTTTAAGTTCTTCTTGAACTATAAACCCAGTGTCTTCACGGTAACATCCTCTAAGGCTCCCAGGGATATTTTGGTAGTCACTTTGTGTTTTTAAAATATAAAGAGGTTTTAATTTTTCTTCGAAATCTGTGGGGCTCTTACTAATATCTGGTTTAAGTAGGATTACACATTCATTTCCAGTGACCTGTTTTAAGAGGTCATCTAAATATTGGTGCCATAATTTATTTGAACTCATTCTATCCTGAGCAAATGTGGGGTGGATGACAAAGTCAATGTTCATATTTTTTCCTCATGATTAGTAGTATTTTGTGGATTGTATTCTTTAGCTACTTGATGATACGCATCACGAAAAGGTATTCCGTTGAGAACTAAAGTATTTACTTTTTCGGTTGCGAACAGTTCGGGAGTTATGCTTTGGGAACAACGCGTGGAATCTATGGCTACGTGAGATATAATTTTAGTCATAATAGATAGACATTCTTTAGTTATGGTTATGGAACTGAATAAAGGTTCTTTTGTTAATTGAAGATCACGATTGTATCCTGACATTAAATTGCTGATTATACTTTTCACTTTGATTTCTTCAGCCAAAACAATGTGATATTTGGCACGTAGTAATTCTAACACATCGGCATTTTTTTTCTGAGGCATTATGGAACTTCCGGTACACATCTCAAGAGGAAGAGAAAGGTAGCCAAATTCTGTTGTACTGAATAATAATAGGTCTGTTGCGAATTTGTTGAGGTCATATAAGATAAATGTTAATGTGTTTAAGATCATTGCTTCAAATTTTCCACGAGATAGTTGAGTATAGAGTGTATTTTCCATGACGCTGCTAAAGTTAAGTTCTTTAGCGGTATATTCTCGATCAATATTTAATATCGGAACACCAAAACCGGCAGCGCTACCGAGAGGAGATTGATCGATTATTTTAATCACTGCTTCTAACAAATTTATATTATCTTTACTTGCAGCTAAAAAACTCCCTAACCACACTCCAATCGTTGTTGGCATGGCACGCTGCATATGGGTATATCCTGGCAGGGCAATATGACCATCGGTGTTTTTTTTTTGAGTGAGATGTTCATTAAATTTATTGATAAGATTAATAATTAGCTGTATCTGCTCTTTTTCATATAAACGTAAAGCGGTGAGTACTTGGTCATTTCGAGATCGGCCAAGATGAATTTTTTTTCCAATTAGACCATGTTTATCAGTAAGATATCTTTCAATGGCGGAATGACAATCTTCTTCACCTGGAAGAATCGAAAATGAATTTTGAGAGTGTAATTTTATGATCTCTTGGAGTCCGTTTAGGGCTGATTCTAATTCGAGATTAGTTAATAGACCAATTTTATGAAGCATTTTTGCATGTGCAATTGAAGCAGTGCAATCGTAAGATATAAGAATCTGATCTAAAACTGGATCTTGTCCAATAGTAAATAGTTCAATGTCAGGGTCCATTCTTTGTTGAGTTGTCCATAGTTTCATGGGTGTAATTTTAACCTCAATGCTTGAATCTGAATAAACCCTTTTGCGTCAGCTTGATCATATTTTCCTAAGACATTCATACTCACTAATTCTTCGTTATACAATGATTTTTTTGATTCACGTTTTGTAATAAGGACATTTCCTTTATACAAGAAAATATGGACTATGCCTTCTACATTTTTTTGGCTTTGTTCTATTGCTGCCATTATGAAATTGAATTCGGGACTAAACCAAAACCCATTATAAATTAACTCGGCTATTTTTGGGATGAAAAACTCTTTGAGATGGGATACTTCTTTGTCAAGTACTAAACTTTCTATATCTCTATGTGCTGCCCATAATATGGTCCCAGCAGGAGTTTGGTACACACCTCTTGATTTCATGCCGACATAACGATTTTCAACGATATCGATTGTGCCAATGCCATGTTTTTGTCCTAGTTTATTGAGTGTATTAAATATAGCTAATGAGCTTTTAATATTAAATCCATCTTTTAAACTGAGGCAAATGGGTATTCCTTGTTTGAATTCAATACTTATCGCTTCACCAATATCTGGAGCATTTTGGGGATTTATTACTTTATGATATATGGTTGGGGGAGCAGGGAGGGCAGGGTTTTCTAGTACCCCGGATTCATAACTGGTGTGCATGATATTTTCATCTATGCTATATGGTTTTTCGATACTTGAGGTGATAAGAATATTATTTTCTTGAGCATATTTGATGAGGTCTAACCTGCCTTTAAATTGGTTATAAAAAATTGGATCTTTCCAAGGGCTGATTATTTCAACATCAGGAAATAAAGTTAAATAGGTTAATTCAAATCTGACTTGATCATTGCCTTTTCCTGTTGCCCCATGCGCAACTATGGTTGCATTTTCTTTTTTGGCGAGTTCTATCTGTTTTTTTGCAATGAGTGGGCGGGCTAAAGCAGTACCTAGAAGATATTTCCCTTCGTAAATAGCATTTGCTTTGAGTGCTTGAAAGATATATTTTTCTATAAATTCTTGTTTTAAATCTTCGATGTATACTTTACTTGCACCAATCTGGAGTGCTTTTTCTTTTGCTTTTTCTAAATCTTCATCTTGTCCAACGTCAGCAAGAAAACAGATTACATTATAGCCTTGTTTACAAAGCCAATGTAATATAACTGAAGTGTCGAGTCCGCCCGAATATGCTAAGATTACTTTTTTCATGAACAATTAAAGATATAACTCAAACATATACTTATCGTCTCATATCAAACATAATTAAACAGAATTGTTCGAAATAGAACAGAGTAGTACAATTTATAAATGATCAAACTATTTAGGAGAATAATGATGAAACTGACACCGTTGAGCAGAAGAGATGTTGCATCAAAATCAACAACGGAATTAACTAAAGAATATATTAAAGAGCATCCATCTATCAAAAACTGTTTGGGGATGGGGTTGATTAATTATTCGGCATTGTCTCGCCATATTGCTAAAGAACTTCATATTGAGAGGAAGATGTCGATGGAGGCGATTTTGATTGCGGCACGGCGGTTTCAAATTGAGTTAGGGAAAGATAGAGTGCAGATGGAGCAGATTAAGAATCTTCTGGCGCGCTCGGAAGTGGAGTTACGCAATAAAATTGCAGTTCTTATTGTTGATAAATCATTTGATTTTGAAGAGATTAATTCAATTCATCAAAAGATTCATAATGACCATAACCCTTTTTATTTTTTGGAAGGTTCAAACAATTATACGATCATCACTACAGATAAGTATCTGCCTTTATTAGAAGCAAAACTGAGGGGGAAAATGCTCAAAAAGCACCAAAATTTAGCGTTAATCATGTTTAAATCGTCCAAAGAGATTGAATCACAGCTAGGGGTTATTGCGTATCTTTCTGCGTTATTTGCGGAAAATGGAGTGAATATTGTGGAATTTTTGTCTTGCTGGACGGATACGTTATTTGTGATTGATACAAAGGATGTCCCTAGGGCGTTAGCGTTTCTACGGTTCTAACCGCAACTATTTTAAAGACATTTGCCCTTCCTTGCTAAAAAGAGTGTGATATGTATGTTTACGTTGTCAAAAATTCATCTTGCAGAGGTATTATTCTGGTTGCCACGAGCATTAGCGCTCTTTTTAGTGTTTACATTTATTGCAGGAGTTGTGTATACATTTGGGTTTGGCCAGGAGTTTATGGTGGGATTGATGGTGTGGTTGATTCTTTTTTTTACGATGTTGATTGCGTGGAAGAGTGATCCAATCGGAGGGATTATATTTCTTATTTTAGGGTCGGCGAGTGTGATTGTTGCTATGGGTAAACAGCTTACAATTGGTTATTTTATGGCGGTGCCGCTTTTTATGTTGGGGTTTACGTTTATTGGTAATTATATGTATCAAGAAAAACACCAAGATGAAGAAGAGGATGATTTCTAAGATGTTTGCATCGACAATTGAGCTACTAGGAAAAGCACAACGAGGGAAGTATGCGGTTGGGCATTTTAATGTTAATAATATGGAGATTGTGCAAGGAGTTGTGCGTGCGGCGCAGAGGTTGAAGTCGCCTGTTGTGTTGGCGACGTCGGAAGGGGCGATTGGGTATGCGGGGATGAAGTATTTACATGCATTGGGGCAAGTTGCGGCTGAAGAAAATAGCGTGCCGATTGCATTACATTTAGATCATGGACGAGATATGGAAGTGATTATACGAGCGATTAAGTTTGGTTATTCTTCAGTTATGATTGATGCGTCACATGAAGAGTTTGAGAAGAATGTGTTGTTGACAAGGAGAGTGGTGAAATTGGCGCATGGGCGAGGTGTTAGTGTGGAAGCAGAGTTAGGAACAATTGGAGGAGTGGAGGATGCGGTTTCTGCGCGTCGGATTCTTTATACTGATCCGATGCTTGCAAAAGAATTTGTGGAACGAACGGGATGTGATTTTTTGGCGATTGCGATTGGTACGTCGCATGGGGCGTATAAGTTTGTGGGGAGTGCGAGGTTGGATTTGAAACGATTGCAATTGATTCGGGCGGAGGTTAGAGTGCCATTGGTATTGCATGGGGCGAGTGGAGTTTCTCGTTCTGTTGTAATGATGGCACAGAGGTATGGAGCGAAGCTGCAAGGGGTACAAGGAGTTGCTGATGAGCAGATTAGGCAGGCGATACGATTGGGGATTTGTAAGATTAATACGGATACGGATTTACGGTTGGCGTTTGATGCGGGGTTACGAAAAGTTGTACAGACAAAGCCAGATGATTTTGATCCGCGGCATATGTTGGCGCCAGCGAGGGAGATGATTCAGAAAGTGGTTGAGCAACGGATTAGATTGTTTGGGAGCGGGGGGAAAGCTTAAAAACAATAGAATTATACTATTTGTATAGGTGAGATAGATGACTAAAAATACAAAAGATATTATTGCATGGCTTTTTCTGATTGTGGGAGGAATACTAGGATTGTTGTTATTGTTAAGTATATTTAAGGTGATTTAGGTGGAACGATTTCTTTATAACTTTGTTTCGGTTGAGTTGTTATTTTTTGCGATATTATGGTCTATTTATACTATTTTTGTGTCTTGGGGAACATCTTGTTTTGATATGTTTTATGCATATATCACAATTGTTGCGTTTATCGTTCAGCTTGTATGGGATCATTTTGTTAAACCAGAGATGGTGAATTAAATATGGCATTACAAAAAGTATATATTGGAGCGGATCATGCGGGGTTTTTGTTGAAAGAAAAGATTAAGAGATGGTTGGTATCAAAGAAAATTCCAGTTGAGGATTTGGGGAATTTGAAGTTAGATAAAAAGGATGATTATCCAGATTATGCGTTGAAAGTTGCGCGAAAAATAGTGTTAGAGAAAAGTAAAGGGATTTTATGTTGCGGTTCGTCGCAAGGGGTTTGTGTGACGGCGAATAAAGTGAGAGGAGTTCGAGCGGTGGCGCCGACTACAATGAATGAGACGCAATTAGCGCGGGAGCATCTAGATGCGAATGTGATTTGTTTGTCAGGATGGAATACACCAGATAGTTTGGCGAGGAAAATGATTGGACAATTTTTGCAGACGCCGTTCTCTGGTGAAGAGAGGCATGTGCGACGAATCAATAAGATTACGAAAATCGAACAGAGCAAATAATGGAAAATATAATTCTGCCATCAGTGATGGCGCAAAGTCAAGAAGAAATGAATGGACTTTTAAAAAAGTTTAAATCGGTGACGAAACAAATACATTTAGATGTGGCGGATGGGAAATTTGTGCCGAAGAAAGTGTTGTGGTTCCCATTGCGATTATCTAAAGCGTTTAGGTATTCTGCGCATTTGATGGTGGAGAAGCCAATGGTGTTTGTTAAGAATTATTTTTCTCAAATTGATTTGTTTATACCGCAGATTGAGGTGTTTTCTGAACCGCAAACGTATATTGATTTTATGCGGAAGCGAGGGAAGAAAGTGGCGTTTGCGTTGAAGCCGGAGACTTTGGTTGGGAAGGTGAAGAAGTATATTTCGCAAGTGGATTATGTTTTGATTCTAACAGTGCATCCAGGGTATTATGGAGCAAAGTTTTTGCCTGGGCAGCTGCGGAAGATTGGGCAGGTGAAGAAGATTAATCCACACGTTACGGTGATAGTGGATGGGCATATGAATCCGCAGACGATTTCTCTTGCACGGCGAGCGGGAGCGGATATGTTTGTGGTGGGGTCGTATTTGGCTAATTGTGCGGATGTTCGGAAAGGGATGAGGGAGTTGAGAAAGTAAGTGTGATTCTGTATTTTATTGATCCACTAGTCAACCTCATTTGTTAATTCGGAGTCCATTGTGTTCTTGTGAGAACCCACTGGTCACTGGACAAGTGCGGATAGGGTTTATATAGAGGGGTGAAAATCTTTAATTGAATATGAATCTCACATCTTTTGCACCGGAAAATCTGCCGCGTGAACGGCTGCAGGCACAAGGAGCAGGAGCGCTTTCAAATGCGGAGCTTGTGGCGTTGATTCTGAAGTCGGGAACGAAGCAAGATAATATTCTGGATTTATGTCAGAAGCTGCTGGCGAAGTATTCATTAGAGCAATTAGCGCAGGCGTCGCTGCAACAATTACAGCAGGAGCATGGAATTGGGGTTGCGAAGGCGTCGCAGTTGATTGCGGTGTTTGAATTGGGGAAGCGATTGACGCCGAAAGTAAAGACGACTAGTATTCGTACTGCGAAGGATATTGCAGAAACGTATCTTGTGCGATTTGCAGCGGAGAAACAGGAGAATTTTGTTGCGGTGTATCTTGATACGAAACATAAGATTATTGCAGATCAAGTTATTACGAAAGGAACGTTGAATATGTCACTTATCCATCCGCGAGAGGTTTTTTATGGTGCGATTAAGCATTGTGCGCATTCGTTGATTGTTCTGCATAATCATCCGTCAGGAGATCCAACACCATCGGAAGAGGATCTACGGGTGACTCAAGTGTTACAGGAGACTGGGGAGATTATGCAGATTCCCGTGGTGGATCATATTATTCTTGGTCATACATCGTGGTGGAGCTGGAGAGAACAACATAGTTGAAATTGCCCAAAACATTTAAAAAGACGTCCTCTAGAGGATTATCATTCATGAGTAAAGCCAAAACACACTCTGACGAGGCTGCAGAAGAGATTCCAGAATCTTTGCCAGAGGAAGAAGGACCAAAACCAGTTGATATTCCTATTGTTAGTTCTGAAGAGATTGATTCTGATAAGAAGAAAAAGAAGAAAGTGGTGCCGGCGGTATTAGGAGGGGAGCGAGTGCTGACAGAGGTTTCTGATGAGGCACGAGAATTCTATAACCAATCACGATTTGGGAACTTATTAGAAAGTGGAAAAGTGGAATTGTCGTTATTAGAAGCGTTGTATTTAATGGAGAAAGGAAGGTTAGAGATTCAAACTGAGTCGGGAAAAGTAGTGGTGTTTGAGCAATATCTGAAAAAAGCGCGAAAAATTGAGCCGAATTTCTGGATCCGATATTGTGTGTTTAAAGATATGCGAAATAGAGGGTATATTATTAAGACAGCGTTGAAGTTTGGTGAGGATTTTAGAGTATATGATCGCGGAGTGAAACCAGGAGAAGATCACGCACGTTGGATTGTGTATCCTGTTCATGAGGGAGAAACGTTGACATGGTATGAATTTGCAGCGAAAAATAGAGTTGCGCATTCGACAAAGAAACGATTATTAATTGGTATTGTTGATGATGAAGGGGATGTAACGTATTATGAGATTAAGTGGATGCGGCCGTGAACCAAAAATGTTTTTTTATCTTTTCTGAGAAAAATCTAAATTGACGCCCATATTACCATTGCCGGTGTTCATAAAATTATATTGAGTAAGATTGTATTGGTTTATATAGGTATCACATACTACGGTTGGTCTCTGAGCAAGAGCGTAGATAGCCTGACCTAATCCTTGTAACGATTTCAGGAATTCCTGTCGATATTGCGCTTCTGTTTTCTGATTGGCGTAGCCGACCAATACTTGTTTTGCAGATGTCCCTATCGATTGTAGGCTACTTACTATCTCTTGCTGTTGCTGCAATGAATCAAAATCAACGAATTCGGGAGAGATTTTGAGCCGACGAATTTTTTGATAGATTGAATCAAGATGATCTATAACTACTGTTTCACAAAGAGAATCTTTCTCGACTAATCCTAATTGTTGAGCACATTCTTGTACTACACCGGCAATACCTAATGAGGCATGAATCTTTAATTGCGCGGCGAGTTTTTTGTCACTTTCTGTTGCATTCGGATCTAGGTTCTGATTAATAAGACCAAGAGCAGCAGTGATATATTGTGGAGAGAGTGGTTGCATAAACTGTTCATCTGCGCGCATTTCGGTTAGAATTGGTTTGAGAAGAAATCGTTTATAAAGTCCATTGAGATCTCCATTTTCTTTGTTTAACTGGAAAGAGTTAAACGGGATTGTCTGATCGAATTGAAAAGAAGAGTGTGACACTTCCCACGGTTTAGCATAGAGAAGTGCGATTGTTTCATCACGAAGTTGGGGAGCCCACTGAGGATACATTTCTTTTAGTGTTTTTTGTTCTGTAGAGGTAAGAGGGCCATCAGTACCACAGTCTCCCCAGAAGAAACGACTCACAACGCCAGGTAATGAATTTTTGTTACCATTTATATTTAAAAAATATTCTTTTTTTTCTAAACCAATTGCGCCAATAATTTGTGCAATTGTTAAAGATATCTTCTCGATGTATCCATTTGAATATTTATGAGATATATTCATGCCATACTGATGTTGGAACTCAGGATCGGTTGCAGAAAGAATTTGAGGAATATTTGATTTTCCATCTATTAAAGATGTGTGTAGTATCTTTCTTATCTTAGATTTATACATATTCAATTTATCTTCAAATTCGGCAAGAGCAGGAGCGATATGTAGACGTTGTTGTCGTCCTAAAGTAACCATGAGTTGTTCGATTTGTTCAGGGGTTTTAGGTAGAGTGGGACATACATCATGCAGAGGTACAAGCATGTTTTCTAATGAATCGGGTAGTTGTGTCATAAGTAGTTTATTCTGTTTTTATGCATTAAAAACGAGCCAGTATATAAATGTTTCGTCATTTTTTAGTAGTAATGTAAAACTAGCATTTTTTAGTGGTAATATTTATATACACAGACCGGTTTTAGAAAAATATGTCAACTAGACCAGAGATAGATTATGGTATGTTAACCAATCAGCCAATTCATCTGAATTTACAATATTTGATGTATAAAGCAGGGATTGGTAACGGCGAACATAAAGCAAAACAATTTGTAGCGGCAATAACTGACATTTCTTTAGAGGATATTACTAAAACAGAATGCCGTCATGATTAGGATAATCAAAAGCTATTTGCTACAAGTATGGCTCAAAGTGCTTTTACTATTGTTGTGAGAGATTTTTATCCTAATCCGCAAGAATTAGATTCTTTTGTACACACCACTTTTGCAGAAATGCGCGCTCAACGTTATAATTAGTTTTTTCTAATATACATTAAGAACCTAACAATTTACATCACGGTTATTTCAATCTTGTTTTTTGCGGTTGGTTCAATTATTATTTCTTGACCTTTTTTGAGATTAAGAACGTCGACTATGGATTTTGGTACTTTCACATCTAATGAAGAGCCGGATGTGCCAATGTGACTTTTTCGAGCTAATCCCCAAATGCCTTTTTCTTTTGCTTTCGTTTCGATTTGTTTGCTGACATGGCCTTCAAACATTGTTTCATGACATTGTGGACAGACCAACGCGTCAAATTTACCTAAAGTGATGCCAAATTGGATAAAGTCGACTTTTTTCTTGTACATTTCTGCTTTTTGACAGTTATAACATTCCATAGTCTCACCCATTTGTAAATACAGTTTTGATAATGTATTTTAACCCTATTTTTTTATACGCAACAGAATAATAGCTATAGACGGCAAGTAGTCCATCAGTTTGTTGGTATTTTGATCCTCTTTCTAGGGCTTCGATGATATGTTGTATGGAGATTCCTTCGACATGCATTTTTTCCTGAGCATGTTTAGTGACGATTAAATCGTTTTCCGTAATCATTGAAACGCCCCAATACGTATTGGTACGTACTTGGACTATATAAATGTTTTGGGACAATAAAGAGAAATTGTTGCAGATGATGATCGTATAGTGTCTCCCATCAAAAACTATTTATACTCAGTTTAGTCCTAAAAAGAGATGTTAGATCAAGATAGAATTCTGCAGTTTATTCGTACAGGAGGACCGACGACGCCCTCAAAAGTGGCGAAGATGATTAATACGGATTCGTTGTTAGCGTCAGCGCATTTGTCGGATTTGAGTTCACAAAAAAAAGTGAAAGTATCGAATTTGAAGATTGGAGGAACACCGTTATATTATATTCCTGGACAGGAAGAGAGATTATATAATTTTGCGAATGGGAATATCAATCCAAAAGATTTTGAGGTGTTAGAGTTTCTAAAAGAAAAGAAGCTTTTACGCGAGCAGGAGTTGGAGTTGCTGCCACGAGTGGCGCTGCGAGGGTTAAAGGATTTTGCGGTGCCGTTTAATGTGACGATGCATGGGGAAACAGAGTTATTTTGGAAGTTTTATTTAGTGTCTGATGAAGAACGAGATCAATTAGTTCGGCAGATGTTGATGCCTGTGGCAAAAGAGCTTCCAGCGGCAAAGGAAGTTGGAGTAGTGCAACAATCTGATTCCATGCTGATGCAAGAGCAGTATGAACGAGTGAGTGCGCAGACGAAATTGGTTGCGGAAGAGTTGGTGCGAGCTGAGGCGACTACAGAGGTGAAGAGGGAAGTGCAGGAGAGAGAGCAAGAGAAAGTAGTGCAGAAAGTAAAGGAGAAGCCGCGACGAAAGAAAGTAATTGAAGATACGTTTAGTGAGGATTTGGAAACATTTTTTAAGCGGTTGAAAATTATAATTGAACAGAAGGAGACGTTACGTAAGAATGCAGAGATGAATTATTTTGTCAAAGTGCCTTCCGTTGTGGGACAGATGAGGTATTTTTGTAAAGCGAAAAATAAAGCGAAATGTGATGAGCGGGATCTTTCTGCCGCGTATATGGAAGCGCAGATGAAGAAGCTGCCGTTGTTGTTTTTGTATACAGATGAGATGAATAAAAAAGCGCAGGAGATGATGGAATCAGGTGCGTTTGAGAATGTGGTTGTGAGGAAAGTGGAGTGAAGGTTTTAAGAGATTGTTTTTTTTCTATTTTTATACTATAAGTTTATATCTGAACCTCTATTTTTCTGTTCTATGCATTCATTTAAAGAATTACCGTTAATCGAACCGCTTCATCGAGCGATAGCTGAGGAGGGATATACTGTACCGACACCGATTCAGGCGCAGAGTATTATGCCTTTATTAGAAGGACGAGATATTATTGGGTGTGCGCAGACGGGTACGGGGAAAACGGCGGCATTTGTGTTGCCGATATTACAGCAATTAGCAGTGCAGAAAAAAGGAAGAGTGCAGAATACGCCACGAGCACTTATTCTTGCGCCAACACGAGAGTTAGCGGCGCAGATTGGAAAGAGTATCCAAGTGTATGGGAAGTATGTGCCGCTGACAAGTACAGTTATTTTTGGAGGAGTAGGGCATCAATCACAAATACAAGCGATGAATCGAGGTGTTGATATTTTAGTGGCGACACCAGGGCGATTACTTGATTTGATGAATCAGGGATTTGTTCATTTGAATCAGATTAGTATTTTTGTTCTTGATGAAGCAGATCGAATGTTAGATATGGGATTTATTCGTGATATTCATAAAATTATTGCGAAATTGCCTTCTAATAAGCAATCGATGTTTTTTTCAGCGACGCTGGAACCGAAAGTTGTAGAGTTAGCACGTAAATTGATACGTAATCCTATTCATGTAACGGTGAATCCGGAAAAGCCGACGGTTGAGCGAATTGAGCAGTGTGTGTATTATGTTGATAAAGAAAAGAAGGATGGGTTGCTGGTGCAATTATTGAAAGGGCCAACATTTGCGAGAGTGATTGTGTTTACACAGATGAAGCATGTGGCGAATAGAGTAGCGGAAGTGCTATTTCGCGCGGGGATACGCGCAGAAGTCATTCATGGGAATAAGAGTCAAAATGCGCGAACGGCGTCGCTTGAGGCGTTTCGACATGGTCGATCGAAAGTGCTCGTGGCAACGGATATTGCGGCGCGAGGAATTGATATTGAAGGGATAACTCATGTGATTAATTATGAATTGCCGCATGAAGCGGAGACGTATGTGCATCGGATTGGGCGGACGGCGCGTGCGGGAGCAGAGGGACAAGCAATTTCATTTTGCAGTGCGTTTGAACGCAGTTATTTTGAAGCGATTGAGGATTTCATTCATAAAGAGATTCCGGTGATTTATGATAAAGCATATCATTCTGCGATGGCGATGAATGCGACGGGTGCGGCTGCACGACCACCACCTAAAGGGAAACAGGGAGGGAAGTATGGCAATCATTCAAGTCCGCGAACGTTTGGGCGGGGGAGTGTGGATGGAAGACGAGGACATAATCGGAGGTAGGTTATTTGGTGTA
>CAXNDX010000012.1:0-16223 GCA_964201585.1 Candidatus Woesearchaeota archaeon | reverse complement strand
TATATCACATCATCAACAAAACCAGTACTAAAACTAAAGAGCATCTGCAAGACGTCATGCAAGCCGCTCGAATTAAAAAAAGCACCGCTCTAGTTGAAAAAGGACTTTCCATCGGCCAAGCCGCAGGTCTCATGGGCTTATCAAATTGGGATTTACAGCAATACGCCGCCAAAACCACTGCATTAGAAATACACACCCAAAGTATGCCTGCCACGATACGTCTACAAAAAGCTTTTGCCATCTTTGGAGTGAAATAATATGGTTTCAACAATTTCTTCCTCAAAATCAAAAATCCTCTTCTTCGACGCCGGACCAATCATCACTTTAGTCATGTCACGTCTCATCTGGATTCTCCCCGAATTAAAAAAACAAACAAACCTGCGTTTTTACATCACTCCTGCCGTCAAAAAAGAATTAATCGAACGCCCTCTCACTGTCAAACGCTTCGAATTTGAAGCTCTACAAGTCGCAAAACTCATCCGTGATGGAATCATCGAAGTCTATGAAAAAGTTCCTCAAGAAACAGTCCATCAATTAATCGCCCTCGCCAACTCCTCTTTTAGCATTAACGGAAAAAATATGGACATCATCCAATCCGGCGAAATGGAATCTGTCGCCTGTGCCTTACAAGAACAAGCCGCAAGTGTCGTTATGGACGAAAGAACTTTGCGCTTATTCATCGAATCAAGTAAAGAAATGAAAAAATTATTAGAAATCCGCTTTCAAAAAGAAGTCACCCCTAACTCTACAAACATGAACCTCTTCAGCACCGCATTAAAAGACGTCACCATCATCCGCTCCGTCGAATTGCTTGGCGTTGCCTACAAATTAAAACTGCTTGACTCCTACATCCCTCCGCAAAAAGACGGCCCAACCGTCCTGCTTGATGCTATTTTATGGTCTGCTAAATATAATGGTTGCGCGGTGACTGGCAATGAGATAGAAGAAATGAAACAATTTTTGTTGAAATAATTATATTCTTCTTACAGTAACAAAATCTTTTTAAACACCCTCCTCTTTAAGCAATAAATGGGCAAAAAATGTATCATCTGCGATGAAGAAGCAATCTTTAAGATTAAAGACACCTCTGATTACTATTGCCAAGACTGCGCCGAAGAAAACTTCGCTGATACCACCATTCTCCTCAAAGTCGTCGAAGAAGCCCAGCGCTTAAAAGAATACGTTGAACAAAAAATCAACGACAATCATGAAGAAGAATCCGAGCAAGAGCAAAACCAAGAGGACAACTCCAAACGATGATCTACAAAGAAATTAAAATCGGAAAACTAAAAACTTCTTCAATCGAATTGAAAGACATCACAAAGTCTTGGCTCGCTATTGCGTTGATTTTCACTTTTCTTCATCTGAGTGTAACTCTCCTCTCTCCTCCTTCACTCACTAAATTAATCACCTCTTTTTTTTGGCAATATTTCGTCGTCTCTTTATTCACCGTCGGCATCGGCTTTTTATTGCACGAAATGGCTCATAAAATCGTCGCCCAACACTATGGCTGCGCCGCCGAATTTCGTGCTGACAACCAAATGCTCGGCTTCGCGTTAGTTTTCGCCCTCCTCCTTGGCTTTACTTTCATCGCTCCAGGCGCCGTCATGATTTCTGGCCAAATTACCAGACGAGAAAACGGCATCATCAGCCTCGCAGGTCCTTTAACCAATTACATCTTAGCCTTACTCTTCCTAGGGGCAGCCTTCCTCTTCCCCTCAATCGCCTGGATATTCATGGTCGGCTTCATGGTCAACTCTTTTTTAGGATTATTTAACTTAATTCCTTTCTTTATCTTTGACGGCAAGAAAATATTTGATTGGAGTGTATCAATCTGGTTAGCAATGGTTGCTGTTGGAATATTTTTTGTGTTTGGGATGAGGTATGTGGGGTAGAAAAAGAAGTATAATGTTTCTATTTCGCACTAAAACTTAAAGAATCAGTAAAATTGACTACAAAATAGCACATCACCTCTTCTCTACCTCACCCATTTCTCCTAAAATCCCACCAAAAAATTTAAATACCAGCCTTATATCAACTGATATAATATGCATAAAACAACTCTTGCCCGCAGCCCCTCTTTAGATTCCATTCTTATGGTAGAAAAAACTATCCAAAAACATTCTAAACAATACGGCAAATATCAATTGTGGAAAAAATTACCGCGAAAAATGATGTACCAAACATACCACGTAATCCTCACCTACCTCGAACAATCAGGAAAAATCATCACTGCTAAAAATGGCCGTCTTATCTGGAGATACCACTTCCCACAAACAAAGAAAGTAATCAAAGAAAAAGTACGTGCCAAGCAATGCCCGCACTGTGAAGAAGAAATAGAACCAGATTTCCCCTAAGAACAAAAATTACTTTTTCACCCGCAAAAACCATTCCATCAACCTCTCCCTCTCTACATCAGAAATAGGCAACGCCAACTCCAACTTCATTTCCAAAGAAGAATTATTTCGCACCGCAACTGCCGTCCCTCTTCCATACGCATCCTGACACATTCGATACTGCGTCAGCCATATATCTGCTGAATGTAACACATATTTTTGTGCCGTTAAATCAGGTAATATGTGCTCAGCAATATGCTGTAACATTTCCACCTCTTTTATCTCTCCTAATTCTAATTTCACCTGATGACTCTTCCCTCCACAAAGCATAGCATCCACTATACTTCTCTCAACTCCACCATTCCTCTCCCATCTAGGCAAAATCTGTTCAAGCCATTGAACACTCTTTTTATTTTTCGCATCATACATCCAAGAAAACATCGTATACGGCAACACTTGTTTCTCCCGACACAATTCTATATACCTCTCTTCCCCTTCAACCGTTTTTGGCAGCTCAACATCATACGCAAAGAACTGAAACTGACTCTGTTTTGGTAATATTGGCAACTCTGCTAACGCCCGATACAAATGACTGCTATGCGCAAATGAAGTAGTGTATGAATCCCCAACCATATTCCAACTAGAAAATACATTGTTTATAAAAGCTAGTAACACATCCCAAGTAACAAAAATAACAACTAAAATTAAATATTTCTAATACACCGGCGGCGTATAAATCATCATATAAAACAACTCTCCCGTTCCAATGTTTGTAATCCTATGCCGGCTTCGCTCCGAAATAAATAACATCATTCCTGCTGTTAACATACACTGCTCCATCCCAATCTCCACTTTCGCTTTCCCCTCAATCACATATAGAATCAAATCTCCATTCGGCGCCGCATCTGGCGCCGCTTCCGCCCCGGCTTTAAGCGTCATCACACTCACATCTGAAAACTGCGTCTTACGAATACTCTTTGTCATCCCTCTATATTGAATTAAATTAATCGGCTTCATATCCTTGCAGAAACACTATTCGCTTTTTAAGTTTTTGCATACTAAAACAGTAGAATTATTGCCTGCAAAAATTAACCTCTAAAAACCCAACGTTTATATACAAAAATGCTCTTCTAACCTAAAAAGAGGTACGTATGGCAATCGATTGGAAAAAGATAGTAGAATTTCTCACAACAGATACCTCTAAACCAAAACCTAAACCCGCACTTTCTCCCTCTGTAACCACCTCACCTCCTCCCACAACTTCCTTTTCCTCGTCTGCAATATCTTCTCTTTCAGCTTCTTCACAACCCACTTCCCCTACCTCCGCCGTTCTCCCTCAAACTTCTCCAACCCCAATCGAAAAAATCGACCTTTCCGCCTCCACCAGCTCAAAAAAAATGGGCAGTTTCATGGTGCTCTTTATCCTCGTTAATTCCATCTTCGGCACATCTTTATTTTACCTTCCAAGTTTGGGCGTACTCGCCTTTGGTCCTGCATCCATAATCTCTTGGCTCGTCCTCTTCTTCCTTGCAACCATCATTATGCTCTATATGAGCGAACTCATCACAACCTATCCCACATCTGGGGGGACGTATGAATTTTGTAAATTAGCCTACGGTCGATTTGGTTCATTTATGGGCGGCTGGACAATTTGGCTCGCTGGTAACTTAGGTATGGCGCTCAACGTTCAAGCCGCCGCCGAATATTTCTTACCCAGCGCCGCCGTCACTTCTTTCGCCAGAATCATCTTCGTCATTCTCTGGATTGTCGTCTTAAACGCCCTTGCATTCAAAGGTGTTGACGCCGGCGCCACCATGTTAGTCATCTTTGGAATTATTGCCACCCTCGTTCTCTTACTCATGACCCTCCCCTCATTTATCAGCATCCCTGGCCTGCTTGAAAGCCGTCTTGACGTTCCCTTTCAAAAAAGTTTTCTCATTCCTTTTTTCCAACAAGAAGGCATGTGGTCCATACTCGCCTATTTCGGTCTTTCACTCTTATACATCACTGAAGCATTTTTTGGCTATGAAACAATTAGTTACATGGCAAACGAAGTCGCCAAGCCAAAAAAAATCCCAAAACTCCTCATCCTCACCATCATCACCTGTGGGATTCTCACCTCGCTCTACGTCTTCAGTTCCCTTGGCACCGTCAGCTACCACGACTACGTCAACGACGCTCGACCTTTTATCGTCCAAGCAAAAAACGTCATGGGCACTCTTGCCAATGGCCTTGGCCCAAAAATAGTTGAATTTGGCATGTACTTAGTCATCATCGGTGCCGCTGCCGGCTGGCCCATTACCGGTTCACGCCTATTACAAGCCATGGCCCAAGATAAATTATTTCCTCCTCAGTTTGGCGAACCCCACAAAAAATTCAACACTCCCTATAAAGCCGTCATTTTTCAGTGTATCGCCGTCTTTTTTTTCTGGGGCATGCTTATCTGGGGCTATACCCATAAATGGAACAATGCCTATCTGCGTTTATATCTCATCTACGTCGTCTGGGGTCTAATCTCTCTGAGCCTCATTCTTCTCGCCGTTCCCATTCTACGTCGTAAACATCCCGATAAAGAACGCTCATTTAAAGCCCCGCTCCCCTGGCTTGGCCCAATTTTTATCATCATCTACATTTTTATTCTTCTTATAAACTGGTATATGATTGAAGGTGTCATCGCCACCGCAACCTTAAGAATCGGCCTCTCCTTTCTTCTCTTAGGCCTCCCATTATATCTTCTCGTCGAAATGACCTATAATCCAACCGCCATTCTCAAAGCCAACGAATATTTATCTTACCTCGTCTTGATCGGCGAAAAAATATTTTTTCCCTACTCCATCCGTAACACTCTCTTAAAAGATATGGGCGACATCACCGGCAAAAAAATATTTGAATACGGCTCCTCGATGGGCACCCTCACCAATAAATTAGCCGAGAAAGTCGGTCCTACAGGAAAAATTTACGGCGCAGATATCTCATTACATAAGGTCAAAATCGCCAAAGAAAAAACCTCTCATCACGCCCATGTAGAAATCATTCACCACCCTCACTTAGACGATCTTCGCTTAACTCTCCCTGAAAAAGTCGACGGTGTTATTTCCGTAGGCATGCTCTCCTATATGCAAAACCCTCAAAAAATTCTCACAAGTCTCGCCAATCACGTCCAACCCGGCGGCGAAATCGTCTTTCTCGACTACGACAAATTCTTTTATGTGATTCCTAACGTCCCTTGGATGAGCAGCGATAAAAATCTTATCGACATGTTTGCCAAAGCCGGCTTTGACGTCCAAATCGAACGAAAAAATAGTATATTGTGGCAATATATTATAATTAACGGAAAGAAAAGGGAATAAACCATGAAAGAAGATATTGAACAGATTAAACAAAGAAATACACGTGTTGAAGCCGACAAAGCCTGGGAAACAAGTAAAACCCGAAAGCTAAGTATCGCCGTACTCACGTACGTTGTTATGATCATTTTTCTATTCTCCATTAATGCTTCAAATCCCTGGTTAAACGCAATCATTCCTACAACTGGTTTTCTTCTCTCAACGTTAACTCTTTCATTTTTCAAGAATTGGTGGTTAAAACGAATATATCCTAAGTAGATTCCCCTTCCTCCCACCACAAACCCAACTTTTATATACCCCTTTTCTTTTATACCTAAAAAAGAGGCGTAAACGATGACAAAAATAGATCTTACATCCTATCGCGATGATAAAAAAGACTCCTACTTCTGGCACGAATTATATAACAAAATCTCCTCTAACTTATACGCCGTCATCTTAACAGTCGTCATCCTCTTTGTTTTCCTCTGGTCATTCATTTTCGCAAAAATCGAAGGCCTATCCTACTTTGACGGCATTTATTGGATATTTACAACAATGACCACGGTCGGTTACGGCGACATTTCTCCCAAATTAATCATGGGAAAACTCGTCGCTATGACAACAATGCTCGCAGGAATCAGCGTCTTAGGCTACTTAATGAGTCGCACCATGGATATGGTTGTCGACGCAAATTTAAAAGGGGTGTTCGGATTGAAAAAAGCAAAAACAAAAAAACATGTAATCGTCTGCGGCTGGAACAAAGTCAGTGAAACCGCTGTACGACAATTAAGCGAAGAGCACGAAAATATCATCGTGATCGATAGTGAACTGCATCCAGAATTAAAACAAATTCCTGGCGTTCATT
Organism: Candidatus Woesearchaeota archaeon; assembly: GCA_964201585.1. Lineage (GTDB taxonomy): Archaea > Nanobdellota > Nanobdellia > Woesearchaeales > GW2011-AR9 > JACPNA01. The sequence goes on along the minus strand of CAXNDX010000012.1, from coordinate 9,696 downwards.
TCATCGTCGGCGACCCCAAAAGTCCCGAAACATTAACTAAAGCAAATTTGGATGAAACTAAATTTGTCATCGTGGCAATGGAAGACGACTCCGACGTGCTGCTCAGCACCCACATCATCCGCGAACTCAACCCAACAGTCGAGATCGTCGCACGAATCGATCAGCATCGCCACGTCAAAATCGCCCAAAAAGCCGGAGCAACCCATATTGTCAGCCCCGCATCCATTGGCGGCAACTTATTAGTTGAAGCCGCAACCAATCCTAGCGTCGTCAAATGGGTCATGGAAGCAACCGCCTACGAACAAGAAGGCATCGAATTGATGGAATACGACGTCACGGCATCATCCTGGTCAAACGGTAAAACCGTCGGCAAACTACGCGATAAATTAGGTCATAAAGCCATCTTGCTCAGCGTCAACTCCGACAAAGGTCACGACACATTACCCGAAGACGGTTATAAAATAAAAACAGGCGACTCTTTGATCTTAGTCATCAATCCCGCCAAATATAAGACGATTGATTTGTGAGAAAATACTGCAGAAAGTAGGGTAAAATTGTGTCAAGATAATTTTTATTTCTTGATTCAGAAAAGATTATCTTTATAAATATGCTTAATAATCTCAAACTATGTCAAAAACAATTGCTATTATTGGAGCAATGGACGAAGAAATTGCTCTATACATAAGTAATATTGCAAATTTAAAAGAACAAAAATGGCAAAAGTAGGCATCGACTACAGAAATTCCGTTGTTGGAATAATCAAGCGAAAAGATGGAAAAGTCTTAATCACATTCAATAAAAGAATCAATTCTCTAGACAAAAATCATATTGATCAAAACAGCTACAAATTTCCTCAGGGGGGTATTGACTCAAATGAAACACCAAAACATGCCATCATCCGAGAATTACAAGAAGAACTCGGTTTTGATTTCACAAATATACCTATTACCTCTAACTTAAATGATTATATCAGCTATTGGTTTAAGAACACAGATAAACCTGATTTTGAGATAAGATTATTTGCGTTCTTATTTGAATTGGAAGGTCTAAATGAAAATTTATTAAAACTAGACCCTATCGAAGTTTCAGAAATAAAGTGGGTTGACCCAAAAGATATTAAATATCTAAACCTCAGTATACGGCACGATGCCTACTTAAGTATTTTAAGAAGATTTAACTTATACTGAGCGCGCTAAATTTTCGAACAAAATATAATCTGCACTTAGTATATCCCGAAGGCACAATATTCAAATAATAAGTGCCTTCGCTATAATTTAAAATTATGTTTTTCTCACTTCTTCACCATTTTCTGCACATTCACTAAATCATGCATAATATCTGACGCAATGAAACAATATCCTTTCTTTTGTTTCAACAACTGATCGCCGATAAACCCGTTAATATACGACGCTGCCACTGCACTCTTAAACAAATCCTGTGACTTCGCTAAAAATCCTACCGTTAACCCTGCAAGCACATCTCCAGTCCCTGCTTTCGTCATCCCTTGATTCCCTGTACGATTGTATGCAATCTTATTCTTCGAAATAATAATATCCGTCGCTCCTTTCACTAATAACACATTATCATTCTGCAAAAAATAACGTAAATTCCCCTGCAACACTTCCGCCTTCTCTTTAATATTACTCTCACGTAACTTTGGCAATAAAAACTCTTTATTACTATTAATCAGCATCAACTCTAACTCTTTCTCATTTGGTGTCAGAATCGAATTACTAAAATCTTTAAACGATAACGACTTTAACGCATCCGCATCAATCACTTTTGGCTTCATACACTTGCGAATAAAATAATGCACAAACTTATCTCCTCGTCGTGTCATTCCGCAACCTACAAGCACCGCATCAAATCGTTCCGCAGCTTTAACCATCTCCTTCGCATTCTTTACGCTAAACGTCTCCCCGCGCAACTTCATTGTCATTAAATCCGGAGCATACCTATTTGCTGCCCATGCCACTTTCTCAGATGACGCAAGTGTAACCGCATCACACCCTGCTCTCAGCGCCGATAACCCTGCAAGTGTAAGTGCTCCCACATACTCCTCTGAACCTCCGATAACTAATGCATACCCATTTTCTCCTTTATGAGAAGTCTTCTTTCGATCCATCAATTTTTTAACGTAATTCAGATTCATACTCGGCACCTCTTTTCTGTGAGGAAGTCTTTTTTTATGCTTTATATATCTTTGTCACAATTACAAAGTAGATAATCATTTTTCGACTCCTCTTTATAAATACAATGAAAAAAACATCGTATGTTTATAAATAGGGTAATTTCTCATCCCTAAAAAGAGCGTAAACCGGTCGTGAGGCTTCCACAGAACGCCTCACAGACTATATCCCTCATATAGTTAACGCACTAAATAATCGAACATTTTAATGCGTTAACTATTATGCATGATGAAGAAACTACTTCATCAACACACCAGTGCATGAAATGAAGCAACGACTTCATTTCAGCACAGAAATCAAGTAGTTTCTTGATTTCTTGTGAAGTCGTTGCTTCACTGTGTGTCTGAAGGCACTAAGTATTCTTTCCAAAAGGAAAGTTCGGAATGCAATGACAGAATATTCGATTATATTAGTGCCTTCAGTATATACTGGACACTCCGAAAGCTTTATAAAGCACCGCTTAGTTTTCATATAACATGGGTAAACGCATCGGAACACATCAACGAAAGACACGCTACAAGTACAAACGCCACTATCGCGAACAAGGAAAAACCCGCGTCAGCCAGTTTTTCCAGCAATTAGAGCTTGGCGATAAAGTAGGGCTTAAAATCAACTCAAGCTACCAATACGGTCGCTTTTTCCCTCGCTTTCACGGCTTAACCGGCACCATCGCTGGTAAAAAAGGCTTCTGCTACATCGTCGAAGTCAAAGATCAACACAAAGAAAAATCACTCTACGTGCATCCAATTCACTTGCAAAAGCAAAAATAGAAGAGTAATAAGAACCTAACTAAAATAAGAGATACTATTATGGCCAGCCTCCAATTTATCGAAGAAAAACCAATTTCTCTAGTTGAAGTTCGCTCTATTCTAACCGATGTTGAATCCCGTGACACTGAATTAAACTATCGTTCAACCAAAGTCAAAGAATTCCTAGAAAGCTTTGGCACTGAATTAACCCAAAGCAAGCAAGAAAAGTTACTTAAAAAACTAAAAGAACTGAGTCTTGTCCGTTTAAAAGACGAATACTACTTAAAAATAATCGATTTTTTACCAACAACCGCAAACGATCTGAAAATTGTCTTGCAAGCCTACCCTGTAAGCCTGCCCAAAAAAGACATGGACAGCATTGTTGAGGTCGTCAACGAATTTGCACCTTAAAATTGCGTAAAGAAGCGCAATTTTTATTAAGTGCAACATATTTCTTAGAAAATAACCATGATGCCTACCGAAACAGAAAAAAATGTACGCGAAGAGAAAGCCATTGTACTAGATTTCTTGCCCCACGGTTATGCTTTTGAACATGGTGCAATGAAAACCCCCATTGCCCAAGCGTTAGGTATCGAACACTTAAGCCTGCTTGAACTCATTCCTAAAAAAGACATCTTTGTACAGCCGCACCAAGCAATCTACATCGGCGAAGGCAAACGCGATGAAATCCATCACATTAAAGGCCGCATCGAGATAGAAAAATTAACCTCAACTGCCCGCGCCGAACTTCAACACGTTATCGAAAAAGTCATCACTGACGACGAAACCCGCTTTGTCAAATTTTTTAATAAAGCTCAGCCATTAAGTATGCGCATGCACCAACTTGAACTCTTACCCGGTCTTGGCAAGAAACACATGTGGGAAATTATTGAAGCTCGTAAAGCTAAACCATTTGAAAGTTTTGAAGACATCCGTGCTCGTGTTAAATTAATGCCTGATCCTAAACAAATTGTAATTAAACGTATCTTATCCGAAATGGAAGGCAAAGAAAAATATAAGATATTTGTCGGATAATTTGTACCTCGTCACTATATTTAATTTTACTAAGAGTGCTGGTTCTAAGTGTTAATAACTGTTAATTTTTTAATTAAAAATGGTTTCACAAAATAATTCAGTAATGTACCACTACACCAGCGATATCTGCTGGGACGCTATGCACTACAAAGGACAACAAGGCTTACTCAGATTACGCTCATTTATCTCCTCATCTGATTACGCTCCATGTAAAGAAGCTCAGCAAGGGACGATTTTTGGGCTACTTGAAGAAAAACCCGCAACCTGGATAAAGTATAAAAATCATAACGGCAATTCAGTCTTTGAAACACTCTTACGCACTTGTGCTGTGCGTGGCGATGACATGGCCGGCTTTTGCGATTGGCCTGATGAAGAAAAAAAACTAGTTTTATTAAAAGTAGAATTACTACCTCAAGATAATCCTTTTGTCGTTGATTTTATTCACATTAGTCGAATGTATGAAAACCTTAAAAAGACAAACGCTATCTCACAAGAACAGATTCAATCACAAGCATCTCTACAGTATTGGCAATCACGTATACCATTACAAAGATATTCTGGAAATTATACCCTTCCTGAAGTCATTGTCCACAATCACCTTCCATTAGAACGAATAGAAAAAGTCTGGGAAAAAACATTGCCACAATATCTCACTGAGGTGTATGGTAAAACACAACTCTTAAAATGATGAACAGACCTAATTGGAGCATATAATGTCACCCACAATCCCCTCACTAATATCATCCCCCTACCGTTTAAAGTACGACCTACAACAACCAATTCTCAAAATTCTTCAGCAACATGACTTAACCTTACTTGATACCTGTCTGTTCACCTGCACTAATAATGTAGCTGTTAATCTGTATGACGTTACATCTCTGCCTAAACTCAATAAAATAATACCTCATCTCGAACAAGAATTGGCCTACATTCAATGGCTCCTAGCTGAAATTATCCCTCATCCTTCGGTAAAAACCATTCCTGCGGTAATTGAAGAAGCACGCTATTTGCAGTATCATTTCCAAGAATCTCACTCATTCCATCAACGTCTCTGGAATAAAAATGTTAAAGATAGTATCTCCGGCAAATTTATCTCTTCTAAACATAAAAAAAGTACATTCCATCGACCTCTACGCAGTATACGTCAACATAATTCCCAACTAGAAACTATCTGTTCTCTCCTGCAAAAAGACACCTCTTTTTCTGCTTTGGATTATACTCCTCATAGCCTCAATCTCCTCTCACAATTACACGAATCCTGCGCCACCCTCGTCAACTCTATTTCACAATACACTGATGCTATAATTCCTCTTGAAGGTATTGGCAAAGCCAGCATCACTGACTGCACTTTAGTTGGTGCTGCTCTTGGCGCCAGCGCTAAACATCATAATCCAGTCTACACTGTTGCCATCCTCACAAAAGATTATGACATTCCTTACGTCTTACGCCACTTTCTTGCTACCGACTCCGCGTATCCCACTCTTTTTTCGAATGTTCACATCTATCTGTCCTCTCGAGAACAACAAGACTGCGCTCAAAAAATAATACTGTAAGAACGACTTCAAAAATGAATAGAGAACTTTGCAAAAAGCAATTTGTAACATTAATGTGCACCTATCGGTGCAAAAATAAGCTTAAAATTGCGCCATTGCAAAGGTTGCCAAAGGCAACTTCGGAACGTTAGTGACAGAATCTCTTTGAGAAGTTTGAGTAGAAAAGATCATTATTCAAACTTCTCAATACAAAAAAAATCAATTCACCAATGAAACTTCCACTTCTCATCCTGCTTCTTCTCAGCAACTAAATCCGTCAATCCCACTTTTTGACATTGCTTCAAATACATCTTCGCCACTTTTTGCAGACGTAACCCATTAATATCCGCATCCTCTTGAAAAAAACCATACCGCTCAAGAATCTTATCAAACACTACTCCTTGCGTCTCTAAATTAACATGTACAACCCCTGACTTCGCAACCATCCTCTCCTGCTCTAACTCTCGCAACTGCCGCAACTCTTTTAATAACACTTTCACATCAGCATTCACATCCTCTAAAAAATCCTCAACCGCCTCAATATCTTTCACCACATCAACTTGCTTTGCATGTTCCAACTTTCCAAACATCTTTTTCCACAACCTCGTATCAGCAATTGACATACCACAAAGTAAATCAGATATACATATAAACCTTTTTCTTTTTCACCTCCTCAACCATGCGCTTCAAAGCCAAAAAAACATACGGAGAATATAAAGAAACCCCCTGTCCTTTCTGTGGCAAACGCGCCACCCACAAAAATTCTCAAGATATCGAAGTCTGCCCTCAACATACTCAATCATTGATGGAAGAAATCCGCTGTATCTGCGGCTCCTGGCTCGAACAACGCAGCGGCAAATTCGGCCCCTACTTTAACTGCCTCAAATGCGGCAACATCAACTTCAATAAAGCCATGGAAATAAAAGAAATGCAACAACAGATACAACAAAATGTACAAACAAAAACACCTCCCTCACAAATAAATTCCCCTCTCAATACCCCGCTCCTCTCTAAACCTCTTCCTCAACACCCCACCCCTCCTGAAAAGAAAATATCACGTGAAATAACCATTCGCTCTGACGATCCGCGATATTTTGATTGAAAAGTACCTCCTCTTTAGCATAAACAATTCCTATCTCAACCCCAAATCTATCTATTTTACAATCCAAATCTATTTAAATCCCGCTCTAAGAGTCTGAACATGATCGATAAAGTCTTCATATCTGCACAACAATTATTAGAAGACTCCTATCGCTTAGGAAAACAAGTTCTCGATTCCGGGTACAACCCCAACTTCTTAGTAGGCTTATGGCGTGGCGGCACACCAGTTGGTATAGCCGTACAAGAATATTTAGCATATCATGAAATAAAAAATGACCATATTTCTATTCGCACATCTCGTTATCACGGTATTGATGATGCTTTATCTACAACAAACGTTCATAATTTAGAATATCTCATTCGTCAATCAAATGCCGAGGATCGATTATTACTTGTTGACGACGTCTATGATACTGGCTTAACCATAAAAGCCGTAATTGAAAATCTTGACAAAAAAATGCGCAAAAACATTCCTCAAATTAAAGTTGCCACAATTTACTATAAACCAGAAAAAAATCAGACCTCTCGTAAACCAGATTTTTATCTTCATGAGACCGACAAATGGTTAGTCTTTCCCCATGAACTAAACGGCTTAACAGATGAAGAAATCCGTCAGGGCAAAGGTGAAGAAATATATGCACTTCTAAATAAAAATAATGTCAAAACTCCTCACATAAGAGCATAACTCCAAAAAACCTCTTTTAACAAAAATAAAAACACAAAAAAATAAAAATTTCTTCTCAAGAATCCTAGTTACCCACTGCGATGCCCATTTTCTTACACAATTCTCGTTCATTATCCGTTAACTTATGGTAATTCAACTTCACAAATTGCTCAAACTCTTCATCAATATTCATATAGACACCACCCCTTTTCTGTAAAAATATACAAAGACACACCAAGTATTTAAAGATTGTTCATTTCAAAAAAAAGTAAAAATTTCAACTAAAAAGAAGCATAAATTAAGCTTCATTTTTCAAAAAAAGTAAAATTCAAATAAAAATATTTCCGATGCAACCACTCCAAAAGTTATTTTTTTTAAAATATTTCATTCAATTATAGCTAATGTGTGAAATATTCGAATATTATTCTACATATTTGCTTATTAGTATATTAAACTCAAATGTTCAATATAAGATCACTGCACCTAATTAGATATAAATGTGCAGTTATCTGTAACTATGAACAAATGTTCGAAAATAATTCACAGTTACTATATATTTTTCCCTCACCAAAACTCCCTCAACTTCTTCTGTTCTTTCTTATTCTTCAGCAACTGACTCTGCTTCAATAAAAAATCAATCTCAAACCCAAACTTTCGTTTAATTAACTCTCGCGCATACTGTAACATCAACTCCTCTTACCCAAACGATAATGGCTTCTCCGCAAGCGTCTTGCGCGTCGCCTCTCGACACACCCACACCCCCAGCGGCACCGTATACTCTGACGAAATAAATCGCAATGCTAACACCCCTGCCTGCCGTTTCATCTCTGCTAATTTTTCCACAATCGGAAATCGACACGCATAATACCCCCCCGCAGTTTCCTCTGCATATACTTTTCGTCCCGCATAATTCTCATAGTCAGTCGAATACACATACCCATTCTTCGACCACGGATTCACGGGCGTTTCAAGATACGTTTCAAACAACTCATAACTCCACCCCTCTGGAAAAAATAACAACAAATAATAATTCCCAAAGTGCCCTCCAAAATAAACTCCAAAATCCCCTCTCATCGCATACTGTTTAATCTCATTAATTCGCTCTTTCCCCAAAATATCATCGACCGCTGTAATACTCCATCGCGTCGGCACTAATTTTCTATTCTTCCCTAATCCTAACGTTCCAACAGAAATTAATTTAGTCAACTGATTCTCCTCAATCCCTTTCAGATACAATCCTTTCACTCCCTGAACTGCTTTCAAATCAGTATCAGCAACTACATTCTCAACTCTATTATCCACCTTCGTATTTGCCGTAATGCGAACTTTGCGCAACTCACTTCCCGGTCCAAACGGCGTAATCGCCGTCTCCTGCGTTAAATGCAATTGCGGCATTTCCATCAACGCCACTTCAAGCTCCACGGGCCTAGAAGCCATCCCCACCTCTTGAATAATATCTAACTGCCTATTATTCATCCCACCTCCCTTATCACCTGCATACACATCTTTAATATTCCACTTCGTTCGCGCATTCACTAACCCATACCGCATCGTCGCCACTTGCCCAATAGAAAACTTCCCCCTCGACCATAACTTCGGCGCATCGTAATGGGACGTATCGCCCAAAAACTGCGGACTCAAAAACCCCACATTCACATTCGGATACCCCATTCGCCCAATAAACGGTGCTGGCGCTGACCCCGCAAACTCCTGCTTAAATTTTTTAGCAATCTGTAACTGCGGCACTTGTTCAATATCTTTATACTTGACCCGTTGGATTTGCATGTTCTTATTATAGAAGAAAAAAGAATAATAACTGTAGCTTAAGCTATTGCTAAATGAAATTCCGTTGGATTGATAAATTCCGGCCTCACCCTCTCAATTGAAAGAGAACTTGTATTTTGTGCATTTCTTACTTTATTTTTAATCTGAATATTAATCTGGATATATTTATCTAAAAAAAGTAGTTCAATCTTTCCTGAAATAATATCTTTAAGAAAAGATTTAGGTACACCAAAGAGTTTTGAGGCATTTATAATCTCAATGCCACAGATATTATTTTTTTGGTCCAAATCGAAAATAAAATTTTCAATTTGAAACGAAGAATCATACTCTCGCTCTAACGGCCGAGCTAAGAGAATATCATCCTCAAAGTTGTACACTACTTTTCCTTTTAGTTCGTTCATCTTTTCCTTCGTTCAGAGTAACAGGGAAATATTGTTACTAATCGTAATCTCTTATCAGACATTATTTTTACAATAATATTTAAATCTTTATGTTGCTTATACAAAAACCAAATTTTATATAAATCTACCTCATGTTTTAATATTCCTACCATTTCATGATTAGAAATCACTTTTTTAACCTCATGGACATTAATCTTCCTATCAATACATTGATCAATGAAATGTTTTGATTCAACTACT
>CAXNDX010000011.1:0-17110 GCA_964201585.1 Candidatus Woesearchaeota archaeon | reverse complement strand
TACTTGTGAACAGTACTGATCTGCTTCTGCCTTTCAGTGGAGAAGCGGTAGGTGCAGCAGTACGGGAACATGAGTACGACCTTCTTTTAAAGAAGTTAAAACATTCGGAAATGTTTCGCATCCTATCTGCCCGTGGGAAAACATTAGAGGATTTTAGCACGTATCTTGATGAGGTCAAGAATAACCCGATACCTCATGCTGGCTGTGGGATTGGACTGCCCCGAGTTGCACAGTTTGTCTTAGGAGCGGCTGATATTCGCAATGCAGTAGTCTATCCGATGAATCGAGACAGTTTGTAAGGAAGAGAAAGTACCTAAGTGGAGGGAAGTTAGGTCAACCAGTATACAAAAACGTAACATTTATATACTTATTGTGCTTTCCCTACTATATCCGGGAAAAAGAGGTCCTAGATATGATAGATGTTATAACGTGGGCTCCAGCAGGATTCTACCATCCTCACCCCCTCAGTTAGGGAGCCTACGTGTTTTTTGTTTTAAGAAATTCTAATGCTTAATAACTGTAAAAATAAATAGAGAACAAAAAATACTTCACATCAATCCCAACTTCGCCGTAATCTTATCCACTTCTTTCTCATCCGCTGGACCTATTCCTACACACGTATGCGTCCCAGGTTCAACAACCGTATGCCCCGCATCCGCAATTAACGACGCACAAATATTCACGTCTTTTGCTTTCTGAAAATAAAACAACAACTCTTTCTCATCTTTCACTTTGAGCACAATCTTCGGCATCCCCTGCTTCACCCACGCCTGCACCATCTTTTGATCAGATTTGAGGACGCATTCGACAGACGCATGCGCACATTGCGCCGCTAACTTTCCTTTTGGTAACTGTAAATCCTGTCGTGCTAAAATAACTTGTTTGAAACTAGGCATATTGTAAAGAAAAGAGTAAGAGTTTAAAAATGTAGATGGTTAATTCTATGAAATTTTTATTATTTCTTCAAATATTCTTCTTTCGTTACAATATAAGAACAATTATTTCTTTGACAATCTTTCTTTTGAACTCTATAAGAATCCGTGTAACATTGTTGTTGTATCACTTGTACATATAAATTCTGCACAAGAACATCTCGTAATTCACTAGAACAATGTGCCGAAATAACTTCCATAATCTCAGGTTTCGTTTCTCGAGTAATTTCATTACAACTCACTGAACTCATACTAAGAACCATTGCCAACGCACAAATTGTTTTTGTCATAATATAGAATTAAAATAATAATTAAAATAAAAACTTATTGCTTCTCATTCCAATCTTTATCAAATAAGCTTTGGAAATAATCAACAAAATGAGGTGCTTCCACCCAGACAGCGCAGTCATACGATTTATGAACTTTGCTATCTTCGGTTAAGAATAACATCAAATCTTTATTATCTACTATGCAGAATCGAGCATTGGTTTGATTTTTATGTAGTTTGATTTTTCCAAGTTTAGCAAATTCCGCAACCATATCTTTATTCGCTGCCGCATGAGTTAGCACTCGAATATCAACCCCTGCTTTAGCTGCTTTCTTCAAAGGATTGATTAACTCTTCATGCTTTCGCTCAAGCCCATCTTTGGAAGTCATAATAGTTATGCTTTTTTTAGCATTCTTGATCATTGTAGTCATATGCTCATATGCTTTATCGCGGCCACGAAACGCGCCGGATCTGTCAGTTGGATCAATTAATTTAATTCCTTCTGTGTGTAATGTATTCAATTCACTTAATACTTCACTATCTTTCAAATTCGTCAGCATCTTACTTTGCACATCTGCTTCTTCTGCCACTTTCTTCTTCACGCGTTCCACAACTTCTGCTGGTGGCACTGCTAAATATTTGATCGGCTTACCTACTTTTACAATAATAAATCCTTTCTTTTCTAGTGACTCAAGCACATCATATGCTCGTGATCGTGGAACATTAGAGATATCTGATAATTCACCTGCAGTAGAAACTCCTCGACTTAATAATGCAATCCATAATTTTGATTCATAACTATTCAGACCAAAGTCTTTGAGTCGGTTTAAAAAATCTTTTTGTACGATCATTGTGTATATTCCCCCTTGCTATAATTGGTATAAACACCTATACAAACCAGAACCCCTTTCTAATATTTCACTGTTAATCTTGATTATATAGCTTCAAAACACTCTTTCTTTATAAATCTTTCGTCAAGTTTAGTACTTTATAGTAGTGTCGTGGTGGATAACAGTTCTGGAAAATAGGTTCATTATTTCCTCTCCTCATCGCCATCTACGGTAAATAATCTGTTGTCTTTCACCTGAAATAATCCAATTCTCGCTCCCGCATCTAACCACCCATGCGCATAATTTAACGCCGCAAACGCTAACACATAATCTTCTTTCTCTCGAAAAAAATATTCTGCATCATGATAGTATCTAGATGCCATATCAAAAAAATCTTTTGCTGTTTCTAGACGAGAAAGATCAAATGCAGTCTCTGCTTTACCAAGAGCTTCTTTTGTGATTGTAAAGTATTTGTTCAATTTTTCTAAAGTAATTGTAGTATTCATTATTCTCTTTAACTTTTCTCTAAAACACTCTCAAAAACAATCAAGAAAATTATAAATAAAAAATAAACTTTAAATAATTTACGCTTTTCTTACCGGTCTTTTCACCGTAATCGGTAACACACCCTCTAAAAATTCTCGCTGCGCAATCTCAATTGTACCATAATTCATCTTTTCTAGTTCTTCTACACTCAATTTCACTAAAAATGGTGCACCCATTGATAACTGCAATGCTCTTGAACCAATCATACGCGCACGTTCATACTTCGTATAATGCATGATATCTGCTTGTGTTTGCAATGCTTGTTTTTTCATAGTGTCACATCCAATGTCTTATTTTAAAAACTTATTTAATTCCCCGCGTAAAAAGCGTGCTTTCTCAACAGCCAAATCAATAATCTGTGAAATCTCATCTGCTGTAAAAGGTGCTGGCCCGCCTTTCTGCAATGCGGAAATCACGCCATGATCATCAGTAGTTACCGTTAATCGAGCATCATATGCTTCTTCTTCTTCAAGTGTCGGATCAACAAGTAAATTTCCGCCGATTTTATAGACTGTAACTGGTACTGGTTCTTTCAACAAAGGTAATTTTTCTTTCGTCTTATGCTTGTAATCAATTGCGCCAGTAGCTGGATCAACAGTTGGATAGTATGCTGATTTTAATGCTGCCAATGCTGCCATCCCTGCTGCATCAAACAAATTACCTGCATCATTAATGGTGATAATATCAACCGTCACAAACCATGCTTTTTCACCGGCTTTGACACATAATTTTTTTAAATCAATTGCTTTTGCTTCACGAATACCACGATCAATAACGCGTGCTAATTCAATTGCTTTAATTGATGGCGGACCATACTCATATTCGGGATTGGATAACGGCAATAATTCTGCATTAACCATAATTCCACCCTCATCAGGCGTGTCATTATAGGTTTTTTCTATCGCTAATTTTACTCCTGCCATAACCACAGTATCGCCAATTTGTACTTTGGCTGAACCCTCTGCCGTCCAGGAAATATTTAATTCAACATGAATTGGTTTACGGTACTCTGTTAACCCTCTCATATCTAATCTCTTGCCTTGTGCCGCAAGTTGAGCAATTGTATCTTTGTTTACTATCATAGGACATCACTTATTTAATTATTCTTTTGCGAATTTACTTTTGAGTGCCTGTACTTGCACTTGGTGAATTTTCTCTGACACTTTCTTTGCCATCTCGATTGCATCCATCAAACTTTTCTTTGAGATCTCGCCATCCATTTGCAGCAATGTAATCTCTTTTCGTGCATGTGTTATTGCAACCGGAATATCAGACACAATCGCATCATACGCTTCTTCATCGTAATTTAAATCCGCAACAACTGTGCCATCTACTTCTCCAACAGCAACTGCACTTACCATATCTTTCATCGGAATTCCTGCATGTGCAAGTGCCATTGAGACAGCGGTAATCGCCGCACATCGTGTACCTGCATCTGTTTGTGGTAAATCTACAAAAATATCTACAACCGTATTTGGAAATGCTGACAAATCAATCACTGGCTGTAATGAATTATTCATAACCAAAGCGATTTCTTGGGAACGTCTATTTCCTCCAGGGCGAATTCTTTCACCTGAACCTGAAAATGGCATCATACTATAATGGCATCTGATAATCCCTGTTTTTGGATTTTGTAAGAACTTCGGAAATAATTCTCGTGGCCCATATACCGCTGCATACGCAACTGTATTTCCCATTTTAAAATAGGCAGAACCATCTGCATTTGGAATCACTCCTATTTTTGCTTCCATCGGACGTAACTCATCAAGTTTTCGCCCATCAACGCGTTTTGTGTAAACCATTGTAACTAATTCTCCTCCAAAAACTTGGACACTCGGTCAGTTAACCCTTCTAAATGCGACTTCTCTTGAATTAACTTAATTGCTAACTCTGTTCGGTACTCATTTTCCGGCGTTCCTTTCACCCAGATTAAACCATTCTGACCAACTGTAATTTCACAGCCCGTCTTTTGTTTGATCATTGAAATCATACTTCCCTGCTTGCCAATAACTCGTGGCACTTTCTGTGCATTCACTCGAATAATCCTTCCGCCAGTAATCTTATACAAGCCTGGCTCTTTCATCGTTAAATCAATTAGATTCTGGCTCGTCACATTGACAATATTCACCACAATATAATCTTCAATTGCCAGAATTTGACTCAAATCTTCTTCTTTTTTGACAAATCGTGTTGTCGCATCTTTGACATTTAAAAATGCTGAATAGGCAGTTGCCGTATCCACTCTCCAACCCGACATTGTAATATCAGTCACACAACCAATAATTTTATCGCCAATTTTTGGCACATATGGCCCAGCTAAAGGCGTAATTCGTACAACTCTTCCTGACACATTCACTAAACCCATGATTTTGGCATAAATTTTATCCTCATCTCTATAGGTGTTATCTCCTGGCAGAAAATCCATTCCCTCAGCTAACGCTTCTCCGGGAATAACTACATCTCGTTCCGTTACAATAATTGCACTCATGTTTTTTCTTAATTCTTCGCTTTGATTTGGCAAGCCCGCTCGATTATAAACGCGCGAAAGCATCCGACGAAGATAGTCTTCTTTTCCTCCAACTCTACCCTATTTAAAGCCCTATTTAAAAACCTTTGGGTTGTTTATTACTCGCCAGTTCATTCAATCATTATCCTAAGAATCTACTACTCATTCTATTCTTCCTTCTTTTTTATATAAAAGAACCCGCTTATCGTAACAACCATAATAAATAACATCGCATACTCCTCCCACTCTGGAACCGAATTACTAGCAGCCGTGCTATATGTTACCGTTCGACTCGTTGAATCACTACTTGATCCTGAACTATTTTCTGCCGCCACAAAATAAGTATATGCACTCTCACTTAACGTAGACGTGATATTTTGGTTCTGCACCACATAAAACTCCCACTGCGTCGTATTAAGCTTGCGTAAATTTGAGACATATAACTGATAAACCTCTTGTGTTGATAACCCCCTATTATAAATCCATACTTCATCAATACTTCCATTATAAAATTCATTTCCTCCATCTACATCTCGTCCTATATTTAACGGATTATTATTATTCACATTATGCGCCGAAGTCCCTGACGCATTCAGCAGCCCATTAACATATAACCCTGCTGTTGTTCCTGCTCTATTTAACGTTACAAAAATCCATTCATTCAAATGCTGCGAAACATTATACGTCGATTGTAAATTTAAAGTTCCCTGGCCCGTTCCTTCCATATATACTTCTAACTTTCCATTTGACATCTGCACTTCAAAATTTCCCCCCGCTGTAATTCTTTTGACAATCAACTGAGCTGTACCCGAAGGCGTACTGCTTGCATTCATCCAAAAATTAACTGAAAATCCCCCCGTTCCAAAATCCAATGAAGAACTATCCGGTACTGAAACATAATCATTAATCCCATCTAACTGTATTGCAGAACGATATTTGCCCGACTGCATATAAGAAGCACCATTCACAAATGTTCCATTATTCTTATACCTTGTCATATCAACAACATACGTCGCATTATCCCCAAGAGAACTTTGATTATCAAAATTAAATAACACCGCAAACGAATCATTAAATAACGTATAATTCGTTCCATTCCAATTATAAACCAATTTTTTCAGATCGGAATCCACAATCGTCGTATTGATTGTAATTGGAATACTTGTTAAAGTCCCCTCATCACTCGGTGTCGGAGAATTATATGTTACAGTCGGCACTGCACTACTAAAACTACTCAAAGACAAACTTAAAATAAGCAATATCAACACCTCTCGCAGTCCAGCCATAAAAAAGTACAACCTCTAAAGAATATAAACATTTCGTTTTCACACTAACCAAAAAATCCCCCAAATCAAAATTAATCCTCATCAATACAATCAAAAAACAACAATAAAAAAATAAAAGAATTCTTAAACCCTACTTCACAACTTTCTTCAACTCTTCATCAGTTAGTTTCGTAAATCGTCGCGTCATATCAATATACGCCGCATCCACGCGCTCCACGTTGAATTCGTCTTTCAAAAATTCTTTCATCAGCGACAACCCTAACTTCAAGCCTTCATCAATACTCATATTCGGTTTGTAACGCTTAAGCAATGCCGCTTCAATTTCTGCATCTCCTTCTCCAATCGCAATCGCTTTGTATTGGAAATATAATCCATACGGTTCAGTTAAAAACAACTTTACTGATCCATCTTCTTCTACACCACCAACAAGCATCGACACCCCAAACGGTCGTAACCCTGCCGATTGTGTACAGATCTGCTTCAAATCACACATATCTTTTACAATTGCTAATACATCAATCTTCGAATCATAGGTCACGGCATGCTGTTGTGCTTTTAACTGCGCCCGATCAACTAATACTCGTGCATCCGAAATAATCCCGGCCGCCGCCGTTGCAATATGATCATCAATCTTAAACATCTTCTCAATCGCCTCAGGCACCATTAACTTAGACATGATTCGTTTATCTGCAATAAACACCACTCCATCTTTACAAGTGATGCCAATCGCCGTCGAACCCTGCTTCACTGTCTTCTTTGCATACTCTACCTGCAATAATCTGCCATCCGGAGAAAACATCGTAATACTTCTATCATACCCCATCTTATCAACCATCTGTTGCTGTGGATTTTTATTCATATTCTTAACACCTCATATTTAAAATGTAATTTTTATTTTCTTTTTTTTAATTTTCTTCCTGTTTCTTCAAAACTTTCATTCTAGATACTTCTCAATCCCTTTCAACGTCCCGGAAGTAATAATAGAATGTACAAGTACGCTCTGGTTTTTAACCTTTTTGATTAAAATCAGCGCAGACTTCACTTCATCCACCCAATTATGAGCTACTTTCAACACAAATCTTGGTTCCTTCCACTTCTCTTTCAAAAACATCGGCTCCGCCTTTGCAACGCCTAATTGACCTAAAAATAACAATAATGCTTTCTCTACTTCTTGCTGTACTTCGGGCATACTTAGAGGGATTTCTGCTTTAATCTCAAATACGATATAGCGTTTTTTATGGCGCAGCGAAGGTTGGAGTTTCATATTTTCTTTGTTTTAAGTTAAAAATTATATAAATGTAATGGTTTAAAGATAACTACTAAATAGTGATAAAATAGTAAAAAGTTTATAAACTAGAGGCACTTTTAGAGCTGTATCAGGATGGAAACATCATCTTGAAAAAATAATAATAAATGAGGCATACATATGACGCGAAATTTAAATACGATAATTACCGAAATACCAGCTGGATCACTGCTTGGAGCAGGTGTACTCCAGGGAACGATAAATGTTGCCAGATATGCCAGAGATTTAGTCCAAGGAAAAGAAGAAGTACTTGGTTCAATCGGCACAGGAATTGTATCTTACGGTATTCCTATAGCTATGTTCACTATATGTAGTAGGATTACATATCGAGCCCTAAAAGGATACGATGATTATTTAGTTCGAAATCAGAAATAAAAACTATTACATCTTTGCACATTCCACTGAAAAAAACGTTATTTCACTTCTACAAATAAAATATCTGAATCCAATACACCGTCGTCTGGTTTATTTTTTTCACCTCAAAATTTAACTCAATTATTTTAAAATAATATTGAAAATAGTTGAGTTATTTTAAACCACCCTAATAACTAATTCCTCAAATCCTACTTTACTCCACCATCTCCTCCTCTTTAAATCGCACATGCTCCTCTTTCGCTTCCTCAGCCGTAAGCACTCGCTTCTGTGGCGGCGGTGGAAGATTCGTTCCCGTCGGTTTCGTCGCATCTTCTTTCGCTTTCTCAACTAGTTCAATACTTCCAAATTTACCAGAAGATAACTGTCGTTCGCCGCGAAACTCCGCACACCATCCATTCACCACTTTAATCGTATCTCCCAATCCCACTTTTTCAATATCGTCATTCCATAACGTAAGTAATATCGTTCCTGAATCATCCTGTAACTTCGCCGTGCATACTCGTCCTTCTTTGCCAAACTTATTAAACGTGCGTACATCTTGTTTTTCTACAACTGTTGCCGTCACTTCAATTTTTCCTTGATTTGCTTGCACTTCATTGACTTTCATTGTTGTAATCCTCGCTCTAATTTTTCTTTCACCGCATTTAATGCTGACTGAAACTTCTGTTTTTCTCCCTCAGACAATTCCTCAAACACTTTTTTTGCATCCTCATACTTCTTCTGTAATTCTTGAATCGTCCCCTCAGCTAACCCCTCCATCATTCGCTCAAGCTTCTTTGCTGCTTTCATCTTCTGCTCAATACTTTCTCGTAACTTTGTAACGGAAGCATACACATTCGCTTTTTTATGTTCGGGCAATTTCAAATACAATTGATACACTTCTTGATATAAATCTTTCAACTCCTCAATTGTATACTTATGCAAATTCCAGGTCAACAAATATAACTTTCGTCGAAACGTCCGCTGCGGTGAGATGATATGAATATACACATACACTAACGCCCCTAACACTACCACTACTGCTAATCCTAATGCAATCAATGTAACCCGCTCATCATCCGCCACATACGCCAACCCAATTAATAATAACAGCCCAACTCCTAAGAATATAATTGGCAAATGATACATCTTCCCGCTTTTATCTCTTACCATCTTTTGTTTACTGCGTAACGTACGCATTTATTCTGTAATATACTTCGAATATAAATAATCTCTCAATTTTTCAATAGAAATTCTCTCCTGTGTCGTACTATCTCGATCACGTACTGTCACACAATTATCTTCTAACGAATCAAAATCAACTGTAATCCCATACATCACTCCAACCTCATCCGCTCGCGCATATCGTCTACCAACTGATGCTGTTTCATCATAAAAACAACTATATGCTACTTTCAACTCCCCATACACTCGACGCGCCAAAGCCACAATCTCCGGCTTATTCTTCACAAGTGGAAATACCGCACAATAAAATGGAGTCACTTTCTGCGGCAGCTTCAACACAATATTTCCTCGCTCTTTATCATCATTATAATTTAAATCTAACAATAAATACACATTCCTATCTACTCCAAAACTCAACTCTAACACGTGCGGAATGTATTTTTTCCCACTCTCCTCTTCTAACACTTCCATGCTCTGTTTTGACACACGCTGATGTCCCACTAAATCATGATCGGTGCGGTAATGTAATCCTCCCATCTCCGTAAACCCATGTTCACTAACATCCACTTCAATATCAAAATGGTACTTGTTATAGAACGCTTTCTCTTGATCATTCAACTGATACAACCGAAACTTTTCTCTATGCACTTTTAACACTTCAAAATAAAACTGTTGAATCTTTACCAAATGATACACATAAAACTGTGGCAACTTATTCTTTGTCACTAACTCCGCTGCCGTTCGCTCAATAACTTTTCCTTTCTCTCGATCTTCCTCTAATAATACACATAATTTATAATTCGCCACACTCTCAAAATCAGGATGTTGTGTAATATGCTCTTGATTAAAAAAAATCTGCAGCTCCGCTTGCGTAAACTCTCGTTGTCGAAGCGTAAAATTTCGCGGTGAAATCTCATTGCGATACGCTTTGCCGATTACTGCTAAACCCAGAGGCATCTTCTTTCGTAACATCTCCAACTGTAATTTAAAATTCACATACGGCGTCTGTGCAGTTTCCGGACGTAAATACGCTTTGGTGCTCGACGAGATGCCCATATGCAGAGGGAACATCATATTCAGGATGGTGACAGGCTTAAAATCACTCTTACACTGCGGACATTTTAATTTGTGTTTCTCAACTAACGCGGTTAATTGTTCTGGTGTAAAACCTTCCGTTCTCTCTTTAATTTGTTTCGTAATAAAATGATCTGCTCGATCCCCAAACTCACATTTTGAACATTTAATGATAGGGTCGATAAAATTCTCTAAGTGGCCTGATGCGCGAAATACATTCTCATGCATCACATTTGAACCTTCAATCTCAAAATAATTGTCGCTGAGACTTAAGAAGTATTTGCGCCAGAGGTTTTCAAAATTATGTTTCAATAATGTTCCAAGATGACCGTAATCGTATAATCCGGCAATGCCACCGTAAATCTCACTAGAAGGATACATGAATCCTTTCTTTTTGCAAAACGTAACCAAATCTTGTGTTGTAACTGACATTTATACTAAAAGTAAGTATATATTTATTAAGGTTTTCGCTAAATTCTTCTTTTGGAGAGATATTATGACTTCATCAATTACATATCATCAAAATATACCTCAAAGCTGGCTCACCACCGAAGTATTTCATGCTGCTCAATTACTGCCTGAATTACAAAAACCAACTATTGTAAAATACCCTTCTAAAAATCCAATCGAAAAACCACGTTGGCTCATTACCTTACAACATGCCAACGAATCAAGCGGGTTATATGCGTTTGTCGATATCTGGAAAAAATTGCACCATCAACAAAGAGAATTAAATCACGATTTATATTTCGCCATCGTAAACGGCTATGGAGCAACGCGACGAGCAGAATATCCTATGTTTGGCAGACGCTTTGCGCCAAATCAGATTGATTGGAATCGTTGTTGGACAAAACCAGGAGAGGCAGGACGAACCGATATGCCGGCATTACAAAAAGAACAAGTCGCAGAGTTAACAGATATGATTCTACAAACTTCACCAGAACATCTCATTGACATCCATAACACCACTGGTAACAATAAACCTTTAGCCTACATAATGCAAAATAAAGTTTCCCCCAACTTAGTAAATCGTCTCGTGGATCACCTCATTTACTCTGAAGAATTACCTGGCAGTTTTATGAATCGATTTCAAGATGTCTGTGAAACAATTACAATTGAGTGTGGAAAAACAGGTACACTTAATTCTTTTCTTGCAGGCCAACAGATCATTGATAATTTTATCCATTATAATCCTCAACTAATTTCCAAAGTCCATAACTCATTAAACATTTACCAAGAGATCGGTCGTCTTATCATTAAAGAGTCTATTGATTTTACTTTTTCTTTTCTATCCAACTCTTCAAAAGAAAAGTCAAACACTTTTTTCATTCGTCCTGATATCGAACAACTCAATCAACAAAACGTTCTCGATTTTGGCCCTATTGGATTTTATGAATCAAATGATTTACCCGTTTTATTTGAAGAGAATGGAAAAGATCTTACCACTGAATATATCACAAAACAGGGTAATGCCATTATAATTACAAAACCATTATATGGTCAATTATTTACTACAAATAGCGCTAACATTCGTGTCTCTGAATTAGGATATCTTTCCCGAAAATTGTCTTAAAAATATTTTTTTTCAGAAGTTCATTACCTCTCATTCCACCATCTTTTCTGGAAAATACGCATACTTATACACTTTCAACGCTTTATAATAATAATAACCTCTAATCTTCCCCGGAAATAACAATTTCATCTCATTAATCATCTTATAAAAATCGTCCTGGCTTTTGAATTCACAATCAAACTCAAAATCAGACCCCCCCACTGTTACATCTCGATATAATATATTTGGATGATGAATAATATACTGATTCAACCCCGAAATTATTGCTAAATCCTCAACATCCATATCCACTTTATAATATTCATAGCCTAATTGATGGTAATCTATAATTGATTTATATGCTACAATCACTTTTTGTTTCTCAAGCAGCCGCAACTTATATTTTACTCCAGCCGGCGTCATACCTAACCGCCTCGCTAATTCCAATAAGGTTATACGCGAGTTAGTCGAAATTTCCTGCAACAACTCCAAATCTTTCACCTCATAATCATACTGTTTAAAACTCCCCGTCGAACAGATAGTATAATCTCGCAACTTCTTCTCAACTAAATAATTGCGTGTATATTGGATAAAATCTAAAAACACCGAAAAATGCCGCTCAATAATATATTTGCGATACTTCTGCAAAATCGTTTCATATGTTCGTTGATACTCTCGCAAATCCTTCACTAAAAACCCTATCGCTAAATCATATTTTCCATCCGTACGATACGCCGTAATAATATTTTTTTCTTTGAGAAACTCTTGAATTATCTTCTCCTCTATCTCGCGTGTCGTATTTTGCAATTTGAGATACAATCGTACCCCTTGATAGCCCAACTTCGTAAAATCAATGAGGGTGATATATCCTCGAATAATCCCCTGCGTCTCCAGCTGTTTTATCCGATATGCGACCATATCTCGAGATAAGCGTGTTCTTGTTGCCAAATCATGAATCGATTGCCGCGAATTCCTATCTAACTCAAATAATAGCCGGCTATCCTTCTTATCTAATTTGTACATAATAGGCTTATTTTACGTATATTTATAAATTTATTGCTTTATTTTTATGTTTTTATGGAAAAATAGTTCAAAACATTCATATACTTAATTGTAATTACTTTATAGTGGAAATGGAAAAATTACTTGGAATTGTTGGCGGACTCGGACCAGAAACAAGCTGTAGCTTTTGCCTTAATGTGAATAACGGTGTCAAAAAAGTGAAAGATACTCAACCTCAAATCATTATGGAAAATGTTCCTATGTCCGACAAAGCACTAGACGTCATTGCTCACGGCGGTTTTTCTGCTGAAGTACTTGGCCTTTTGGTTGATTCTGTGAACAGACTAAATCGTGCCGGAGCAGATTTAATCGTTATCCCCTGCAACACCGTTCACGTATTCATCAACGACCTACGAAAAATATCTGATGTTCCCATCTTAAGCATCATTGAAGAAACGGCCAAAGAATGTAAATTAAAATCTTTCCAAAAAGTAGGCGTACTTGCTTCCTCAACAACAATTAAAAAACATCTCTACGCTGCCGAATTGCAAAAATGCAAAATTGAACTAATCACTCCTAATGTAATCGATCAACAATTTGTCAGCGATTGCATCATTAAAATAATAAATCAAAATTTTACTCCTGAAGATAAAAATAAGATGATCGAAATTGTTGAGCAATTAAAAAATGATGGGGCCCAAGCCGTCATCCTTGGTTGTACTGATTTGTTTCTCATCCTCTTGCCAGAAGACACAACTCTTCCTCTTATTAATTCAACAAGCGTGTTAGAACAAGCAACAATCAAACATTTGTTATCAATCAAAATTGAAGAGAGGTAATCCAAAATGAAATTATATCAATTCCTAGCGATAATCACTACAACAGTAGTAGCTGTAACCGCCTGTTCTCCTTCCCCCTCGCCACAAAATCTCGCTCAAATAGTCAGAGAAAAAGGCACCTCTCTTACTCTCAAGAATAAACTGTCGAGCCTAAAAGAGGCCAGGGTCACTATCGTTCTCAGGTAAACTTTATATAGAATCTTATCTCTTTTCTAATCATGACTACTCAATCCAAAGTTTACGAGATACTAACCAAGAAAAGATACAACCGTGACGAACCACATCTCAAAGACAAAATCAGAGAAAAATTTGACTACCTTATCTCACACAACAAGCCGATAAAGCTAATCGGATTTTGGGGTGTCGGACTTAAAAGTTATCCGAATTGGGCAGATTTGGCTTCATGTGAATTCTTTGCAAAACTTAACGATGAAGTGAAAGCAGTCTATCCCTCCGGAATTGAGTTTACTTTCATTTTTGCTACACTTCATGGAATTCACAATGGAATGATCAGAGAAAGCATAGATTCTTACACAAAAAGAATGGAGAAAATTCTTTCAAAATTTGGATTTAAGTTTGTTTACCTTGATCCGCTTTGGAAGAAATATGAAATCAGTTTTGAAAAAATAGACGCAATTTTTGGACAAAAACAAAAGAATTGGTGGAGCAAAATACCTAACCATAAAACCATTGAAAAAAATGCTGAAAATAGAAATGAAAGATTGAATCCAAAGATTGCTGCACAAAAATATTTCATTATGAGAGACTTAGAAAAAGAGATGCTTGAAACAGAATTTTCTGATTCCATATTTCATGCTTTCTCTGATTCAAAATTAAAAAATGTATTGCCAAATCTGCCAACATTTTACTTCTATTCTAGAAGAGGATGGTCCGACACCCCGTGGTTTGTCACGGAGGATAGATAGTCGCATCACGTCTGTGTCATACGCCTTCGCTCCTTTCAGTCGCTTGGGGGATGGTGCACTTCTCCCTTCAGTTGGGTTGGCTAACAGGAATCCGATTACCCTCACTTCCCTCTCAACCACCCAACTTCTTCCTCATTCAACTCCACTTCTTTCACAACGCCCACATCCACTTTCTTTTGAAACATCGCCTGCACATACGGCATCTGCTCAAGCGCCCTTTTCTTTGACGTATGCGTCGCTTTTGCCCATTTCTCTGCAATCTGTTTCTTCTTGGCTAACTTCTGATTCGCCATCCAAATCTTCAAAATACGAGACGTCGGCTTATACGTAATAAATGCCGAATTCCTCTCCGTTTTCGCGCTTGAAATCCCTGCCGTCAACAAATTGCTCACATACACAAGCAGCCGCCAATACTGTTGTCGTTTAATTCTTTTTTGAAACACATCTGCTCGCGCCAAACACTCATACGCTTTTGCCAGTGCCTGAGCAGATGTATACTCGCTTGGTAAATTCTCATCTAACCACAACATCACTTCATTCATCTCCATATCAACATCATCCAGAATATGTACACAATTTTCCACCGCTGACGACTTAAAAATAATCGCCAGCGCCTGCAAAATAGATTCCGCCCGCTTGCGATCAGATAAATTCACAATCACATCATAATCTAACCTTCCTTCGCGCACACTTCCCTGCAAATCAATTAACGCCGCGCGCATATCTCCATCCACCTGCCGCGCTAATGTATTCACTGACTTCTCATCAAAACGAATCTTCTCTTGTTCACATACCCATTGTACCGCATGTGCAATGGTCTTATATTGTAGCGGTTGAAATTCAATCATAAGTGACGCTTTCTGCAATGGTTTAAACTTGCTATCAAACGGATCATTTGCCGTCATAATCACTGGAAAATTCGCTTTTTCAATCGCACTAACCAGAGCTGGAATACAACCTCGATCTTCTCTACCAGAAATATTATCAATCTCATCAATTAAAATAATCTTTGGTGTAAAAAATAACGACTGCTGCCCTAATGCTGAACCTAAAAACGACTTCATTGATTCTTCATCGCGAAGATCAGAAGAATTGAGTTCTAATATGTCGTAATTTAATTCTTTTGCGAGCGCATACACCGACGCCGTTTTTCCCACTCCAATCGGTCCATATAACAACGCCGCTTTCTGCTTTTGTTTCTTATGATTAACCACAAAATCTTTTAATTGCGAAACCGCCAACGGCTGTCCAAATATCTGTGCCGTATTTTGTGGTGCATATTTAATGGTGAAGAGGGTCATATTCCATTCAAGAAAAACCGTACTTTTAAAGATTTGGGTATAAATACTTTAAAAATATTTCTCCAAAAAGTATATACTTACTATATACTAAATAGCATAAACATATATATTTGTGCCATCTTTTAATATTATATCAACGAAAATCGAGGAGGTAAACAAATAATGATCAGAGCACCATTTCATCGCTGCATGGAATGTGATGATGTAATCACTAATCCAATTTGTACTGACTGTTTAGCTTCCAGCATGCGAGCCTCTATTGCTCCAACCCATCCTCATCTCGCAAATAAAATTCAAAGTTTTCCCGTTGACGGCCAAACTCAATGTGTTCTCTGCCGTAACCCTATGGCCATCTGTGCTCACTGCTTTAGTAAAGACATCTATCACTTTCTCGAAGAAAAACATCCTCAACTCGCAAAAGAATTCCTCACCAATTTCGACTTTGAACTACGTCGTGAATTAGTTATGGGTCAAATATAAGAACAAACAACTCAAATCTAAGAATATTGATTAAATTTCAATTACACAACTCTTTCACATCTTCTACTTTCAATGTAAACGCCACATCTTTTAAATCTGGATGTGTTAATACTGGACTCTGTTCTCCTTTATGTAATAAAATAATTTCTTCACTAATAATTTTCTGTGGATTTTTCTTAATAATTTCAACTGGAATTACTACCTGCTCACCTTTACAATGGTCAGGCACATTATTTGAAATCCTCCACTCTAATGCTCCAACTGCTGTATAACTTCCTTTACCTGCCTTCACTGTATATTCTTCCCCATCACTTGTCGTAAACTTCACCGCATAAAAATTACAACTCTTTGAACAATCTCCTTTCCCTTCATAAATAGTAGCTAACGAGATACATTCCCCGCTCACACACTTCTTCCCTGCGCCACACTGTGAATTATCTGTACACTTTCCCGTTTCTGCTAATTGCTGTTGTAGCTCTTGCATTCGTTGCTCATCATAATCACATACTTTATTATCATTTGCATCAACACAACATCCATCCCCAGATGGTGTAAGAATATGTGGTGGGGTACATTTAGTTGAATATGTTACTTCCCCAATCGTTCCATTTTTCTTCCCATCAACTAACTTATCATAATAAATAGCGTGACCCGCCGCTGTTTCTTTATTATTGGCCATCATCACTGCAAAAATCGAAAGTACAACCACAAGACCACCAACCA
>CAXNDX010000010.1:0-17308 GCA_964201585.1 Candidatus Woesearchaeota archaeon | reverse complement strand
CCAGTTAAGTGTTGCTCGCATTTGGCCGTGTTCGGCTAAAGGTTTTGGGTCGAAGCCAAGCCAGAAGTTGAAGTTAGGGATAGTAACATGGCCTTGATTTACATCGTCAATACGATTGGGTGTTACGTCTGTGCCAATACATGTTATTCCTGCTCGAGCGAAATAGGCAATACTTGAGAAGCCAATGTATCCCAAGCCCCATATTCCTATTTTTTTTTGACCTGATTTTAATTGTTGTTTGAGACTCATATTACACCACCAATATTTTTTTACTTTCGTTCTGATTTTTTGAATAGAACGTTATCTTTAGGGGGGTTTATAAATTTTAAGTATTAGTGCGCGCTTTTGAAATAGAACTAAAATTCATATTATTATATTAATTGGAGGTTATTAAATTGGTTAGGTGCGCGCTTTTTATGGAAAAACGATTATTATATTGTATCTGTCCAGAATGTAATCTACGAAGGGAGCGTACATCAGAAGGTTTTACGATTATTAAAAAAGGATATGAACGAAATGGTTTGGCACGATTCTTTTGCCGGGGATGTGGGGCATGGTTTAATGAGCGGACGGGGGAGGCGATGAAGTGGATGGAGAGGTGAGATTTAAATTATTATTTTACTTTTTTAGGAGAAATCGTAATTCCCCTTCACCGTTTTTATTGAAATATTCAGCAAGTTGAGGGTTTTGGTATACTTGTTCAGGTAAATCGTAGTCTACACCGCGATAGAGAAATTGTATTTGGGTGAAACCTGTGTCTTTTAATGTTTTTTCTAGTTGTTCTTTGGTAAAGTAATGACGGATGGGAACGAATAATAAGTCAGTTAAAAAAAATTGTTTTGATTTTGGAAGTAACCATAATTCTAAGAGTTTACGAAAAGTAGGAGCATCATTAGGATTTAGATTTTTTCGTACATGGTCTAACATTTCAAAGAATTTACAATGTCCACATAGAAAGAGCCAGCCTTGATGGTCTGGTTTAAGAACACGGTACATCTCTTTAATTCCTTTTATTGGATCAATGGTATGGTGAAGTACGCCGTTGCAGAATATAAAATCAAAGTGGTTGTCGGGAAAAGGTAGTTCTAACGCACTTGCTTTTAGATATTCTACCCCCTCATATTTTATTTTTTTGCCATCACCTAAGTCAATACCAATCACTTTTTTTGCACCTAATTTTTTAATTGCAATGGAATAACGACCTGATCCGCAGCCCATATCAAGTACTACTTTATCTTTAAATAAGTCAATTGGGAGGTTGTTACGAAGAATACGTGTGAGGAGAAGTTGAAATGCTTCTTCTACCATTGGTTCATCAAAATTTGCCCAGACGTCATCATATAAATTTGTTACTTCTTTTACCATAAAAATGAGGGGAAAGTTATTCCTATTTAAATTTATTGATTTTTTGTTTTAGTTTGATGCATTGATTGTTTATGGATCAGAAAAGTGATACGTTCAGGAGTCTTTTCATCAATATCTCCTGCTATTTTTTTGACGAAGGTGATTCTATTTTGATGAAGTTTTTGTCGTTTTTTATGGTTATTCCAAAAGTGGGTGATTATTTCAGAAAAATTTTGGTCTTTTGTGGCTATTATTGTTGCTTTTGATTGTTCAAGTATTTTATTAAATGGATTACGAAATGTATTATATACAACTGTAATGATTTCTTTATCAAATATAGCAGCTTCTAGTGCTGTTGTAGAACTAAAATTTATTACTATTTCGTGTTCAGACAATAATGTGGAGATTGTGTTATTTTTATCGTGAGGAATAATTTTTATCTCAATATTTTTTCTATTTTTCATTTCTTGAATTATTTTATTCTCAATAATATCGGTATATTTTTCAATTGTTTTTTTTGTGTTTTCACGGGGGTGTAACTTGATTGTTATTCTCTCTATATCTAATAATAAGAGGTCACTTATTATTTTTGTTAGAGATTCAATATATTCTTTATCTGAAATAAAATTTTGTTCGATAAATGGCACAGTGAATATCAGTATTCTTTTTGGTTTAGTATTTTGCTGGTTTTTCCTTTTTTCTCTTTCTTGTTTAATCTCTTGACAAAATCCATGGAATATGATGGCACCAGTTATGCTTATGTTTTGTGTAGGAATATTTTTTTTAATTAATTTTTTTTTGTAATATTTTGAAAAAACACTGATGTGATAGGGAGTAAGAAGTGAAGGGTTAATAGATCCGAACCCTGTTCCATGTTGGATTAGAATAGTGGGTATGTTCTGTTTGCTTGCTGCGGCGTTAAGGCAGCGTTCAAATATACTGTTTTGTGATGTAATTATGGCAACTTTGATATTTTGTTGTTGGAGTATCTGTTGAAAGAGATAATAATTTATGAATATAATTGTAATGAATTCTTTTGAAAGATAAAAATCAAATGCATAGCGGAGGCAGTTCCATAATGCGGAAGACTTTATCATTAAACATTTTTGTTCTTCAGGTATGCTTTCCCATAATTCGTATATTTTTTTTGCTTGTTGTTTCGATCTGTTGATTATTTCTGTTGTGCAATAAGAATAATGGATGTTTTCATAATTTTTTTGTTTAGTTATAATAGATGTAAATGGTTTTCCAGATGGTATGCATGTTAAAATGAATGGGTTAAGTGTTTTTTTAGATGTTGTTTCATTTTCTTTTTTTAATTGTTTAATAATTGGATTAATACGGTATATCTCTCCTGTTTTTATGTCTTTGTGGTCTGTATATGTTAAAAAAAGAGTTTGAGACTCGTTATTTTGAAAGTTATTATTTTTCGTAGTCAGGTGAATTTTAGCTAATTCATTGTAATAATATAATCTTGTTAGTTGTTTTCTTTTTTGATCTATATTTCTGTCATAATTTATTGTTTCTTTTTGATTATATCTGGTTAGGAGTTGCCGTGTATTTAATTGTGGGGGGATTATATGATTTGTAAGTAATCGTTGTAGGAACCAGGACAAAGGAATTTGTTCAATTTGAAACATTGTATCAAATGATTGATTGTTTATAAGCGTTTTATTCCATCCAGGGGAATAATAGTCTGCGATATTTGCAATTGTTTCATCATCTAGTTCATAAATTGGAGCAGTTATTTTTCTGTGACTATTTCTTTCCATGTTTGTTGAATTATTTTTTGTTCATTTGTTGATATATTTTTTGAGGTGTCTATTATTGTACTTTTAATAATTTGATTGAGATGTTGATAATTTTTTCTTTGTTCTTCCAAATATTTATTGGAGAATATTTCTCTCTCTTTTTCGATTATTTGCGAGTTATCTTTATCTGTTTTCTTACGCTGTTGTAGTTCTGTTATATTAACCTCTAAAATGTATGTCTTATTTTGTTTTGGGAATATTTTCAACAGAAGAGGAAGGATTATACTTTTCCTTGAGTATGGGTATTGACCATAAATATCATAAAAATAACGGTCGGTAATGAGCAGATAGTTTTTTTTTAGTTTTGGATAAATTGAAGTGTAATATCTATAAATATATTCTAAAAAAATGTATACAAAGAGACATTCTTGGCCAATGCTAAATTTTGGTTCTTTTTTCTTTTTTTTGAGGTTTAGCTCTTTGAATGAAATAGTATTTGTTGTTTTGTTTACTCTTGATAATATTTTTGTGAGAAAAAATTGGGGTTTCCAACCAAAATATATTTGTTCTTGTGACATGTTGAGATGTTTTGTCAATGGTTCATATGCGAATAGGAGCTTTCGAGCAAGAGTACTTTTTCCAGAACCATTCACTCCAATTAATGCGATAAGATAGCCTCTATTTTTTATACTTAATGGTCTAACTATTTTTGTTGTTATTTTTTTGAAGAGGTAGAATGTTGTTAATGGTTCACAAATCAATTTTTCAAACCAGCAGGAGAAAATAGTACTTTTTTTGAGGTATATTTTTTCATTTTTAAATAAGTTAATTACCTCATTAAATCCTTTTCTCCAATGATTTTTTTCAATTTGGGTTCGGATATATTCCCTGTTTATATTTATGTTATCTATCTGATTAAGATATATTTTTTCTTTCTCTGTTATCTTGAAGTTTTCAAATAAGATATGGGCAGTATGGATGAGGATGCTATCTTCTATGCTTGGGATTATTATTAATTGTGTTATGGTTTGTTTTCGTTGAAACAGAGGTTCTTTATCCAATGCTTGTAGTCCATGCCAAGCGACTTCCCGATGAAGATGGATGGATAGGGGTTTGGATGGGTTGTTCTTATATAATCCTACATACATTGTTTTATATTTTTCTATTTTCTCAGAGAGTTGGATTACGAAGTTATGTTTTTCTAGTATGTAGGCTGCTTTTTTGTATTCTATGTCTGTTTCAAAGAGGATGTCAAGGTTTTTATTTACTCCTGCGAAAATGTGGTCGCATTTGAATAAGACGTAGGAAATATTATGTTGATGAAAGAGATGAATGAAGTACATAACCTCCTCTGGTGTTTGTTGATATGTTAGAATCTTTCGATGGTTAGTTCTATTTATGTTCATTTTCTTCATGAGATCTCTTGATATATTTTAGTGTATTCTTCAATGTATTTTTTCTGATCAAAATATTTTTGTGCGATTGACGTACATTTTTTTTGATATAATGTATATTTCTGTTGTAGTTCTTGGATAGATTTGATTAATGATTGGGTTGTTGGTTCAAATGAGATGCCGCTATGTTCTGCGGTTATAATTTCTGAAATTTCGGTTTTGGTGGAGGTGAGAATGGGTTTTCCGGCGGCGAGGGATTCGATTGCGGAATTAGGGATGAGTTTAAGGAAGTCGTCTTGGATTGTATAGGGAATGATGGTGCAATGGGCTTTCGCATAATAGTTGTTCATGTTTTGAATTATTTCGTTTGTGACTGTGATGTTTTGGATATTTTCTTTTTTTAGGAGATTAATGATGTCTTGATGTGCGCTGTGACGCCAGAGGAGAATAAATTGGGTGTTAGGAAGTTGTTTGGCAGTTTCAATTAAGAGATAGACTCCACGTTTTTCGAAGTCTTCTTTTCGAGTGGGGCAGCTGGCATAGAGGATGGTAAATGGCTGTTGTTTTGGTGGTGTTTGATAGGTGAATGCGGTGAGATCAACTGGAGGATAAATAAGTTTGATGTTTTCAGGGGGGAGGCCGAGGGTAAGAAGTAGTTGTTGATGATATTTTGTTTCGACAATTATTTTTTGTATTTTTTTGAGATATGGTAAACGTGCTTTTATTTTTTTTTTGTTGCAGGAAGCGGCAGCAGTGAGGATGGTGTTTTTTTTGTTGAGAGTGCTTAGAAGTGGAAGATAAGGGAGGTCACCTAAAGAGGTATAAATGTGATTTATATTTGATTTTTTGCTTTTGAGAATTGTTGTAGGGAAGAGAAGAGGGTAGTATGCGAAATGAAATGAGGTATGTGAAAGTGTTTTTTTGATATTTTTTAATCCGTCTAAGTGAAGGTCGTGAATATGGGTAGTGGTGTTTTGTTGAGTTGCGAAGTAGGTTGCTAAGAGTTCTACTTCTTTTGAGATGGCTTCGTACTGTGGTCTGTATCGTTGGACGTAGTAGGTGATGTTCATTGTTTTAAGTTTTATTTTTTCTTTTATTGTTTTTTTCAGATGTATTTTTATTATTTTTTTTGAGCGAGAACGACCCATTCATAGGGTTGGGTGGAGGGGATTTTTTCAAAGAGAGAGATAATTTTTTCAGCGTGATGATGTTGGTTGAGAAGTTTGAAAGGGCGGCTGAGGAGGGATTGGGTGTAAAAGTGGTTGAGAACTGGATAGAGTTTTATGAGTTTAAAATTATTTTCTTCTAATTCTGTTATTAATTCTTTTTTGGTGTATAATTTATCGTAGACAATGTAGCGAGATTTACCTAGCAAGAGGCGAAGGGGATTGACGATGGTTTTGTTCATACATTCAAATATGAGAATGCCATCTTTAGTGAGGTGTTTATGTGCTTGGGTGTATATTTTTTTTCGATCGTTTTTATGAAAGTGGAGCAAGAAACGGATGGTGAAGAGGAGGTTGGCGGGTTTGGATAGAGGAAGGGAGGAGTTGAGGATATCAGCTTTGAGAAAAGTCCATGATTTATTTGGGTGGTGTTCGTGCATGCGAGTTTTGGCGAGGTTGAGCATTTCGTCACTAGCGTCGATGCTGATGCCAGTGGTTGTTTCTGGTGTTATTAAATCGGTTGTCAGGCGGGCGGGGCCGGGGGCGAATTCAAGAATTATTTTTGGTTGGTATTGTCGGATAATTTGATTGATGATTTTAATTTGTTGTTGGTGTTCGATTTTGTTTAGTGGTTCGGTAAAGCGTTTAGTTATATAATTTTCGGCGATAGAGGTTTGTTGGTAGTACTGGGCGACGTCTTCGGGTTTAGTAATGGTCATGGTGTTTGATTTGGTTGTGTTTTCTATTGATCTTTTTTATTGATTGAAGGTGTGTTATATGTTTGTTGCATTTTGGTGATTATTGTTTCAGGGAGATATTTTGTTTCTTTACTTTCTTTATTTTTTTTAGAGGTTTGTTTAAAAGATTTGTTATTAAGTAGTTCTATAATTGCGTTTTTGAGTGCTTCAGGGTTATTTGGGGCGATAAGTATATCATTTTTGGTTACTGTTTCAGGAATTGCACCAATATTTGACGCGATAACTATTTTTCCTGAGGCGTGGGCTTCAATTGGGATTCTACCAAATGGTTCGGGCCAAATGGAGGGGAAGAGGATGATGTCGCCGTTTTGGTAGATGGAGGGGATTTGTTCGTAGGTGACATGAGGATGAATAGTGGCGTTGAGGTTGTGTTTTGTGATGTATTGTTGGAGTTGTGTTTTTATGATGCCGTTGCCGTAGATGTCGAGGTGGTAACTTGTGTTGTTGATGTCTTTGAGGGATTGGAGTATGATTTGCGGGCCTTTTGATTCAATAAGTGAACCGAGATAGAGGAAATTAAGAGGTTGGGTGTCAGGTTTTATGGTGTTTATATGTTTTTTTTTCTCGGTTTCAAATGGTTTGGTGTCTAGTATATTTGGGATGATTATACTTTCGTGGTTTTGTTGTTTGAGGAGTTGTTGAACATATTTACTTATGGCGATGAGGTGGCAGCATTTCAATGCTTGGTTGCGTTGGTGGTAGTAATAGTAGGTTAGTAAGAGGAAGAGGGGGTTGTATTTGAGGTACCAATGATTTTTCATTTTGCCGATTTCGGTGCAAGATGATTGGCAGCTGAGAAATTTGGGAAGAGTGCATTTAATGGCGCAGGGTTTTTGTTGTTTGTACCAGCGATCTCCTTTTGGACATAATGTGGGGTAGCTTTCGATGGTTGCGAAGAGGGGAAGAGGGCAATTGGTTGTATTTTTATTTTTTTTAATATGTTGTTTTATTTTTTTTGCGGCGATAATTGCCCCTCCTATGAAATGGATTATATCTATGGGGTGGTTTTGTTGTTGGGTTATTTTTTTTGTTTGTTTGAGAATGGAGTGTTTGAGGAAGAGGAAACGAGAGAGGTTACCTAGAAGTGAAGAAGGTGTGGAGCCGGTAGTTAAGCGACGGTAGATGGTGAGATTGGGATGGATTTCGATTTTTGGGAGATTCGGTGAAGAGGAGGTGAGGATGGATATTGTGATTGGTTCTTGGTTGGTGGTTGGATTGTTTTGGTTTTGGGCTGCGAGGGCGTTTACTAGCGTTGAGAGATTGATTTCGCCGCCGCCCATAATTTGCGGGGGGTAATATTCGGAGATGAAGAGGATGTGCATATTGTGTAAAAGACGAGAAGGTGGGTTTATAAGGGTTGTGATTGTGTGTTTTTTGGTTTTTGAATATCCTGTTGGCAGGTTCTTTCGATTTTTGTTAGTTCAAATAACAGAAAAGCTTAAATAGTCCTTTATTGTTATACGATCTAACATGATTACTATCCCACAAATACTTGTTTTTAAGAAATCAGCGGATACGCTTTTTGCTTCCGGCGATTACACTTCCGCAACTATTTTGTATTTTAAAACGTTGTTTGCTATCCAAGATTTTGTTCTTTTAGAAAAGATAGGAGAATCTCCCAAAGACCATACTTCTCGTTTTCGCAGTTTAGAAAAAAATTTTCCCGATTTATTTAGGGAGTTGGATCTAGAATTTTCAACGTATCGCGATACTTATTCTAAAATTGTTGATCGAGAGACTTGTTTGCGTATTAAGAGGATTGTTGAACATGATATTACACAATACAAAATTAAAGAATGAACTTAAAAAAATAGAACAAAAGTATCCTGAGCTTGTTGATGTTTTAGTTTTTGGTTCAGTTGTGCGAGGAAAAGTACATCCAACTGATGTAGATATATTAGTCTTATTTAAAAGGATAGTTGATAAATCGGTGGAATATGTTGTGCGAAAAGTGTTAGAGAGGTATATTCAAAATATTTCTATTATTTCTAAAGTGGAGAGAGCGGTGTGTGATGCTACGTTTGATGCGCGAGAGAGTGTTCTATTTGAGGCAAAAAGTTTGCTTACGGGGAAAAATAGAGCACAAGAATACGGGTTTTCTTCGTTTGGGATGTTTAAGTATGGGTTTGGGCGGTGGAGTACGTTACAGAAAACAAAATTTTATTATGCGCTTAATGGCCGAGGAACGAGGGGAATAATAGACACAGTCCAAGGGATTAAGTTGGCAGATTCAGTAATTATTGTGCCTTTAGAATTTGTTGAAGAGTTTCGTCGTTTTCTTGAACGCTGGAAGATTGAATTTGTGTATGTTCCAATGATTATTCCTACCAGGATGGGTAAGAAGAGTATTTTGGGATAGGTTTTCTCGTTGGTATCACTGGGGGGGTGCTAAAATTATTTAAAAGGATCTTACTTCTTTTTCTAAAAAATGAGGTGTTATTTATGAATTTAAAATATATTTTAATTGGATTGTTGTTAAGCGCACTTATTGTGGTGGCAGGATGTGGTGTGACGCCAGGAGAGAGTTTGGCTGGACAGGCGAGATCAACAGGAAGGTCTAATGCGGAAAAGAGTTATCAAGCTAATGCGCAAGAAAGTTATATAGCGGATTATCAAAATAAAGAGGATGCGAATACGCAAGAAAAGTATAAATTAAATGAAAAAGTAGGAGAGGATAAATGTAAAAGTTTCAAATCAGGTTATACTTTTGCAGGAACTGGTACTTTTCCACTTAAAGATTATGTCGACGGTTTTTTTCCTTCCACTTATTGTAAACAATTAATGGGTTCGAGTTCAGCGTATGCTGTTGGACTTATCCTAGGAATTCATGAATATTATTTTAGTGATGTAGATTGTACTATTCCAGTTAGGATTCAAACCGATTCTCATGTTATTTCCATTAACGAACTAACAAAAGATCCTATTCTCTACAAAGGATGTCATCAGAGCTCAAAATGGAATGGAAATGTATACAATAAAGAAGATGTTTCGAGAATCGTTCTTACTTGTTGTATTTAATTTTTTTCTATTTTTCTTCTTTTTCTAATAACTCATTATATATCCCCAAATACTTCTCTACACTCTCATCCCAGTCAAAGTGTTTAAGTGGTTTTTGCCAGTGTTTGTTTTTGGATATAAGAATTGCTTTTTGGGCCAAATCATCGATGTTTTTATTTTCAAATGTGTGGTATTTTCCGGAGATGACTTCGGGGAGGGAGCCGGCGTCGCTGATAAGAGTGGGGATACCTAATGTGTTTGCTTCGACGGCGGTGTAGCCGAAGCCTTCGGCGACGGAGGGAACGATGATGCAGTTGGCGGTTTTGAGGTAGGTTTTTAATTCTTGATGTGGAACAGAGGTGAGTATGGTGCTATGGTTTTCTAATGAGTGTTTGTTAATTAAAGCGAGGAGTTGTTGGTATTTTTGTTGATATTTGTCTACGGAGCCGAGGAGAAGAGTAAGATGGGCGTTTGGGATTTCTTTTTTTATTTTTGGGAAGGCGTGGATGAGGTATTCGAAGCCTTTTGATACGCCAGGGCGGCCGTAGGCGAGAAAGTTATATTTATCTGTGAGGTTGTGGGTTTGTTTGAGTGCGGTGATGTCTTTTTCTGATACGGTTTTTGGATTCCAGAAGTCGTAGTCCATGCCGTTGTAAATAGTTGTGATTTTGGTTTGGTCTATGTTTGGTTTGTGTTTGAGCAGGTCTGATTTTGTGGCGTTTGAGACGCAGATGTAGTGGTCGAAGGGGAGAATGTAGATACAGCGTTCTAATAGATTGTGGAGAGTTGATTTGAATTTACCAAAGCCGGTGATGTCTTGCCATTTGTTGATCCAGACTTCATGAACGGTCAAGGTGACGGGTTTATTTGTTATTTTTGCGGCGAACCAGGCGGGAAATGCACCGTTAAAAGTAGTTGTTTGGATGATGTTATGTTGTTTGGCGAGTTTTATTGCTTTTGGTATTGCGGCGAAAGTGAAGATGTAGCGGGAGAAGAATGAGGGGATGCGGTGGATGGTGACGTTGTTGATGGTTTCTTGTTTTGGTGTGTTTTTGAGTTGATGGGTAAGAATGGTTGAGGTATGTTGTTGTTGTGTGTAGCGTTCGGCGAGGTTTTTAAAGACGACTTCAGCACCACCGTAATGGGGTAAATAGTTTTCGCAAATAAAGAGGATTTTCATTGTCTGTAAAAAAAGTAGAAGAGGGGGTTATAAAACTAATGGTGTTTTTGTTCAGGTTTTTTTTTCGGCGTGTTGGATGGTTTCTTGGCGGACGTAGTGTTCTAGTTTCTTTTCCATTTTTTTGACAGTACTGTAGTTGTAGAATCCTAAGCTGAGGAGGACAAAGAAACCAAGAACGACAAAGAAGTCTAGGCGGCGGTAGAAGTTGAGAGGGGCGATGATGGGATCAAGGATGTTTGGGATGATGGCTACGGCAATTAAAGTAATCCATGTGCCAAACCACATGCCTAATTCTAATGAGGTGAGTTCTTTGCGTTTGTATTTGACGAAGGTGAAGTATAGCATGGCGGCGCCAAAGATTACTCCACTAAATTGGATCCAAAATGTTGTGGTCATGGTGGGTTTATATTTATTATTTAGGATGTTCTTATTTTTGTTATATTTGTTATTATTTTTTTAATTCTCTATGAAACTTATTTTATTAGTTTTGATCCAATCATTTTTGTGACTATTTGGATTCCATCTAGGATGGTTGTGCCTTTATATTTGTCGTTATAGATGGTTTGGATGGGGTGTTGGATATATTTTAATTTTTGTTTGCCTGCGCGAATAGTCATTTCTGTTTCTACAAAATAATCTTGAGCATCCCAACGAATTTTTTGGTATGCTTGTGCGGTAAATGCACGGTAGCCGCATTGGCTATCTTCAATATTGATGTTATGAAAAAAGTTGAGGGTTTTATTTATAAATTTATTGCCAAAGCGCATGACGAAGGGCATGGATTTGGGCATGTTTCTTGTGCCAAAGACGATGTCGTGGGTGGTTAGGGCGTTGAGGAGTGAGGGGATTTCTGTTGGTTCGTGTTGGCCGTCGGCATCCATAACAATAAGGTGGGTGGCGTTTTGTTGGATAGCATATTCGCATCCTGTTTTCATGGCGGCACCTTTGCCGAGATTGACTTTATGTGTTAACGTGATGGCGCCGGTTTGTTTGGCGAGGGTTGCAGTTTGGTCGGTTGAACCGTCGTCAACGACGATGATGTTTTGAGCGTAGGGTTTGCTGTTGTTGATGACGGTGGCAATGTGTTTTTCTTCGTTACGGGCAGGGATGATGATGTAGGGGTTCATGTGTGGTTTTAGAGGGGTAGAATGGTTTTATAAGAGTTGTGAAAGTGGGATAAAATAATAAAAATATAAAATTTAAGTTATTAACTCGTACGTTTTTCTTTTACATAGATAATGTGGTAGCCAAATTTGGTCTTTATGGGTTCGGAGATTTTTCCGGCGTCAAGGCTAAAAGCGCTGTTTTCAAATGCTGGAACCATTATTCCTTTGCCAAACCAGCCAAGGTCGCCTCCATTGTCTTTTGAACCGGGATCTTCGGAGTATTTTTTGGCGTACTCTGCAAAGTTGTCTTTAGTGATTTTACTGTGGATGTCATTTGCTAATTTGAACGCTTCTGTTTCGTTTCGATTTTGAGTACCGATTAAAATATGTGCGGCATGGCTCTCTGGTTTAGGGAGGAAATAAACTTTATTTTCTTGCTGGCAGTTATAGTCGATGGTCCAGGTGATGATTTTTCCGCCGTTGAGGTTTTTGTCTTCATGGAATTTTTTAAAGCAGGTTTGTCCATGACCATTAAAGAAGTACAATTTGGTAAATGTACTTGCGGCAATGGTGGGGTCGGCGATAAGTGTAACAAAATTATTTCCATCTGGAATCAAGATAATTGAGGCAGGAATGGTTTTCCCACTAAATTTTTTTTCTTTTATTCCTTCTTTATCTGCGTAGACAATCGAATTTGGATGAACTTCTTCTGTTTGACCGGTTTTAAATGAGACGTTCATACTTGCGAGATCTATCGTTACTACTGCATTCCCTTCACGGGTTTGTATTGGGCAATTAAGCGTATTACTTGGTTGTAGTTGGCAGTTGCCAATGCCTGAGAGATAGGAAGGCCAATTAGAAATCCATTGATCACCGGGAGTTGTTTGGATTTCTGCATGATTTTTTTCTGCTTCGTCTGCGGAGAGATTGAAATGGGTAGTTAATAATTTCACTGCGTCTTCACGATTTAAAGTACTTGTTTTTTGATACATGACGGCTTTTTTAAAGTTCCAGGTACCAAAATGGCCCCATACTCCTGCTTTACCAATCATATCTTCTGAAGTGATATAATAATCTATTGGTGCATTACAATGGGTGTATTTTAAAATTTCTGATGTTTGTTCTATGGTGAATTGATATTTTTCTTGAAGTGTTTTTTGAGCATTTATTTTTGATTGAATAACTATTTCATTGAGAAGGTCAATTTCTTGATATGTGTTGTTTAATTTTCCTTGCGGATTTTCTTTTGTTATTTTTTCTATTGTTTCAAACGCATTATTTTGGCCGCAATTAAGCATGCGAATGATACCTGTTGTTGTTTTTTCGTTATCTGTGGCTAGTGATCGACCGACCCAGTATGCGTCCCAACCTACTTGATTTCCTCCATCAAATGTAACTGGGCGATTGGCTACAGCTTTAAACCAATGGCCAAAGTCCCACCAAGAGGTTATGACTATATTTTGCGGTGCTTCTTGATTTATTTTATCTAATGTATTGTACCAGCCGTCGTTCATACTAGGAACAGAGTTAAATGCTTGGCTATAGCCTGATTTGATGGGTTGGATTAAGAGAAGACATAGTACTAGGAATATTACTGTTTTTGTGAGGAGTGCATTTAACTTGAGTTCTTTGCTGAGCCAAGTACTAATATATTGCCAGGCAAAGCCCATACATGCTCCTAATGAAATTGCCATAACAGGGGTGACTTGAAGAATAAAACGGATGCCTTTTGTGGTTGCCCACAGTGATGCAATAAACCAAAGAGCGAGAAAAAAAGGGGTTTTAATGTCATATTTTTCTGTGCCATGTGTTTCTGTTTCTATTTTTCGTAGGAATGTGAGAAGAACGCCAATGAGTGCAAGAGCAAATAATAATCTACCATCAAGTTGTTCGATGACTTTTTCAAATGAGGCAACGTTAAGTTCGGCGACGGTTGTACGAATGTTTGGCCAATAGGAATATACACCAACGGCTTTGAGATTGATGAAACCTACGGAACCAAAGAAAATTGCGCGATAGCTATTAAATGATGTTAAAATAGTAACTGCGATTGCAGAGGTAAGTAGGTAGGTCCCGATTAGTGCTAATGGAGGGATGAGAACTGTTTTAATATTTTTCCATTGTGTTATAGCAAGATAAACAGTGTATATCCCTAATGTTGCAAGAATGAAGTCAGAAGTGTACCACCAGCCGGTCCAGGCGAAGGCAAATAAGCCTGTGGCTAAACCTGCTGTTGCAATCCATATTAGTTTGTGTTTAAGCTGTTTTGTATCAAGTGCGGCAAGAAATAACCACGCAATTAACATTGGAAAGAAGACGGCATAGATGTCTGTATCAGAACTTTCACCGGTTGTGCGAGCAACGAAGAAAGCGGAGACGGAGATAAGCATGGCGGTGAAAAATCCACCAATATTATTTCTGGTTATAATACGTCCAATGAAAAATGCAGGGATGACGGTTAAGGCGGCGAAGATGGTGCCAACATAGAAAAAAGTGGCCATAACAGGCATGGTTGTGAAAAAATTGATGATTTTATGGATGATTGCTCCGGCAATAGGGTGTAAATTCCATTCTTGTTCTCTACCTAACGGAGCAAGTCTATGCATATCCCAAACTGAGCCATCAGCTCTTTTTTCAGTGCCAGGAAAACCGTTTTTTAATGTTAAATCTGTTTGGCGATAATAATAATAAGGATCTATTCCAAGAAGATATAAATTTCCTTGATCATCTTTAAATTGGTTTCTATATTGTTGAGATAGTTGAGATACTTGAAGTTCTACTTGTTGTTTGTTTGTATTATAAAAATTAGTCCATTCTTTTTTGATTAAGACGTCTCTATTTTGTTGTGGTAAGTTAGGATATTGTTGGTTGATTTGGGAAGTGAGTTGGTTTTGATAGTAATTATATACTGTATTTTGCGCCCAATCTTCGGCGATGGGCATGCGTTGGGGCATGGTTCTGAGGAAGACGGAGAAAGAGATGGCGATGAGGATACAGATAACAGGGATGAGCCAGGTTTTATGGGTCGTCCAGAATGATTTGAGGGAATCGGTGTCAAATGAGATTTCGTCATCTGATTTAGGTGTTTTATGTTCTTGATGAGAAGAGGGATGAGGATGTTGAGGGGTAGAGTGATGGTCTGGTTTTGAGGTGAAGAATGTTTTTATTTTTGATGTGAATTTGGTGAAGTCAAAAATGATTTCGTCGTCTGTTGGTTTTTGATTTTTGTCGTGTGTCATAATATAATAGCCACCTTTTAGTTGTTTTGTCTTATGTTAACTGTTTGGGAAATGGTCTATTTATAAAATTTGTTGTGATGGAAGCAAGGAGAGGTGAAATTAGTTGGTAAGAGTTCAAATGAAAAATATTATTTTTCGTCACCAATAAAATACGATATGTCATCGGTCGGGTGTCGATATAATTCGGCGTTGAGTCGTTTTTGGTCTAAGATGTGTCCAATCAAGCCAATGCTGCGGCTGAGGGCGAAGAGGGCGTTGAGGCAGCCGATATTTATTATTTGGTTGATTTCATCAGGGGTGAATTGGTTGCTTGATGTTAGGGCGTCAAGGAAGCAGACGGCGAGGCAGCCGTCGACGTTTAAGATAAGGTTTTCGGCTTTTTGTAAGGTTAGGTGTTCGACGTTGAGTGCGTAGTTGAGGTAGGGGGTTTTGGAAAAATGTTGGGTGGTGTATTGTTTTAAGAGTTCGACGCGTTTGTCGGGGTTGCGAATGGATTTTACGCGGTGGCCGATGCCAGGGATGAGGATGCCTTGCTGTTTCATGTGGTTGATGAATTGTTCTGCAGGGGTGTTGTTGTCGCAGGCTTGTTTGAAATATCTTGCAGCGTCGTCTATAGCGCCTCCAAAGCGGGGGCCGATGGTTAATAATCCTGAGCAGAGGGAGGAGATGATGTCTTTGCCGGCGCGTGCGGTGATGATGGCGTTATGAGCACCAGAGACGGCGGGGCCGTGGTCGGCGCAGAGGATGATTGCGAGTTCGATGAATTTTGTGATTTCTGTGGGGAGTTTTTTTTTGAACCATAACAATGAGATGATGTTACCAATGCCGGAGTTTTGTTCGATGAGTTGACTGATAGGGGTGTTGAGGTAGGTTGGTTCGTCACCGGTGTCGCAGGAGATGGTGGTAATGAAATTTGTGGGTTTGCGGATGAGGTTTTGTTTTATTGCTTCTTTGTAGTCTAGGGGGAGGGTGGGGATGGCTGGTTCGGTGTTAAGTGCAATCATTTTCTCTTTGACTAATTTGTTAAATGCACTCTGGATGGTTGATTCGAGTTGTTCAAATGAGTAGGGAACGATGATGCCGGCTTGTTTTAATGCTTGATTTTTTGTAATCGCGGATTCTTCTGCTTTGCCGGCTTTGGCGCCGGCGTGACCGAACTGAACTTCCCAGGGAAATATTTTTGCGGAAATTCCAGGGACGAGCATGATTAAAGGTTTGGTGAGTTTATGTTGTTTTTTTGCTTCAATTATGTCGTATTCGAGTTCGCCGCCGATTTCACCTAATGCTACCATTAATTTGATATTTGGATTTTGTTCGAAGCGTAGGAGATGGTCTAATAAAGTTGTGCCAGGGTAGGTGTCGCCGCCGATAGCGATACCTTCGTAGATGCCGTCTGTTGCTCTGGCGAGCTGGTTGAACATTTCGTTGGTGATGCCGCCGGATTTGGATACGAGGCCAATACTACCTGGGCGGTATAATTTTGCGCGGATGATGTTTTCTGTTGTGCCGCCACAGTTGGCGATGCGAAATTTTCCTGCACAGATTCCCCCTACTGTAGAGGGGCCAATGATGGTTTTTGGTATAGAGGTGGGATGTGTTTGATTGTATTGGTTGGCGAGGGCGATTAGTGTACGTGTGTCATGTTCAGGGATGCCTTCGGCAACGATGATGATGATGTTGATTGTTTTGGTTGTGAGGGCTTGTTTTGAAGATTCATAGGCGGAGCGAAAGGATGCGAAGTTGATGAGGACGTCGGTATCTGGGTGATGGATGGCTGCTTGTTGGATAGTTGGATAGAGGGGGATGATGATTTCTTTTTGTCCGAAGAATACTTTATGGAATCCGGATCTGCCAGGATGAATTATTGCAGTGATGCTGGGCGTTTTACGTTGGCAGAGGTAGTCGAAGTCGAGCATGCGTTGGATGGCGTCGACTTTGAGGTTGTAGAAGAAGGCAGTTGTGTCTTTGGTGAAGAGTTCGTATGATGGTTTGGAGGTGGATTTTTGGGAGGTGGGTTGGGTTGTCATGGTTGGCTGTGTTATGTTATAATTTTTTTTAATTGTTAGATGCACTTTTTTGTTAAGCGCACTTATTCTTTTATTTTTTCTGCGATTAGTGGAAACATTGTTGTCATAGTGGTTTCTGGTCCGTAGACGAGGACAGGGATTTGTAGCTGTTCACAGGTATTTTTGATTTGTTTAAGAGCGATTTGGTCGTTTGGGCCTCCTCTTCTCACATATATAGAAATGTGTTGTTCGCGTAGAGGGGTTTGGTATTCGGTTATGGCTCGAATGATGCCTTTAAATGTTTTTTCGATATCAGTGAAGTTGGCGATGGCGCCGGCGATGATAAGTACTTTTCCTTTAGGATGTG
>CAXNDX010000009.1:0-17593 GCA_964201585.1 Candidatus Woesearchaeota archaeon | reverse complement strand
TTCTTCTTGAGTTTTTCGATATGCGATATATTCTTCTCTTAAATTATCTCTATCTGCGACTAATCTTTTTATTAATTGTTCTAATGTTTCATAAAAATTAGTTGCATCTATTTCTTTGTTCATTTTATCACTTAATAGTGGTTATTCTTTATAAATGTTTCGTTGTGATTTTGCTACTAACGAAAATATAACAATTATTTAGAAAAAAAATAATATGGTCTTGTTTATTGCGCGCGGTCGTAGCATTGCTGGGCCCAGGTTTGGCGTTGTGGACGCGAGGCGCTTTTACTTGCAGAGATGGCGTCGCCTGCGAGCTGCCAGATGTCTTTGCGGTCAGGATGGGCTTTTGTGATTGCCAACGCAATTTCTTCAGCTAATTCGTATTGTGATGATTGGTAGAGGTGTTGTATTTCTTTTTTGAGTTGTTCTACTAGAGTTTGGGAGGTTGATTGGTTTAGGAGTGTTGCGAGGGTTTTTTTTGCGGCTGTTATTTGGCTATATTCTCTGAGGGATTGAGGGTTGTTTAATGTCGCTATGGCGCCAAGAAGTGTCGTGTTAGTGTTAGGTTGGTATTTCTGGGCGTTTTGGTAGCATTCTTCTTGCCAGGCTTTTCGAGTTGGGCGGATGGCGGTTGGACTTTGTTCTACGGATTGGGCCATGATCTGCCAGAGGTAGGGGTTTTTTGGTTCGATACTTAGAAGTGCGATTGCGGTGTATTCGGCGCCGCTGGTTTTTTGTTCTCGTAAGAGTTGTTTTGCAAGGTGGTAAGAGGAGATTGTAAACTCTTCTGGATTGGTTTTAAGCAGTTCTAGGAGTGTGTCTTTGGCG
This sequence comes from Candidatus Woesearchaeota archaeon, assembly GCA_964201585.1. Lineage (GTDB taxonomy): Archaea > Nanobdellota > Nanobdellia > Woesearchaeales > GW2011-AR9 > JACPNA01. The sequence goes on along the minus strand of CAXNDX010000009.1, from coordinate 16,765 downwards.
TCTTTAAAGTCGGCTGATTTCTTTTGTGGATTATTGAATGTGTCGGTTACGTAGGTGAAGAGGCGGTGTTGGGTTTGAAGTGTGAGAGAGAGGGTTGGGTGAGTTGTTGTTTGGGAATTTTGTTGAGAAGAGGATTGATCTAGTTGTTCAAGAATATTTTGGTAGCCTTTCAAGATGTTTTCATAGCGTCGTTTTTGGTCGGCTAATTGAGTAGTTAATAATTTTGTTGCGGCGTCGTTTGTGTCTTTCAGCAGTTGGTCAAGCGTGATTGTTTTTTTCTCAAGGGCCTGGCGTGTTTCTCTTTCTTGTTCTAGCTGGCGTTGGGTGCTTTGAATGATTGTTTGTGTTTCTGTTGCGTGAATCTGTGCTTGTTGGATGGTGGTTTGAAGTGTTGCGCATTGTGCTTTGTAGCCGTTTTTTTGATCAAGATAAAGCTGGGCGTCTTGATAAGATTTGGTTAATTGTTGTTGCTGTGTGTGTATTTTTTGTTCTAATTTTGGTATTTCTGTTTTGGCGTTGCCGGCGGTGATACGAAGGCTGTGGTCGACGTTTTCGTAGAGAAGAGTATTGGGATTAAGTGCACCGTTGTTAATTAGTCTTGCAATTTCTTGGTTGGCGTTGGCAAATGTGATTTTGATTCCTTTTGATTGGTCAACGTAGATTTCAATTTGATCAGGACGGTATTGGCCGCCGCGACGTAAACTTACGATGTCGGCTTGAGTACGAGCGAGGCGTTGTTGTAACTCTTGGTTTTGATAGCTGAGATTTTCAACGGCGTTGGCGGCTTGGGCGACGAGGTCTTGTAATTCTTGTCCGGCGCCACCAAATTCAGGTTGGGCGGTTTGAGTTAGGTATTCGGTTATTTGTTGGTCGGATGCGTTTTCAATTTGGCCATATATTTCACTCATTTGTTTGAATAGTTCTTCTTGAAATTTATCACCAGGATTTCTATCCGGATGAGCAAGTAGGGCTATTTCACGATATGTTTTTTTTACTTGTGTTTTTGCTTTTGTTAGGTCGTATGTGCCGTTTTGGGCACGGGCAGCTTTGGCTATTTCTGAGAGAAAACGAATACGTACTAATTCGGCTAGTTGGTTGGCCATATGTTATTTTCTGATTTAAATATTAAAATAAAAAAATATTTTTTGATTTTGTTGGTTTTATTTTCCGTTGCCAAGAAGCCTGCGAACTTGCTGGGCTTGTGTACCTGAAAGTGTTGCGAGGAAGTCGTTGTAGGTAGCAGGGCTTACAGTTTGTTTGACCATTCCTACTAATGCATCTTCTAAAATGCTTTGAGCATCTTTAAATTTAAGATAGATTGAGGTTTCACGTTTGCTTAATGGGTCATACGTGAATTGTTTGAACTCACCTGTTCCTTGGCTATCACAGTCAACCCAATAGACGCGATTGGCAACTTGGATTAATGTTTCTAATTCGTCAGCTTTGACACCATGTACACAACCACGATCGTCAAATTTTGTTATGCCGTGAGGCTTAGCGTCCCCAAAAAATACAACGCCATAATTTCGATTTGGATTTTTGATTTTATCTTGGGTTATGTGGTCTACAACATATTTTGCAGTGCATTCGTATGGTTCGGCGGTGTCGCCGTTTGGTTGATTTTCTAAGACCAATTGAGCGACTTGTGATCTTATTTTTGAGGGGTCGGCAGTCCAATCGAAGTATTGCAGAAAGTTCTGATGAAGTTTTGCAGATGAGATTTTTTCTCGTATGATACGAGGTGTATACCCTTGACGTTCGTGTTCGTTAATGCCAAGTACTGTTGCTTCGATGCCTTTTTGTGCGTCGAGTGTTTTTTGTCCAACGGATTCAATTACTCTTTGCATAGCTTGCACATACGGGGCCATACTATATGTCACATCGGCAACGTAGAAAATACGGGTGTTTCCTTGTTGTGGTTGAGTGAATGTTTCGCTGTTTAATCGTGGTGCGGTTGGTTGTTGTGCACTGGGAAGAGCACGAGATGCTGCTGCTGTTCCTAATAATGCTTTTAATCGGTCTGATGCGTCTGTTGTCATAATTTATTTCCTCCGTTTGAATATGTTTTTTGGTCTGTATAATTTGGTTTTATTTATAAACTTTGCGTTTATTTTGTTACAAAGAAGTAGTTACAATAATTTAGTTAGAGGGTTGGATGATGCCGGCTTTTTGGTAGCATTGCTGAGCCCAGGTTTGGCGTTTGGGTAGATTTGCAGTTGGGCTTTGGGTGATGACGTCGCCTATGAATTGCCAGTATTCGCTGTTGTTTGTGGCGGTTGCAAGAGCGATGCCTAATTCTTCGGCGAGGTTGTAGTGTTGGTTTTGGAGATTTAGGTGTGCTATTTCAAATACGGCGGGAGCGTATTGTGGGTTTGTTTTGATGATTGTTGTTAATCTGTCTCTGGTTTCTTTGATGTTGGTGTATTTTGTTTCTTGTGGAGAGGCGGGTTGATATGATTCACTGGTGAAATATTTTAGGAGAGTGTTATAGAGGGATGCGGCGGTCAAGGGAAAATTTTCAGTGAATAATTTGTCGGCAATTGTGAGAGTTACGTGTTGGTATAATTTTGATTTTTGTGTTTTTTCGAGGGATGATAAAAAGGCTTGTTCGAGTTCTTGTTCGAGTGGTGTGTCGGTTTGAGGAGTATATATTCTTGTGGCGGCGCTGCGGTATTCAAAGTCGTTTGTATCTTCGGGGCTGAGTAATTGGCGGAGTTCAGATTCTTGTTGTAGAGAGTTTAATACGTGCTGATGATTTGGTTGGGAGAATGGTTGGCTGAGGCGTTGTTCGAGGTCAAGGCAGTGTGCTTGAAGAGTTTGTCGTTCAATTTGAAGTTCATCTAGTTGTAGTTGTGTACTCTCTTCTTGTTCTGTGTAGGTTTGTTGTGCTTGTTGGTGTTGTGTGAGAAGTTGTTGGTTTTCTGCGTACAGAGTTTGGTTCAAAGCATGAGTAGTTTGAGTTTCTGCTTCTAGAGTTTGGTATCGGAGTTGTCTTGTTTGATTGGCGCCGCGTTCTATGGTGAGTTCTTGTTGTGCTTGCCAGGCTTCAGTTCTGGTTTGGTCAAGATCGTGATGAAGACTTTCTATTTTTTGTTCTAGATTTTGATTTTTTCTTGTTTCTCGGGCAACTTCCCACTTTAATTCTACATTTGGAAGGAATACTCCTACAACACCCATATAACTTTTATAGAAGTGGGGAAAATGTCGTTCGATAAAACTTGGTTGAGATGGTAATGGATTTTGATCGGTCATGCTGTAATATAGCTAGAATGGACGCTGTTTTTAAACTTTATGGTCTTGGTGTTATTTTGAAGTAGTTACGATGTTGGTCCTACTTTTGCCGAGCTGGCTGGGCGTTTTGATAGCATTGTTGAGCCCAAGCGAGGCGTTTAGGAATATGAGCGGTTGGGCTTTGGGTAATGACGTCGCCAATAAATTGCCAGTATTCGCTTTTGTTTGTGGCATGGGCGAGGGCAATGCCAAGTTCTTCGGCCATGGCGTAGTCGTGCTGAAGCAGAAGGGCTTTTGCGGTATGCCAGATTGGTTGGTGGTAGTTTGGTTGTTGTTTTAAGAGAGGGGTTAGTTGCAGACGGAGTTCTCTACGTTGTTCGGAGTTGTCTTTGTTTTCAAGAATGGTTTTGATTAACGTTGGTTGGGGTGATGTTTCAATTGCGTATTGTAAAAGAGCAAGAGGGTTAGTTGAGTCGATGTTGTGGTAGAGTAAGCGGACTTGAGAGGGGAGATGATTTGTTTGTGTAGCTGAGGTGTATGTTTGTATCGCTTGAGGAATGTTATCTTTTGTTTCGTAGATTAGTCCGGCGATATACATACATTCGATATCATCTTGTTTCGAGGTACAATAAGAAATGATACTTTCCAGCGTTTCTTGACTTCTTTTTAATTGTTTATTTTCTTCTAGTAGTCTTGAAAGGGCATGGAGTATATTTCTTTCTTTCTCTTCTGTTTGACTCATACTTTGGTTTTTCTTAACATTTAATTAGTAGGTGGAAGCGTGGGTGCTTGCTCTTGATCACTTGTAAGATAATGATCTAACAAACCTTCTAATTTGTTGAGGAATTCAACATGTTGTCGTTGTTGGTTTTCTGCAGTTGCAAGTTGTGTGGTGTAGTCAGCAATTTGTGTTTCATACGCAGTTTGTTTGGTTTTGAATAAGTCAATTTGTTCACTTAAACTTGAAATTGTTCCTTCTTTATCTGCTACCATTTCGTGCAGTTCTGTTGCTGCTTGTTCATATCCTGTTCTTTCTGTTTGATAGTCTAGTTCTAATTTTGCGTATGTTTGGTTGACTTGTTCTATCTTTTTTCCGGCATCGGTAACTAGTGTCTCTAACGTGTTTTTTTCTTCAATTAAGCGAGTGTAGGTTTGTTGAAGATTTTGGTATTGGCTGTCTGTTGTTGTTGCTTGACCGGTTACAGTTTCATAATTTAGTTGTAATTCTAGGTTTTGTTGTTCAAGTTCACCTATTCTCTGTTTTGATGCTTCAACTTGTATCTTTGCAAGTTGATATTGTTCTCCTAAGGCTTGCACTTTCTGGTATACTTTTTCTGTTAGTTCTTGTGTCATTTTTTATTACCTCAAATTTTTTTATTGTGTTTTTGTTTTACTTTTCTAATAATTGTTCTAATTTTTGATCCATTAATGCGAGTAAATCGCTGGTACTATGACGGGCTTCTACGGCTTTGTTTAATTGTTCTCGGTATCCTTCTGTGAGTTGGCGTTGTTGGTCTCGTTCTTGTTTCAATTTGTTATTTTCGTCATCTTTTTTTTTAAGCAGCCGATCTCTTTCTTCGATCATCTGGATATACTCTGCTGGCGGTAAAGGATCGCGGGGTGGAAGGGGGCCCATGAATGAATTTTGTGTTGATAACTTTTGTTCTAAGTCATCACGGGCGTGAATGAATTTTTTGATTGTACCAATAATTGGGTGTTCATCTGGTTTGTTATGCTGCAAGGATAATACATAATTGGTGAGGGTGAAGATTTCTAATGTTGTGGAAATATAACCTTGTATATCATGTTCTCCATCGTGAGGGTCGGGATTTTTGTATTTTTCTTTGTTTGTGAGTAAATCATATAATTGTTGTACTTCTTTGAAGTATTCAGCGGATAGTTGTTTGAATGAATCGGGAAATTGTTGCTGTTGGTCAGGATGAAGTTTGAGTATTAATTTTCGGTAGTTTGTTTTGATATCTCCTTCAAGTCGTTTTGTTTCTGTTTCACGATTACTACTTGGTTGAAAGTACTCATGCGGATTGATTTCAAATAAACTGAGCGTGTTGATTCTGTTCAAATCACCAAGCCAGCGGTAGAGTTCAATCATGAATTTTGAGAAAGAAGGTTATTTATAAAGCTTTGTGTAGTAGGTTCACTTTAGAATGGTAATCATCTTGGTTGTATGTCAACGGCTGCAATATATCCGTCTATGGCAGTTAGAAACTGTTTTAATTTATGGTTTTCATGTTCTAATTTATGTATCTTATTGTCTTTTTTATGAAGTTGTTTTTCAAGGTTATGGTTATAGTCGTCAAAACAGGATTTCAATGTGAGGAATTGGGTTAATGTATGAGCAAAAGAAGGGATATTTGGATGTTTTATTTCTTTGAGTGTTAAGATGTAGTCGGTTAAATCACATTTTCCATGAAAAGGATTAATGAGGTCACCATTTGAAAGAAGGGGTTTATATTTTAGAGGATTTGTTAAGAGTTGATAGCTGTGTTCTAGTTTTTGGGAGAGGTCTTGGGCGATTATTTGAAGAGGTGCAGGGTATAATTGATATGAATCATGGTCTAATATGTTGTTTAACGTCGTATATCTTTGTTGTAGATCTTGACGAAGACGAACTTCTTCTTCAAAAAAGCTGGCGGGGGGTTTGAAGTATTCTTTTGAGTGTATGTTAAAGATGATGAGAATGTCTAGTTCTTGTTCACGACATTTGCCCAGCCAAGTTAATTTTTCCATTGCAGATGTGTTTTTCTATTTTAATTACTATTTTAAACACATCTAACCCTAGGATTTTTATAGAATATAAAGAAGAATTTATGATAATTTTACTTTCTGGCCTAATGATTGACCGGGTAGGCCTGCGTCAGCGAAGATTGCGCGAACGTTGCCTCTGCGACCATGTAGTGCGGAGACTTTGCCAGATAATACTTTTCCTGCTGGTGAAGTCCAGGTAACGGTTTTGCCGATGACTTTTTCTGCGTCTTGCGCGGTATCAGCTACTTTGAGTATCATTTGATACGGGTTGACGTGATGCCGTCCTTGGCGATAATGCATGACTATTGCTTCCATTTGGTTCTAAAAATTGAGGCTATTTATAAAGATTGTTGTTGAGAAGTTTGATTCTCGTTGGAAAATTGTTTTAATCTTAATCAGTTAGGAATTTTACTATCTAAATAATTAAAAAGAGGAAGCGATTAATATTATTCATGATTATCGGACAGGTGGTTGCAGGGGATTTTGGTAAGATTGTGATGCGGGTGAAGGCGGGTGAGCAGGTGGAGCTCGGGGAATTAGTGGTTATAGAGGAGAAAGGGGAGAAATTTCTTTTACAGGTGTATGATTTAGTGTATGGGAGTCAGATTTCGGCGCAAAATTTGGAGATGGTGGCAGGGATGAGTTTAGAGGAGGGGGGGTTTGCGATGATGGATGAGCAGCTGCGTAATTATCAGTTGGCGCTGCTGAAGCCGGTGTTAGGAATTTCTGAGGGAGGGAGGAGTTGTAAAAAGCTGCCACATTTTTTCGCGAAAGTGAGGGCGGTTGTGAAAGAGGATTTGGCATTTTTAGTTCGGCCAGTACTCCCTTTATTTTTAGGGAAGTTACGTAGTGGAAGCAAAGGGTTAGATGTGGATTTATTTTTGCCTGGCGCTGAGGTGTTGAGTCACCATGTATTGGTTCCGGCGTCGACGGGAAAAGGAAAATCAAATTTATTGTCGTGTATGTTATGGAATATTACAGGCAGAGGATATGCGGGGATGCTTGTGTTAGATCCGCATGATGAGTATTATGGACGAAATGGATTAGGATTGAAAGATCATGCTGAGCGAGGGGCGGTTGTATATTATACTCCTGTGAATCCACCAGCAGGGGCACGGTCGTTGAAGATTAATTTGTCGTGTATAAAGCCGGAGCATTTTCAAGGAGCGATACAGTTGAGCGATCCGCAGCGGCAGTGTCTCTTTGCGTATTATCGCAAGTATAAAGAGCAGTGGATTCGATCGATTTTAGAGGATAAAAAAATTGAAGGGGTGGCGTTTCATGAGGATACGATGGCGGTTGTGAAACGGCGATTGATTGGATTATTAGGACTTGATGTTGAGAATGGAGTGATTATTGGTACGCAGGGAATTTTCGATATTGTTGCAGGAGAGAATACGATTGTTGAGATTTGCAGCGAACTTGAGCGAGGGAAAACGGTTATTGTGGATACGAGTTATTTTGCGGGGGCAATTGAGATTATGGTTGGGACGATTATTGTGTCAGAGATGTTTGACAAGTATCGGTATTACAAACGAGTGGGAAAATTAGAAGATAAGCCGGTAATTTCGATTGTATTAGAGGAGGCGCCACGGGTATTGGGGAAGGCGGTGCTTGAGCAGGGGAGTAATGTATTTGAGAGTGTGGCGCGTGAGGGGCGAAAGTTTAAGATTGGGTTAGTGGCGATTACGCAATTGCCGTCGGAGATTCCCAAGAGTATTTTAGCGAATATGAATACAAAAATTATTTTAGGGTTAGAAATGGGGTCGGAGCGACAGGCGGTTATTGAGAGTGCGGCGCAGGATTTGTCACAGGATCAGCGAACGATTGCGTCGTTAGATAAAGGTGAGGCTCTGGTAACTTCGACGTTTACGAAGTTTGCGGTGCCGATCAAAGTGCCGTTGTTTAGGGATTTTGTGCGAATAGAGAAAGAAAAAATGAATAAAGAGAATAAAGATGTGGTGATGGATGGGAGAGATTTTGGGTGAAAATTATTTTGGATAGGCAATTAAGTAGAATTATATCAACTAAAATTAATAAAAAAAATTATTGTTTTGCTTTAGTATAGCACTGTTGTTGCCATTGCATTCTGTCTGAGCGTTGAGCGGTGGTACTTGCGCCAATAAGATCTCCTACAAATTGCCAATATTGAGATTGATTGGTAGCGTTGGCAAGAGCGATGCCGAATTCTTCAGCAAGAGCATTTTCGGTTTTTGTAATTCCTTTTGCGATGTTAAATGCAGCGGTTTGGTATTCTGGGTGTTGTTTTACTAATTCAGTTAATTTAAGTCGGTTTTCTTTTTGTGCGGCGTAATCTGTTTTTTTTGTTGGGTCAACAAGTGCGTTTACAGTCTGTTCCAATTCCGCTGAATTGTGAAAATAGGCACGAACGTTTTGAGGGGTTTGTATTTTGTCAAGGGTTTCGGTGTGATAAGTGCCTGATTGGGTGTAGTCTTGTGCGTATAATTCACCGATAATTCTCACGCTGGCAAGTTGTAATCGTGTTTGTTCGTATTTTGCGTCTTGTTGTTTTCTTGTGGTTTTTAATAATGTAGCCACGGCATCTTCATATTCTTCTACATCGCTTTTTGCGAAAGGGTCTTTTAGGTCATGTAGTGCTACTTTTAATCTAAGATAGGTATTTTCTGTTTTCTCTGCTTCAAAGTCTTGAGAAAACTCTTCATATGCTGTTTCTAATTTTTTTAATTCTTGTTGCAATATTGCTACTTGAACTGCTTTATTTTTTTGGTTGCTTGCTGATAGATCATAATTAGTTATAATCTCATTTAAATTATAATGAATAACAATTGGTTTATCTGTGGTTTTTTGATAGGGAATATTTGCGTTTTGTAATGTTTGTTCTAATTTTACATTTTTACACATTATCTCAAATAATTCTTTTTGTTCTAATTCATATTTTGTTTCAACAGTGCCGATTGCTGATCGAAGATCGTACTCTACATCTTGAAGTAAGACATCTCCGACCATTGCTCTTCGAAATATATCTTGAAGTGGATTTACAGGTGCATCTAGAAAAGCTGTAACTAATCCTGTTAATGTATCTTTAAATTTTCTTTTTGGTGGTTGTGATGTCATGGTCGTTGTCATAATATATTTTCCTCTTTGAATTTAATTATTGTTATTATTTAGTAGTTAATTACTTGTTTATTTATAAATCTTTCGGTGTTTTTGTCATTTTTTAGTGATTATTAACATTTATAACCTGTTGGGTGTTGAGAAGAATATGAAACATCATCCAAAAGTTGTGGCAGTGTTGCTTGGGCTTTTCTTATTATCACAATTTTTAGGGTTAGCGGTGCTGCAGATGTATATTGATCCGGTGAAGAGTGCGGATGCGGGTAAAGTTGTGTTTAAAGATTTGCCGATTGGGGAGCGGCCACCATTAGAAGAGGATACGTCGTATGTACCAATGATGATTGCAGTGTTAGTTGGAACAGTTATATTATTACTTTTAATTAAATTTAATTTACATTGGGTGTGGAAGATTTGGTTTTTAATTGCGGTTGTGATGTCGCTTTCAATTGCGTTTGGGGCGTTTGTGGGGGTGTGGTTTGCCGTTGGACTTGCGGTGGTGCTTGGAGTATGGAAAATATTTAAACCTAATTTTTATGTGCATACATTTACAGAGTTATTTTCGTATAGCGGTCTTGCGGTGATTTTTGTGCCGCTGTTGAATTTATGGTCGGTGAGTGTATTATTAGTGTTAATTGGTGTCTATGATGCGTATGCGGTGTGGAAGAGTAAGCATATGATTACGCTTGCGAAGTCGCAGACGGATGCGAAGGTATTTGCTGGTTTATTATTGCCATATGAGGATGGGAAGATTAAGACGAAGACGCCGGCGGGGGGAGTTCATCATTCTGATACACATGGGAAGAAAGTGCCCGTGAAGATTCGCACGGCGATGTTAGGTGGGGGGGATATTGGATTTCCACTTATTTTTGCAGGAGTGGTGTTAAAAGAGATGGGGGTTTGGCAGGCGTTAGTGATTCCATTTTTTTCGCTTGCGGGGTTAGGTTTTTTGTTGTGGTATGGTAATGAACATAAGTTTTATCCGGCGATGCCGTTTATTGGGGCAGGGTGTTTTCTGGGGCTTGGGGTTGTGTGGGTGTTACAGATTTTAATAGGATAAATTTTTTAAAGTAATTTCTGTTTTTTTTACTATGACAGATTATGGGCTTGAATTTGATCGGTTGGTGCATGAATATAATCGATGGAATAGGTCTTCAGTGAGAAAATCAATTGAACAACCTCACTGGATGCTTTTAACTCAAGAGTTATTTTTTGGAATTGAGTATTTACCTTTTTATTCGTTTAACTTAGTTTTTGCTGTTTATCCTTGTTTTTATGAGCGAAATGATTTAACGGCTACTCAAAAAGCAGCAGTTGCATTAGGTTCAGATGTCAAGCGTATCGAGGATAGAATTTTTCGAGGTGAATTTAGTCGGGAAAAGGTAGTTCTTGATACTATTGTAAATGGGCTTCGTGAGAAATATGATTTTTTTAAATGGGAATACGTTTTAGATTGTTTGCCAAAAGAGAAAAGGGATTTAGATGTAAAATTGGGGCGTTCTGTTGAGTATTTTGGTGTCTCTTAATGTTTTTTAAATTTTAATATCCTTTCACCGGAGATTTAATTGATTCCCAACCGCCAGGAGCGATAATTAAGCCATCATAAGCGGCAATGGTTTGGACACCGGTTACGCGTTGGATTTCGCGAGCTTCAACAATAGGGTCGGCTTTGATCATTTCTAGGCCAAAATGGGTAAGGATGGCTAATCTTGGTTTCACGGCGTTAACAATATGTAATGCAGATTCTGTATCTAGATTTTGGCCAGAGGCTTTTTTGGCGAGATAGGGAACGTTTAAGATAAGGATATCTGAACCCATTAGGGCGTCGAGGAGTTGAGGAGTTAAGACGGTGTCGCCAGTGTAACTGAGCGTAAATTGAGGACAGAAGATTTTAAAGCCAATTGCAGTGGGGTCAGTATGTTGAGCAGGAAGAGCGTTAATTTCAACCAAATCTAGGGCGAGTTTATGATTTTTTTCTAGAGGCATGACGCGTTCAAGTAAACTTTGATGATATGATGTGAGAAAAGGGTGGCCGGTTTCAGGTTGGAGGACAGATTTACTTGCTAATATAATACCGCGATGTTCTAATCCTCCATGGGTCATGGCTTCGATGACGGCGTTGATGTCATTACAATGATTGATATGGTTATGTGAAACGAGTATGGCATTGGTGTTATGTGGATTGATACCATATTCTTTGGCTTTGTTTAATGAACCAGGTCCAGGATCAATATGTAGTTGCAGGTCTTCTACTTGAATTATAATACCACCTGAAGAGCGTAGCTGCTTAGATGTTACGGCGGAACTGCCGGAGGTGCCAAGAAAAATGATGCGAGCCATTGTCGTTTCTAGTGGCTGATTGGGTTAATAAATATTGTTATAGTGCAAGATGGGGTTTGTGGTGGTAAAGTGGATTGGAATGCTTGAAAGTAAAAAAATGAGGCGTGATTACCCGAGAAATTTTCGCACTCTTGCGGCGGCGAGAATGGATTCTTGAATCTTTGGTATATCGTGATGTTTGAGTGAGTTGAGAATATTTGTTGAGTGTAATTTGTGTTCTTCGTTTAGTTCATAGCTGAAGAGTTTTACAGCTTGTGTTACTTTGGTTTGGATTTCATGCGGGAAGAAAGATAAGTTATCTTTGTTGAAGTATTGTAATGCGTCAGACATGTCTTTATCGATTGTGGGGTAGGAGAGGCGGATTTTATCGAGTTCGTTTTGGGTGAGGGTGGAGAGGCCAAGGATGTCTGGTGGGAGGCCGAGGGAATATAGTGCGGCGCAGAATTTGATGGCTCTTGGGAGTTGGATGCCATTGCTGTTTTTTCTAGCGTAGCCAAAGAGGCCGACGTGGAGTTTACGTTTGCGGCGTTCGGGAATGTAATGGCTGATGTAGTTTATATTGTCTGCTAATAATGAGATGGATTGCTGGTAGTCTTGTTCGACTTTGTTGATAATTGATGTGGCAAATTCGGTGTCGACATTGAGGGGGGATTTACGTTTTGTGCTTTTAATGTGTTCGATGGCGTCGATAATACGTTTTGGGCCGTGGTCGTATTTGAATGCGGATTGGGCGGTGAAGGTTTGGATTGAGGGGTAGCCTGCGACCATTTTGTCGGCGTTACGTGGGGTGAAGTTGCCACGAAAAGGGGCGGAGCCACAGCCAAGGATAGGGAGGATGTTGATACTTAGTTGTTCTTGAAGTTGATGTAGTTTGAGGGCGCCGATCTTATTTAAGAGAACGGCGGAGACGGAGCCGTAATTTAACGCGGTGTCGGATCTTGCGAACCAGACGCGTTGAAATTCTTGTATTTTTTCGTATTCGATATATTTTTTGACATATTTGTCAGCGTTGAGGATGGCGTCTTTTGTTTCAAATAATGGTGTTACACGGATGTTGTCGGGCTGGAGGGAACCTACCCATTCTGCTATAGTGATGTCGTCGTTGTAGATCTTATTATGCTGGGTTTTGATGATGTATTGTTTGTAGTATTCGTGGACGCGAAGAAGATTTTTTTCGGAGGCGCACATGGGGATAACGACTTCGAATATTGGTGCGATGTCTTGATTGTAGAATTTTTGGGCGAGGTCGAAGTTTCGTGGTATGGAATGGAGTGCTTCGATTAAGATTTTGCCGTCGTCTTTTTCGACGTCGGGGTTGGGGAGGCGCAGAGTTAAGAATTTATCTTTACCTAAAGTGTGGGAGCGAAAGTAGTCTTCATAACGAGTGAGGAGTTTTTTGACGACAAATGTATCGACTTCTTTGCCTTCGGCGTCCCAGAGTTGTTCGTCTATTCCCAAGTGGGAGAAGGCGTAGAATGCTTCTTTGATTTCGTCGTCACCAGCGATAATTGGTTTTTCAGCGAAGAAGGGGGTGTTGACGTTATCGGGATGCTGGGTGGACATGATACGGGAGATGTTCATGTCTTTTGGTAGGAAAGAAGGTGTTAATAAAGATTGTTGTGCCAATATCTGAGGCGGCCAATATCTTAGGCGACATCGTCTAGTGGGACTTCCTGTGTCAGTCCCACGATCGGAGAGTAGTTTGAGTATCAATCAAAAAAATTGAATTATTCAAAGTTCTCTTTAAAGTTATAATCCAAGATATTTTCTTTTTCGATCATAATATTTATGCTTGTCTAGAAATAATTCAATGAAATAGGAATTTTTTTCTTTGGTTAAGATGCCACGAATCTGGTTGTCGTTAGATTTGTAAATGAACGCAAGAGTGTTAGGAATGTTTTTACAGGGTTCTGGGCGGATGATGCCTTGTTGGCATTGTTTTATCCAATCAAGAATACGATGTTGCCGTTCTTCGATAAGATTGTCAATTATTTTTTCAACGTGACCGTCAAATTTTATTTCTGTACCAATTATATTTGTAACGGTTTGTTTAAATTCAGCTGCTTGCAAGATTCATCACCTCTTTGAATGTAAATATTATGTGTTGATAGTGAGATTGATGTTGCGGGTATTCTTGACATAGTTCTTGGTAGGATTTGATGAGTTTTGGCAGTGTGATTTTTATTTCTTTTGTTTGTTGACTGAAAAGAAGTGTATCTATAAATTTATTTTTAATAAGTGTGGTTGGTTTTTTGGTGTGAAGGATGGTTTCTGATTGATGTTTTAGTTGTTGAGAGTTGGGAAGAGAGGAATTACTAAGATAAGAGGATTGGAGTAGGAATTCTCTGAGAGTATGTTTGAGGGCGTGAGGGTTTTGATCTATGTCGTTTAAGAGTTCTTGGTAGAGAGAGATGAATGTGTCTAGGGTGATTGTATCTTGTATAAGTTGTGTGGTGATTTCTCTATTAGAGATGCAGAGTTGGGTTAGGCTGGTGTAGAATGCGGAGGAGTACACATCTTGTGTGAGATAATTGAAGTGGATTTTTTTTTCTTTACAATCTTCTTTGTCGTATTTGGAGATGATGAAGATGTCGATGTCGTTGTAGGTTTTATTATAAAGGAAGGAGCCAGAGAGAATGAGGTGTTTATGTGGGAATTTTCGTTCATAGCGTTTGAGGAGAAGAGTAGCTTGTTGCAGTCTTTGAGGGATGATTTTCTCTTTGCCGTAGATGTAGGTGTTGTTGAGGGGTTTGCCTAGAAGTGTGTAGATGGCGTTGAGGCGTTTGGAGATTGAGCGGGAGAATTCGTTTTTTTGGGAATTGGTGAGGGATTTATTTTTTAATTTCTTTTCTAAGAGATGGAATTGATGGGCGGTGAATAATGAGGGGACGATTGCTGTTTTTATTTTTTTTAAGTGGGGTAGAGAGAGATGTTGTAAATGTATCATTTTAATACAGATTTGTATTATTGTTTATAAATGTTTGTTTGAAAAATAAATGTGATGATGTTTTTATGGATGATAAATGGTTAGAACTATTTTAGAATTAAATTATTTTCCGACTGCTGGTAATATAGTTTTACTCAGTGTATCTATCCACACTGGAGCCATAACAATCCAAAACATAATCATCAGTCCTACAAATAAAAGTAGAGGAATGGCGTACATAACTATCGTTCTGGTTTTGTTTAGTTGATGAATTTTTTCTGTTCCAATTACAAGTAGAATAAGCGACCAAACTACACTACTGAAACCCACAAAAGGAATCCAGCCAAATAGTAATGAGGGTGTTTGGGCGTATGATATCAATTCAAATGTTTTACTGTATGTGTTTTTTCCTCCCCATATTTTGATCCAGAGGAATATAATTCCGATTATGATAAAAATTAAAATCAGTCCAATAAAATAGTCTATGAACGTTTTAAAAATGTAGGCGTAGATAGTTAAGTCACTCCACTTGGCTGAAAATAATTTTCCAAGCAAAGGGTCTTTTTCTAAAGTAGGAAGGAAAATGTAATACGATATAATAAAAATAATAGTTCTTAGGATTGTACTGAATAGCGAAAGCAGGGCAAAATATACCCACGCGAAACCGAGATGATTCTTTCCTTGTTCTACTTTTGTAAAAAAATCTGTGGGTTCGGTTAGTACTTTTTTGATGACTTTGAATATATTCATGTTAGATGTTCTTTCGATTAAATAATAATTATTATAATGTTCGGTTGAAATGATGACTATTATTTAAATCTTTTTATCTTTTATTACTCTTGAGTTGTATTTAAAACACTTTTAGTATTTGTTTGCATAATCTTTATAAGATTACGATGAGCGAATTTTCTATCTATACTTGGAGGTATACTTACTATGACAAACAATCAACCGTATCAACCAATTTTTATTTTGCCAGAGGAGACGAAGCGAACGACGGGTAAAGATGCGCAGCGTAATAATATTGCGGCGGCGAAAGCGGTGGCGCAGACGGTGCGTACGACGCTTGGACCTAAAGGGATGGATAAGATGATTGTGGATTCACTTGGCGGAGTAATCGTGACGAATGATGGGGTGACGATTCTCAAAGAGATGCAAATTGAGCATCCGGCGGCGAAGATGGTGGTTGAGATTGCGAAGACGCAAGAGGATGTTATAGGCGATGGAACGACGACGGCGGTTGTACTTGCAGGTGAATTATTGAAGAAAGCGGAAGATTTACTTGATCAGAATATTCATCCGACGGTGTTAACGAAGGGCTATAGGATTGCGGAGATTGAAGCGCAGAAGATATTGCGCGGTGTTGCGGAGAAAGTAGGAAAAGAGAATACAACTGTGTTTAGACAGATTGCGATGACGGCGATGACGGGGAAAGGTGCGGAAGCAAATAAAGAAGTGTTAGCTGATTTATTAGTTCGCGCGGTGATGCGAGTGGTTGTTGAGAAAGAAGGGAAGTTTGAAGTGCATAAAGATGATATTAAAGTTGAGAAACGAATTGGTGAGAGTACGGAGAAGAGTATGTTAATTGAAGGGATTGTACTTGAGAAGGAAAAAGTGCATCCAATGATGCCAGAGCGGGTTAGTGGGGCTCGGATTGCGTTATTAGATGTAGGACTTGAAATTAAAAATACGGAGATTGATGCGAAGATTCAGATTACTGACCCTATGCAATTGCAGTCGTTTCTTGATTCGGAGGAGCGAACGTTAGCAGAGATGGTGCGCAAAATTAAAGCGAGCGGGGCGAGTGTTGTATTTTGCCAGCGAGGGATTGATGATTTGGCACAGCACTTTTTATCGAAGGAAGGAATTTTAGCGGTACGACGAGTGAAGAAGAGTGATATAGAGAAATTATCTCGCGCGACAAGTGGGCGGATACTTAATAGTTGGAAAGAATTATCTGTTGCGGATTTAGGGTTTGCGGGTGTTGTACGCCAGGAGATGATTGGTGAGGAGGAGATGATTTTTGTTGAGCAGTGTTCGAATCCGAAAGCGGTGACGCTGTTAGTTTGTGGTGGGACGGAGCATGTGGCGGAAGAGATTAAACGAGCGGTTGTGGATGCGATTGGTGATTTATCAGCGGTGTTACGTGATGGTAATGTTGTTGCTGGTGCGGGGGCAGTTGAGATGGAAGTTGCACAAGGCTTGCGGCGATTTATGGGGACACTTTCTGGTCGAGAACAGTTAGCGGTGCAGGCGTATGCGGAGGCGATGGAAGTGATTCCGCGTACTCTTGCGGAGAATGCCGGTCTTGATCCATTAGAAGTGTTAGTGAAGTTGCGGGCGGCGCATGATAAAGGGCAGAAGTGGGCGGGAATTAATGTGTTTACAGGGGAAGTGATGGATGCGTGG
>CAXNDX010000008.1:0-18975 GCA_964201585.1 Candidatus Woesearchaeota archaeon | reverse complement strand
TCCTCTATTTTTCCGCAATCGCTCTTCCTCTCTTATTAATGACGCTTACCAGTTACGTCTCTAACCATCTGCAAACAACCCCTAATACCACCAAATCTAACTTCGCTGCTTTTGGCTACGCCTTCATCCCCATTGACGTTGCCGGTCATATCGCCCATAACTTATACCATCTCCTCTCCGAAGGAAAACAGATTATAGGTGCATTCCTCGGACTATTCACCGGAAAAGTAACAATGACTGGCCCCCTTGCCTCATCAACAATGGTTACAACCCTTCAATACACTCTCATCATCCTTGGCAGCTTTGGCACAATCTATGTTGCCTATCGAATAGCCAAAGCAAAAGAACAAACCTCTTCATCAGCGCTAAAAATACTCCTCCCTCATGCATTACTACTCCTAATCATCATCGCAGTGAACCTCTACCTCTTTTCCCAACCAATGATGCATCGAGGATAAAAAAGATATAAATCGAATATAAAAAGAAAATAAATAGAATATAAAAAAATAAAACAAACTAAAATTAAATAATTTCCGGAGGAAAACAACATGACACAACTATACCAAAAAATAATCAAACCATATTTCTTCAAACAAGACCCCGAAAAAGTTCACAACAACATCACCCGCCTCGGTAAATTGCTTGGCAAACACTCTATCACTCGCGCAATTATTCGCGCCCAATTCTACTTTGAACACCCCTCATTGCAAACAACCGTCGCCGGCATCACATTCAAAAACCCTCTTGGATTAGCCGCCGGATTTGACAAAAACGCTCAATTATATGACATCCTCCCTGAGATTGGCTTTGGCTTTACAGAGTTAGGTTCCATTACCGGCGAACCCTGTGCCGGCAACCCCCAGCCTCGATTATTTCGTGTTCCTCAAGAAAAATCCATCATTGTCAATTACGGCCTGATGAATAACGGCTGTGAAGAAATCTCTCAACGCTTAAAAGATAAAAAATTTCAAATCCCTATTGGTCTAAGCGTTGCCAAAACAAACGATCCAAAACTCGACACCATCGCCGGAGTTAAAGACTACATCAAAGCCTATCGTCATATGCATCCTCTTGGCACCTACACCACAATTAATGTGAGTTGCCCAAATACCTTTGATGGCCAGACGTTTGGCCACCCTCAAAATTTAAAACTCTTGTTAAACGCACTCTCCAAAGAACAACATAATAAACCAATCTTCATCAAAATCAAACCAGACTTCAACCACGCCCAACTGCTTGAAATAATCGATATAGTCGATTCTCACGACTGGATTACTGGTTTTATCATCAGCAACCTCACAACCAACCGTGAAGGCTTAAAGACAACAAAACAGCAGCTTGACGCCCTCTCCATTAAAGGCGGTTTAAGCGGCCTGCCAACCCAACAACGCAGCCTCGAAGCCATTCGTTTTGTACATCAACACAGTAAAAAAATCATCATTGGCTGCGGCGGTATTTTTACCGGCAAAGACGCTATCGACAAAATAAAAGCCGGCGCCTCACTGCTTCAATTAGTCACCGCCATGATCTACGAGGGCCCAGGAGTAGTCGCTAAAATCAAACGCGAAATGGTTGACATCCTGCAGCAAGAAAACATTTTAAATATCGAAATGTTAAAACGAAAATATCATTGAAGATCATCTCCCTCATTCCTCTTCAAAACGCTCCGTAACAATTATAAACCCCAATCCCCCTCCTCCTCTAAATAAAAGAGGAGAAAAATGAAAGTCACAATCGATACAAAAGAAGACAAAATAGAAGACATACATAAAGTACTCAACATTCTTACTCATATTCTGCAGAATAAAGACCTCTCCTCTTTATCTTCTCAATCCTCAGCTGACACTTCTAACATGATGAGCATGTTTGGTGACGACTCCCCCTCAACCCAACCAGACAAAGCCCCCGACTTTAGCAGTTTTTTAAGCTTAACCAAAAATTCATCCTCCACATCCACTCCCGCATCTAAACGTGAAGAACAGCCTAAAATTGAATACTTCTAGTAACACTTAAACAATACTCGTTCCACAACAACAACCCTTTTAAACCTCTTCAACTTAACTTCCAGAATATGCCAACAACAGAGATAGATACACAAGAAAATTCCCTTCATCCACACCACTCTTTTTCACCTCAAAAAACATTCAAACTTCTCGACTCCTCTCTCAACGGCCTCACAACCTCTCAAGCTCAACTTCGTCTCAAACGTCACGGTCTCAACGAACTCACCCAAAAAGAAACAATCAGTCCTC
This sequence comes from Candidatus Woesearchaeota archaeon, assembly GCA_964201585.1. Taxonomy (GTDB): domain Archaea; phylum Nanobdellota; class Nanobdellia; order Woesearchaeales; family GW2011-AR9; genus JACPNA01. Next base: position 16,723 of record CAXNDX010000008.1, on the reverse strand, counting down.
TTGTTCTCTTTCTTAATCAATTCAACAACCCTCTTCTTGCCATTCTTGGCTGCGCAATTCTTGTTTCCATCTATCTGCAAGAATACCTCAACGCTTTTGTCATCTTTGGCATCATCCTTCTCAACGGCATTCTTGGCTTCATTCAAGAATACCGCGCCGAAAAAGCGCTTGACATGCTTCGCCGCATGACTATATTGCAAGCCAAAGTGTTCCGCGATAACAAAAAAATAAATATTGATAGCACTCAGCTGGTTCCCGGCGACATCATTTTTTTAGAAGCCGGAGATAAAATCCCTGCCGACGCTCAAATCATTGAATGTTCTAATCTTCAAACCATTGAATCCTCGCTCACTGGCGAATCTGTTCCTGTTGATAAAACCGCCCAACCATCTCAAAAAGACTCTCTTCTTGCCGAACGTAAAAATATACTCTACTGTACAACTAGTGTTACCAACGGCCAAGCGAAAGCAATCATTACCACAACTGGAATGAACACCGAAATAGGAAAAATAGCAACCTCCATTGAAAAAGTATCTCTCGAACTCACTCCATTTCAAGAAAAAATTGAAACATTTGGAAAATATCTCTCTTTAAGTATCTTTGGCATCGCTCTATTCATCTTCGTCATTGGCATCCTCAAAGGTCTTGGTTGGCAAATCATGCTCTTAACCGCCATCGCTCTTGCCGTCGCTGCCATTCCTGAAGGACTCCCCGCAATAATAACCATTGCCCTCGCTTTAGGCGTCCAACGTATGCTCTCTGTAAACGTTCTTATCCGTCGTTTACCCTCCGTTGAAACTCTTGGCTCAACCACTGTTATCTGCACCGATAAAACCGGAACATTAACCTGCAACAACATGACTGTCTGCAAATTATGGTACAATACCCAAGAATATACTATTCAAAATTCGCTTTTCAAACAAAACAACAACCAACTCTCACAAAAACAAATCTCAAATCTTCATCTGCTCTTGAAAATAGGTGTGCTCTGTAACAACGCTCAACTCGAAAAAAAATCCTCTCTTGGCGATCCTACCGAAACCGCTCTACTCATCAGCGCGCAAGCCGCCTCGCTTGATCAAACCTCTCTTTCTCAAAAAGAACCTCGTATCGAAGAAATCAGTTTCACCTCCGAGCGAAAAATGATGACAACCATCCACAAAACAACAAAAGGTAAAGTCGCCTACGTAAAAGGATCCGTTGAACATCTTTTAAAACACTGCACTCATATTCTTCTAAACGGCAAACCAATCCCACTTACTTTAACCCAACGCCAACAGATACGAATCCAAGAAAAACAATTCGCCAAAGAATCATTGCGCGTCCTCGGATTCGCCTATAACCCTCATTTTCAGTATTCTCGTCTTCATTCACACAAAAACAGAGTACAACAACAAGCCGAAAAAAATCTCATCTTTGTTGGCATGCAAGCAATGGAAGATCCTCTACGTGACGGCGTCAAACAAGCAATTGAACAATGCCATAGCGCTGGAATAAAAGTTATCATGATAACCGGCGACCATCTTGAAATCGCCAAAAGCATCGCCGCCCAACTCAATATTCCCGGGAAAGCTATCAACGGTCATGACTTAAAAAAGATTGATCTGGAGAAAGAAATCGAATCCATTGGTGTGATTGCTCGCGTTAACCCCGAAGACAAATTAAAGATAGTAGAAGCCCTGCAAAAACTCGGCCACTCTGTTGCCATGACTGGGGATGGTGTTAACGACGCTCCTGCAATCAAAAAAGCCCAGATTGGAATCTCTATGGGCAAAACAGGAACCGATGTTGCTAAAGAATCATCCGATATGATTTTATTAGACGACAATTTTGCCTCAATTGTCCATGCCATCGAACAAGGCCGTGCCATCTTTCAACGCATAAAAACATTTATTCTCTATTTGTTCTCAGGAAACATCGCTGAAATTTTCCTCATTCTTCTCTGTGTTCTTCTTAATATCCCTCTCGCCCTGCTCGCCATCCAAATATTATGGATCAACGTCGTCACCGAAACTATCCCAGCCATCGCTCTAAGCGTTGAAAAAAGTAAACCTGACGTCATGACTCAAAAACCCACACCAAAAAATGAACCTCTCTTAAAAAAAATCGACATATATTGGATTCTCTGCATAAGCCTACTAATAACAATTGGAACATTTTCCATCTACTATTACACTCTAAATGGCCACTCTTTTTCATTTAACGCTCTCTCATTTGATGCCAAAAATCCAAATTATCCTCATGCATTAACTATGGCTTTTACCACATTTGTTCTCTTTCAGATGTTTAATATCATCAACAACAAATTCCACTCCCATGCTACCTTTACAAAACATATTTGGCAAAACGGCTGGCTCGGGATAGGAATTCTCTCAGTCATGATCCTCCAAATTTTAATAATTTATGTACCTTTTCTTAATCCCATCTTTAGTACCATCCCTCTCACTCTAAAAGACTGGACACTCTCTATCCTCATCGCCTCATCCATCCTCTGGATTCCCGCAATCCATCGAAGAATACAAAGCATCAAAAATATCTCAACACAATAAAAAACACAACAAAAATCTACTTTTCTACAACAAAAACAACAACACCACACCAACCACAATCTGCACACCAAACACCATTAAAATAATTTTGCTAAACTCTCGTCCACCGGCCATATACGCAATGCCACATTTAAACAATGTATTCGTCAACGCCGCAAGTAATACCCCCTTGCTTGCCACTTCCGCCGTAATCGTCGTTCCCGCCAACTGCGCCATCGAAATAACCACTGTATCCACATCAAAAAATCCTGAAATAAAACTAATTAAATACACTCCTTGGTCCGCAAAATAAACTCCTCCTAATTTTGTCAACGCTAACACCGTTGCAAAAATCAACGCAAACTTCAATGCGGGTAAGAACGTAAACGGCGACGTCAACTCGATATGATGATGTGTATGATGTTTTGCCGGCGCAATTTTCTTCCATAACAAATACCCTCCTCCAGCTGCCAATCCTGCTAATACAATAAACGGCAATAACACATTAATATACACCTCTTTATTCAAAAAGAATAACACGAATAATACTCGCAGCAGCATAATCCCATTTGCAATAATAACCCCTAACGCTAACACTTGAAATAACACTTTTTCTTTCTTGCTTCGTTCTGAAAAACTCGTTGTAAGCGCCGTGCTGCTGGCAATCCCTCCTAATACTGCCGTTAACGTCAGACCTTTCTCACCAAACCACTTCATCAAAAAATAACCAATAAAACTAATCCCTGAAATAAACACCACCATCACCCAGACAATATACGGATTAAATAATCCATACGGCCCATATTCCGTATTCGGTAAAAACGGCAGAATAATAAACGCCACAACTGCAAATTTGAGTGTATCCGCTAACTCTTTTTTCTTGATATGCTCTGCAAAATGATGCAGCATCGAACGCGCATATAAAATAATCGTCATCACAATCGCAATAAACGCCGCAAACGTATACTCCTCATAATAACATAACACTCCGACAAAAAATGTGATAAATCCCGCAACTTCCGACGTCGCTCCATGATACTTCCGTGACGTTTCTACATCTGCAAAATAAGATACAATAATCAATACTCCCATCAATCCCATGCTTCCCAAAAGCACCCACATTGAAATAATCTCTCCAAAATACGCGGCTAATGCTCCAAACAACGCAATCAACGGAAACGTGCGAATTCCCGCATAATCATGCCCTCGTTTTTTATATCGCGCATACTCCCGCTCTAACCCTATGAGTGCACCTAACGCTAGTGCAATCATAAAATTCTGTAAGAATGTGAATTCTACCATCTCTAGCAATCAACCTCTTTTAGGAAGATAATATTGTTTTGGTTTATTAAGCTTTCGTGGACTAATTGGATCATTTTCGACTTTCAATTATCTTTTGGACTTTGTTTATGAAAAAGGTTGTTTTTAGTTTTAGATTGTTAACTTCTTGTATGTCAAATTTTATTTTTGTAGAATATGATGCTTCCTCTCTTTTCTGTTTTGACTCAACATAAAATAATAACTCTTGTGCATCAAACATATTTAATAATATTATGTCTTCTTTTGACAATTCTATAGTATAAAATTCTTTGATTAAAATACAAAGAGTTGCATCATGATTTTTTGAAGAATAACCTCTGGATAAAATTAATGCTAACGCCGCGTGATATGCCGCATAATAGCAAGCGACAAGCATCCAATCATTATTATTCTTTTTTTATTTCTTTTAAAAAACTCAGATTATGCCTTGCTTTTTCAAGATGTCCTTTGATTTCATGTGTTGAATCACTCTGAAAGAGAATATTGTTACTTTGATAAAATAATATTCTTTTTTCAAGATATTCTTTGTCTTCCAATAATCTTTTGAGATCTTTTTCATCCATTATTTCTTATCTCCTCAAAATAAAGTTGATTATATACTGGGTAACCCGTCTCAATACCAGCTTGTATGACATTATCTTGTTTTAGTTTTAATTCTTGTACAAATTCTGTGTAAGTTAATTGGAATTCGTTAACTCTGATACCTGTCTGTGCCTCAGCGTATTTAATTGCATCTCCTGTATTTTTTTTCTTATTAAAGACAGTAATTAAATCAATATCTGAATCATCTCTGAAAGTTCTCTTTGCCGTTGAGCCGAATAAAATTATAAATATTGGCTTTTCTTTTAAAGCATCTATATAAAATGCAATCGCATTTTTTCTCAATAGCGGAAGTGCTTCTAATTTATCCCTATCAAATAAAGAGAATAATTCGGGGATAGCCTGTTTTTTGATACTATATTTTTTTAAGTTGGCATCTTTGTGGCTTTTAAGGATGTTTACCCTCTCCAGAGCTTGCAAATGCCTGCTCGTGGCGCTCTCTCTCAGATTTATTTTTCGACAGATATCTCGTAAGTGTAGAGGGGAGTTATGATTCGTGTAAAATAACTGTAAAATGCTCCAATATTGCGTGTGAATTATTGTTCTAATGGCCATAACAGTTGTTCTAATACTTAGAACATTTAAAAATGTTTCGGTTCAATTCCTCAAAACTCCCCCAATCCTTTCTGCCCATCCACCCGCTTCACTTTCAACTTCCGCACCATCTCATCATCCTTCTCAAGCAGCTGCTGAATCTCTGTCGCCCGCTCCAACACCTCAGTCGGCAACCCCGCCAATTTTGCCACATACACTCCATAACTATCATCCGTTCCCCCTTCAACAAGCGTATGTAAAAAAATAATTTCATTCTTCGTCTCTTTCACCGCCACATTATAATTTCGAATCTTTGAAAATTTCTCCGCAAGCTTATTCATCACATGATAATGTGTTGCAAATAACGTCTTCGCTTTAATTTTATTATAAATATGCTCCGCCACGCTCCACGCAATTGACACCCCATCAAACGTCGACGTTCCTCTGCCAATTTCATCTAATACAATCAAACTTCGCGCTGTCGCATTATTCAAAATATACGCCGTCTCCGTCATCTCAATCATAAACGTTGATTGTCCCGAACTCAAATCATCATACGCCCCAACTCTCGTAAATATTCTATCCACAATTCCCATAACCACTTCCTGCGCCGGCACATAAGACCCAATCTGCGCAAGTAACACAATCAACGCCGTCTGCCGCATAATCGTCGATTTCCCTGCCATATTCGGTCCCGTAATAATCATCATCTCGCCATCTGAAAGCACAACATCATTTGCAATAAATCGTTCCTCTAATTGCTCAACCACCGGATGTCTTCCTCTGCGAATCTGCAGCACATTCTCAGCTACAAATTGTGGCCGTGTATACTGCTGCTGTTGTGCAACGCTAGATAAACAACATAACACATCAAGTACTGCCACATGACCAGACATCTGCTGAATTCCATTCGTCCTCTCTTTAATTTTATTCACCATCTCCTGAAACAACGTATATTCCAACTCTATACTCTTCTCCTCCGCTCCTAAAATTTTCTCCTCTTCCTTCTTCAATTCTTCCGTAATATATCGCTCCGTATTCACTGTCGTTTGCTTACGAATATAATGACTTGGCACAAGCGCCGAATTTTTTCTCGTCACCTCAATAAAATACCCAAACACATTCGTAAATCCAATGCGTAACGTCGCAATTCCTGTCTTTTTTTTCTCTTCTTCTTCCAATTGCGTTAAATATTGTTTACTATTCTTCATAATATTCTGCAATACATCAAGTTCAGAATTATAATTCTGTCTAATTATATTCCCCTCGCGTACACTTACCGGCGCATCTTCTCGTAATCCTTTATTTAATAAGTCTACAATTTCTCGTAATTCCGGCATAGCAGAAATATGGTCTAACAATCCCTTCACCATCACATTCATCCCTCTTCTCTCCCTTCCACCATCTTGCAACCCTTTCTGTAACTTCAATTTAATCTCAGGAATACATTCTAACGACTGCTTAAGCGCCAGCACATCTCGCGGAGTCGCATTGCCATAATTTATTCTGCCAATCAATCGCTCAACATCATACACTCTTTTGAGTAAATCTCGACACTCCTCACGCAAAATCACATCATTGTTCAACCTCTCAATTGCCTCTAAGCGTTTTTCAATCATGTTCACCTGTAACAGCGGCGTTTTCAACCACGCCCGTAACAATCTCGCCCCCATCGGCGTAATCGTCTTATCAATGACAGATAATAACGTCCCCCTCGTTGAACCATCACGAATATTTTTAACCAATTCTAAATTGCGAAACGTACCAGCATCAAGTAACATCGTTTGCTCATCCGTTCGCAATGTAATTTTTTGTATGTGTGTCAACGCATTCTTTTGCGTCTCAAGTAAATAATGTAATAACCCTCCTGCCACTCCAATCGCCCGTCCATTCCCCTCAAAGCCAAAACTCTCAAGCGACTTCAACTTAAAGTGCAAAAGCAACCCTTCGCGTGCTTTGTCCACTCGAAAAAAAGCATCATCAAACGTATTCACAAAGCAACCAATCTGTTTTATTTTAGCAACCAATTCAGCATTCACCGCTAAACTGCGTGGAATCACACATTCACTTGGTGTATACCGCAATAGTTCATGCAAAATCGTTGCCATCCCTGTTCCTAACACCACCCAAAATTCTCCTGTTGATACATCCGCTAATGCAAGTGCATACTCCTCCCCAAATGCCGTCACACACGCCACATAATTATTTTCATTCTCCTGCAACATCGACGACTCAATCACCGTCCCCGGCGTTACAATTCGCACAAGCCCTCGCTTCACAAGCCCTTTCGCTTTTTTTGGATCCTCCAACTGCTCAACTATTGCAACTTTATGTCCCTTCTTTACTAATCTGCCCAAGTACGTCTCAAGCGCATGAAACGGCACACCTGCAAGCGGCGCTCGTGTCTCTCCTTTCCCTCGCGCCGTAAGAGTAATCTCTAACTCTCGCGCCGCCGTAACTGCATCCTCATAAAACATCTCATAAAAATCCCCCATTCGTAACATCACCAGACAATCCGGATGTGCTTTCTTCACCTCCTGATACTGCTTCATCCCTGGAGTAAGATTTTCATAGTCGATGTCGAGAATGCTCTGATTATTATTACTACTATTACTATTACCATTATTGTTTTGTTCCCCTGCCACAATATCCCAGAGCAAGACCGTTTTTTAAAGATTGTTGTGGTAAAAGTGTATAAGTGTATTTTAGGGTAAATTTTATATCAAAATGAGTATAATCAAGTAATATGGACCGCCAAATCTCCGAACCTAACTTTCGCTATTGTTTTACTCAAGAAGCAGCGCTAAAATAGACAAAAATAAAATTAATAATTCACCTACAAAAACTATGAACGACCGCTCCTCCCACCAAGACCAAATTGAACGCTGGGCACATTTTGTCAGAGAACATCCCACCGAATGGAAGAAAATTCATACAGAATTCATCAACGCTCTTTTTCAAAAACACGACGAATTCATCGCACGTCTGCTCAAACAGCCAAACGGCAAACAGAAAATAATCGAATTATATAACATTAAGAATCTGGACGGCTATCCGAGTTTAAAGTAATCCCTCCGCTCTTTCTCTATCTAATTCCATTCTTACCCTCTACACTAAATTTTTACAAATGTGCAGGGTAAGTTTTATAAAGTATCATTGTTTTCTATCCTAAATGGTCTATATCTACAAAAAAATCATCGGCCTAAAAACCTACTACTATTTACGTGCATCCTCACGTCAAGGAACAAAAACCCTCACTCAAGACATCGCGTATTTAGGCAGCACTCTAGAAGAAGTCCACCACGCGTTAGAACGGCTCCCCCAGTATACCAAAGAAATTCGTAAAGCCTACAAAACTATTCACCACTTTCTCGAATCTAATCACTATAAAGAAAAAGCACTCGATCTCAAGCTAAAAAAAGATCATTATTTATCACATACGTTAATTGATATTGAAGCATGTAAAATTCACTACAATACTGTATTTGCCAAACAACCAACCCTCACCAAGCAAGAAATCTACAAAAATTTTGTTATCGAATTTGCATTTAACACAACTTCTATTGAAGGCAACACCATCAAACTTCACGAGGCAAGAAACTTATTGCAGCAAGACCTCACGCCAAAAAACAAAACCATACGTGAAGTGTATGATATCCATAATACGCAACGTACATTTTTCCATCTGCTTGAAACTTCCCAACCCCTCACTCATGACCTCATCATTCAAATTCATAAAATGCTTATGGATCGCATTGACCCCCGTATTGGGTATCGTACTACTGACGTTCGTGTAATTAAATCAAATTTTACCGCAACACCTGCTCCCTATGTATTGACTGATATGAAATTACTCTTGCAGTGGTATCAGCAATACGAATCAAAACTTCATCCGCTAGTCTTAGCCTCACTCTTTCATCACAAATTTGAACACATTCATCCGTTTATGGATGGCAACGGCCGCACCGGAAGAATGCTTCTCAATTACATTCTTCTCTCTAAAAACTATCCTCCTTTAGTCATTCATACCAAAACACGAAAACAATATCTCAACGCCCTGCGCTCCGCAGATAAACACTCCTTGCTTGATATAAGTCCAGAACAGTATAGCCCCCTCGCTCAATTCATTGCCCAAGAAATGATTGAAAGCTATTGGAATATATTTTTGTAAAATTTACCCTCTACTTCAAATTTATATAAATGTGCAGGGTAAGACATAAAAATCAGAAAATTTGTATCACATCAAAAAACGTTCTATCTCCTTCCCTCAACAATCTCAAGTAACGTTTTTCGCGATTCTTGCGCATATCCTGGTTTAAATTCTACAATATGTATCTGCGGTAAAAACAATACCAGTGGACTATGCGATGCCGCAATAATTTGCGCGTTATGTTTTTGTGAAAATTCAATCAACATGTTCCACACCTCTCGCTGTGCAGAAATACTTAAATGCGTCTCAGGCTCATCAAGCAAAAAAGTATATCCTGCAGATGGACCTCGAGACAAGATATATTCTTTCCATGCTCTTACTCCCTCACTATCACTTGCCGTATACTTCACTTCTGGAACTACTTTGAGCGCCGTTTCCAGCTCACCAAGTAATGCTAACGTACTCTCGCCTTTAGACCGAGCTTCTTGATACGCCCCTAATGGTTGACCATGAAAAATAGTATCTCGTGAGGGCATTGTCATCTGTCCAGTCTTTTGATCAAGTGTCCGAACAATCTCACTCATATCTCGCGTTTTAAACAAAGTACAATCTTGATAATACATTGGACAGCCATCCCATGCTAATTCTAATTTTCCAAAAATACCCGACCTGTACACCGGCAGCGGATTTGCTAAGGTATTAAACAACCCTAACTTGTACGCATACCCTTTCGTACTCTCTGTCTCAAATTGAACATTCTGAATCATATATTCTCCAAAAACAACTCCTATCCATAAAAGTTACTACTTAAAAGTAAATTATAGTAAACCTTTTAAAGAAACCTCTATTATTAAGTATACATGGCCACCCTCACCTTCGAAACCCTCTCTTTTCGTATCGTAGGCACAGATCTAGAAGTAACCATCCTAAAAAACTACGCCACAAAAATCCCACTCCTTGAACTCAACACCATCGCCTCCTTCGCAAGAGAAAATCTCAACACCATCTCCTTTGCCAACATCACCCAAGAAAAAGCCCAAACCAAATTCATGTTTCTCTTCGAAAAACACCTCGACCAATTGAAAACAAAAATAACCGGCAATCCTTGCACCTACATCCATCGCAATTCTGGCATCCCTTTAATTGGCAACGTTGCCTTTGGCATCGTCTACCGCAACTCCTCGATAATTGAAATCAAAACAAACAACGGCTGCAACTTAGACTGCGTCTACTGCTCTATCGGCGAAGGCCTCTCCTCCACAAAACACGACTTCGTCATCGAAAAAGACTACCTCATCGAAGAACTCCAAACACTTCTCGAATTTGTAGATGAACCAGTAGAAATACATATCGGCGTCCAAGGCGAACCGTTCTTATATGGCGACATGGAAAATCTCATCAGTGACCTCCAATCCATCCAACAAGTCCACACTATATCCATCGACACCAATGGTACTCTCTTAAACAAAGAAATAATCAACCGCCTCGCCAAAAACACTAAACTTCAACTCAACCTCTCTCTCGACGCAATAGACAATGACATCGCAAAAATTGTCGCCGGCACAAAATCCTACAGCGCAACCCACATCAAAGACATCATCTCCTACGCCTCCCAACATCTTAACGTCATCGTCGCTCCTGTCTTAACCAAAGGCTACAACGAATCTGAAATGGAAAAAATCATCCAATGGATAAAAACTTTAAAAGTACAGCCAAAATTAGGCATTCAAAACTTCCTGCGCTACAAAACCGGTCGCAACATCGCCTCAGAAATTTCGTGGCCTGAATTCTACAAACGCCTTCAACAGTTAGAATCCCAATACAATATCAAACTCCAATGGACTAAAGAAGACTTCCATGTTAAAAAAACCAAAGATCTGCCTAAACCATTTAAAGAAAGCGACATCATCACCGCAACCATCAAATCTCCCGGCCGATTCCCTCGTGAAGTCCTCGTCGTAGCCAAAGACCGTAATATCTCCGTTCCTTTATGCGACTACAAAAAAGAAAAAAAGATAAAGATAAAAATAGGAAGAGACAAACATAATATATTTACAGGGACTATCGTTAAATAGGGGAAAATAAAATTATTCTACTTAAACTTTTCAATTTCTTTCATAGTCCATTCATACAACTCTTTTGTCAGAAACAGTGATGATTCCATATACAACTTGTGCACTCCATTCTCAACTTCCTCTCGTGTTAATATTTTTTTTCGATACGCTCGCAACAATAAACCTAACGTTCCATGCACTACAAACCCTAACTGCTGCGTAACTTCCCTCGCTGCTAAATCATCAGTAAAAAAAACGCGGATAGCTTCTTGTTTACACAACGCAATCCCAGTTGATTCGCCTAGATCAAGATCATATTTATTTGTAAGATATTTAGCAAAATCTTTACTTTCACCTCTCAGAGCTATCACCACCATATTTTTATGTGCCAGAAGTTGTGCTTTGATATTAAAACATTCTTCTATTATTTCAGGTGTGGTCAGAATTTTCAGATACTGTCTCATCACTCTTTGTTCTTGAATCTCACTTAGATGAATAAATGGTCCTGCATCAAAAACGACTTGTTTAGTCTTTTCCATACAATCCCCACTTCACATCTTCTTTAATTGCCATCTCTAACCGTTCCGCTTTCAATCTGCGAATTTTTTCTCGCACCGCATCGCGTATCAGTTCCGAACGATTAGCATACCACCCTTCCTGTACAATATCATCCATCGCTTCAATAATTTTTGACGTTAATTTAGCCGGAATCGCTTCCATAGTATATCACCAATCGTTATACTATGGTATAACTTTATAAACTTTCCGGAAGAAAAATAAAATAAAAAAATAAATCCCCCAAACCTACATCGCAGGCGTATGTATTCGCTTCAATTCTGCTTTCGCATGTTTCAACACTTTTGGTGGAATCTCAGCCAAGCTTTTCTTATACATATTTACCAATTCTGGTTCGATATCTGACACTTTCATCGTTATCAACCCATACTCAGTAGCTGGCGTTCGAATATCAACCTCAGTTACTTCAGACCATTCTAACCCTTGGCCCAAGCCGCGAAACGTTATCAATTCTTTCACTGGGTAATAGCTCCCTTTTTGTTCTTTATCTTCAATAGTGTACTCCTTCCATGAAGATACTTCAAATTCTCCCCTTTCAAAATTATATGCTACTCCTGCGCCTAATTCACACGCCGTGTGCTCTGCAGGTAAATCAACTGCTTTCTTACCTTTCTCTTGCAAACATTGTTCTTTAAGCGTTACATCATACCATCCCTCTCCAACAAATCCTCTATATAAAAAAGGAAACTCTTGGCTTGTATCACTAAAATCAGTTGCCGCATCATTATACTTCCCTGCTGCAAGGCCACGAACAATCTCATGCATTGGTAGATCTGATTTAGGAAATTGCGCTGTAACCTCTTGTGGTAACTCCGCACTTCCTTTCACCGCATATCGTGCTTCCACCTCTTTGACACGTGCATCAACTCGTGCATCACAACTTATTTGTGCATCAGTTTTCGCTTTTGCTAAATCTGCTTGTGCTTTTGTCGTTTGCTCACGCAATTTCTGTTCTAAACTTACAATCTTTGCATGTTCATCTACGCAATAATTTTGGGATGGACTAGGTGCTGGCACTTCTGTGTATGTTCTATCACACCCTCCTGTTCCTACAACTATTGCCATTAATCCTGTATATAATCTATTCATTATGTATACCTCATCTATTTTTTTATTATTCTTACGCCATTCCAAATAAGCTTCGCACTTTATACCCTAACGTTGCTTCGTATTGCGCTCGTGCTTTCTGTTCAGCTTTTTCTGCTTCTTTTTTCACTTCAAATCCTGCAAAAACTTCTTTAAATTGTTCCAAATCTAATCGCACATTTCCACCGTTTGTTTCAGTAAAACGCTGGCAATCATACTCATGGCCAACTCCAAACGAAAACGGCACATAGCCACTGGATATTTTTTCAGTTAATACCTCTTCAGAATTAATCATAACTTGTTCAGGTAATCTTTGTGCATCTTTTGGACTTTTTGCCACTAATTGTTCTAAATCCTCTCTTTTACCAACATATGGATGGAATCCTGCCCATCCCTCTGCAATTTGTCGCGCAGCTTGATTTTCGTGATGCGATCCAGTATAAAATAAAAAAGGTCTACCTCGTTGCGTTACATCATCCACTGCTAATAGCTCTGGATGTACTACATATACTGCTGTTACACTATTATTGCTTGCCGTATGAAAGTACGGATATTCTAATTGTTCTGTTTGTTTCATTTGTATTTACCTCATTTGTTGATTTTATTTTATTCTATTTTCAATCTAATTGTGATAATTAGTTGTTATTGCGAAGTAGTTATTAATCCATGTATTTATATTTTTCTTATATTATTAATATGAATAATATGAAGAACGAAAGATTTATATAATCCAAGTCAATCCTAAGAAAAGAGCAAACATGAAGCGCAAATTGATTGGACAAGGTGCTGGCGGGGTAACAGTAACCTTGCCCATCAATTGGATTCGAGAATGCTCTTTAGAGCCCGGCAGTGAAGTCGACGTATCCCAAGTCGACGCCGGTATTTTAATTTCAGGCGTAGGTATAAAACAAGAGAAATTCCTCCACCTCGACCTCAGCCCCTACGAGCATCGCATGATTCTTAATTTTCTCAACCAAAGCTACCGTCTCGGCTACGACACCCTTACCCTGCAATACACAACCGAAGACCAATACCAAAGCATCAAAACCATCACCCAAAACACCTTGCTTGGCTTTGAAATCGTCGAACATAAAACTCTCAACCCCAAACAAAAACAACTCATTCTCCAAAACATCGCCGAACCCGACCCAGAGAAATTTGATATCATCTTGCGAAAAATCTTCTTACAAATCATCGATCTTGCCCAAAACATCACTCAAGACCTCAAAACCAATCATCTCTCCCTGCCTCAAATTCACGAATCAAAAAATCAGATAGACAAATTAACCAACTATACCAGAAGAACCATTATTCGTCAAAAAGTCGGCGGCGAAAAAGTCGTTCTCCTCTACTCCATCATCACCCAGCTCTCCCTAATTTGTCACGCGTACTATTATATGTATCAATACTCTTCCGAAAAAAAGAAAAAACTCTCGCCAGAACTCCAATTCTATCTTATTGGCATCAACCAAATGTTTCGCACCTACTACGACGCTTTTTATGCTAAAGATTTGAAAAAATTAAGCTTCATCAGCAAAATGCACGACGAATTAACCAATCAAAACACGATTTTACTCGAAAAAAGCACCCCTAACACTGCCGTATTCATCGCCTCTATGCGTGAAATCATCCGCGCCATCCATATCTGCCTTCCTTTTTCGGTAGGATATTGGTTGGATGAAACGAAAAAATAATATTTTTAATTTGCTAAATTACCGAAAAAAGAAGTACTTTGTGATCTAATTCCTACCTCCTACCTTCCTATACCAATCATTATCCTCTCCTTGGCTAAATCCTAACCGTTCTGCCACCGCATCATATTTCTGTAACGCCAGTTCCAATGGGAGATGAATCTTCTCATCACGAGAATAAGGTTTTATCCATTTATTATTATGGCCGCTTTGAATAGAAACAGATTCAAAACCATATCGTAAACCCACTTGTTCAACAGCACTAATCAAACAATTTCTCCAGTTAATCTGTGACAATCCATGCGTATTTCCTGAAATCTCTCGTTTTCTATCTTTAGAAGTATGTGGAACAATTCCTTGGACTTGATGAATCATAATTTGTTTTCCTCTTGGAAAGAATGTAGTCACTGCACAAGGTTCGTCTTTATACACTAATGCCACACCAAACGGCATATCCATTGGAATTAGACACTCTTCCTCTGTTTTTGGATTTAAGAGATACGCACACGAAACAATATCATCCCGAAGATAGTCAGTGATAACAGCACGCATATTGTAATATCCTCTCTGTTTCTGATCAATATTTGAATCTAAAATCTCATTAAAGTCTATATCTGTAATATCTTTAGCCAGTTCATAAATATCTTTCACCTCTGACACAACTTTAGAAGTATTAATCCGCCACGACATTAAACTAGCATATTTTAATATATTCTCATTTCTATGTGTAAGTTGCGCCACCTGAGCCGTATCTCGGTTTGAATATAACCAAGAATAAAGCACCATATCTTCACCAAATTCAGAATATAAGAAAGGATAATCAAAATAGGAAATAAGTGTTCTAAAATTATACTCTTCAACAGAATGTTGTTTCACATAATCCTCTAACGAATCGATTCCCGTATATTCAAAAGTAGTAGACGGTAACTGTAATGCTTTTTCTTTTACTTTCTCTTTGTAAATATCTTCTTCAGAAATTCTCTCTGCTAAGTGTTGCATTCGTTGTACAAAATCCATTTTTCACCACATCACTTGCATCGCCATTCCTATCCGCTGCCCAAACGTATTATGGGTGA
Source organism: Candidatus Woesearchaeota archaeon (assembly GCA_964201585.1). Lineage (GTDB taxonomy): Archaea > Nanobdellota > Nanobdellia > Woesearchaeales > GW2011-AR9 > JACPNA01. The sequence continues at coordinate 1,108 of CAXNDX010000008.1, read as the reverse complement.
TAAATTGATCTACAATCTGTACATTCTTTCTATCCTCTTCCGTCTGTGCAAAATAATTTGTAACTCCATTCCACGGACGCAGTGGTTCTATACACGCACTATGCTGATACTCAATTTCATCATGCGCTTTTTGAAATGCCCCATGCGTTTCTCGTCTATATCCTCCTAACTGCTTCTTCTGCACAACTAATTCCTCACAATTCAATCTCGCTTCCTGCGTTCTATATCCTGCCAAGAGCGCATTCTGATGAACTACACTCAATACATACCCCTGCGTATACTCTCTAATCTCTTCCTCAGAACTACATCCGTTCTCTGTTGCTCTCGCTGCAATAAATTCTTCCCTCTCCGCCGCAGAATCATACACCCCTAAAACCCCATTAAATAAATACAACCCGCTCATTCCCGCCTCATCCATCTGCGGCAACCCATATTGTAGACTATTGAAATCAAACGGAATCATTCTCTTCCCATCTGGCGACGCATTATTGCGCAAACAATTATCTGAAAGCCACGTCCCCCTGCTTCTCTGCAAAAGTCGATCAATCTTTGACCCAATCACTGCCGTATACGCTTCTTTAAATTTCAAATCATACACACCACACGCATTCATCACTCGATACGCAAAGAAATGTTCTTCTATATCTTGTGGTGTAATTTCTGTAGCTTCCGGTGCAATACGTTTCAATGAACTAACTAACTTCGCCCGATTATACTCCAGTAAAAACTGCTGATCCTCAATTGTCAGCGTCTGATTAATAACCAAATTCAATTTGCCGCGCACCTCCATATTCTGCGCTAAAAAAGAAGTAAATTGTTCGCGCGTCTGCTGTAATTCGCCAGGCGTATGTAAAATATTCTCAAGCGACTCACCTGCATCTTCAACCACAATAACTGTGGGATCTTTCCCGCGAAACACTTCAGGAATAGGATACTCGCCCCCTAACACTTGTCCTGCCTCTTGATATATTCGAAACTCAATATCTGTCAACTGCGCATGCGGATTCTGCTTCACATAAAATGTTCTACCATCTGGTGACTTTGTGACACCTAAAATTGTACCAGTTCTACCTTGTGGAGATGACATAGTACCTCTAAATACCTCTCT
>CAXNDX010000007.1:0-19055 GCA_964201585.1 Candidatus Woesearchaeota archaeon | reverse complement strand
TCTTTGTAATATTGTTCCATTCACCTGTAATATAATCCCTCCTATCCACAACTTAACCGACTCTAACTCTCCTAACTCCCTCAATTTGTTCTCTAAAAAAAACCGCAACTCCTCTTTTCGTATCTGTTCTTCCTCATTTAATCTAGTATGCACTTTCACAAGCACTTCTCGCGAAATTGGTGTCCCACTCGTATGACACAACACACTCTCCTCACCTCGACAAGCTACTTCATAGCGATATAATGTATATCTCTCATCCTCTCCGCTTCCTTTCACGCTCACACTTCTTGTACTCCCGACTCCTGGATACAAACTCATCACTCCCTCATCAATCACTTTCAAAGTAGCTAAATCAATCCACTTCTCCTCACAAGTAATATCACAAAACGGATTCGCCGTCACCCTCATATCCACTTCCACTTCTTTCTCTTCCCCATGCGCAATCGTTATCTCTCCTGCTCCCGGTGTCAGCTCAATCACAATATCATTTCCGAGCAAAAACTGCACATACAACACCGCTTTTGCGCCAAAAAAAAACATAAATAATACACCTAACACAAACCCAACTAACACTTTCTTCTTATGCTTTGTAAAAAAATGACTCCAACCCTCTTTCATACTCTTTTAAAACCAAAACTAGACTATAAAGCTTGCGATAAAAAAAAGAAAAAATTAATTTACAGAACACTTTGTAAAATCCGCCCCCTCAATATATACCAAATCACCACTCCCTTTTAAATTATTTAAGAAAGTACATGTTTGTGGAGTATATTGGATTGGATTTTCATTAAGCTCTAAATGTTTTAAATTTAGAAGACCTTTAAATGAAGTAAGATAGACAATCTTATTATTATTCAGATAAAGAAACTTCAGATTTTTTAAATTTTTTAATGGCCCAATATCTGTTATCTGATTATGTGAAATATCTAACACCACCAATGTATTCATACTGCTTAATGGACTTAAATCATTTAGTTGATTATCAAAAATGTATAAAGAACTAATCTTCCCCAATGATTTTAAAAATTTAATCTCACTTATCTGATTTTCTCCCACACTCAAATACACCAAATTAACTAGATTTCCCAACTGAGTTATATCACTAATTAGATTACCTTGGAGGGAAAGAGATTCTAATTTTGTCAACCCTTTTAATGGATTCAAATCAGTAATAAGATTATCACGAAGATTCAACTCTTTTAAATTAGTCAATTCTTTTAATGCACTTATATCCTCTATTTTATTATTCTCTAGATTTATTTTTTCTAACTGTTTCAATCCTTGTAAAAGCGTAATCTCTTCTATTTTATTAAAGCTCAAATCCAACGATTTAAGGTTAGAAAAATATTGTATCCCCTCTATATTTTTGATGTTAACCCCAAATTCTAAACTTGTTATTTTTTCAACATCACAAGTTGTTATTTTTTGTCCTGTATAGTCATAATATACCTGTAATTTATTTTTCACTAGTTTTTCAAAAGAGTCATCCGAAAACTGAATTGGTTGACAAGAAGCAACATCCAATTTTTGTTCCTGCACTATTTTCTCACAGTTTTTCCAAACCGTTCCTTGTTCTGATCCGCTGATAAATACTTCTCGTCCTCTCACATCTTTAACCGTCACAGTACCACACCAAGGAATAGGTTTTTGAGTAATAGGATCAACATCTGCAAATTGAGTTGTACATCCTTTAAATGGGCCTTGAACTTTACCCATTGAGTCTTTATACCACCATGTGGGTTTACACCCCTCATTAGAATACCCTTCAACACCATAAGCACGATTAACTTCAATTGCTTGTCCTGCTAAAGGCTTACTACATCCAAAAACAACAATAAGTATGCCTAGCAAAAAAATAAATAATCCAATCTTATTTTTCATACAACAACTCACCTCTTCCATCTCTGCTTCCCTTCAACCTCTTTCCACTTCTTCTGCACCGGCTTCTTCACTTTTTTCTTCACAACAACTTTCTTAATAACTTTCATTCCTTTCTCTTCAGGCACATCAATAAGCAGTTTTTCAATCTCTTCTTGATCAAAACCAACAATAAATTTACCATCAATATCAATCACCGGCACACCTACTTGTCCTGTTTTTGAAATCATCTCTTGACGTGCTTTATTATCCTCAATGACATCCAACACCACATAGGAAATCTTCCTCTTTTTGAAAAACTCTTTTGCCTTCACACACCACAAACACGTCGGCGTGGTAAACATTCGAATTGTAACCATATATATCCACCTCAATAACAACAGAAGAAAGAGCCCATCCTATATAATGGTTACGCCACTTTCCCTCAAATTCCATTCATCATCACCTTCACAATATTTAAAAACACACGTTCTCCTCTTAAATCAAATGGACATCAAACACCAACGCCTCATTATTCTTACTCTCATCACCCTCGGTTTTCTCATCTCTCTTCACCTTGTACAAACCCACTCCAACCCTGCTAAAGAAGGCGAAATCTGTGACATTAATGGAATCGTTTCCTGTACAGTAGTCAACACCAGCAAATACGCGCAAATCTTTCACGTTCCCGTTGCCCTGTTAGGTGCAATCTGGTTCATCATCGCTTTTCTTCTTGCCTACAACATCCACAAAAAACATCTCCAAACCATTCTTTTCATTTGGACAATAGTTGGACTCATCTCCATCATCTATTTCATCATCGCAGAAATCATTCTCCAAGCCATCTGCCTCTACTGCACATCCGTCCATCTCATCATCCTCATTCTCTTCATCATCATGCTTCTAATGTATCGAAAACAACCCGTAAAGATACCCGCCAAAGAACTCTTCAACCTAGCAAAACCATGGCTTATCACCATCCTCATCCTCGCCCTCATCCCTCTCCTCTACCTCAACCTCAAACCAATTCCCTACTACAACGACTTCGCCCAATGCTTAACCGAAAAAGACGTCAAATTCTACGGTGCGTTCTGGTGTTCGCATTGTGCCAGACAAAAACAACTCTTTGGCGACGCCATCACAAACATCAATTACATCGAATGCAGCTTGCCTGACCGCTCCGGCCAAACATCCATTTGCATCAGTAAAAACATCACCGGCTATCCTACTTGGGAATTTGCAGACAATACCCGTCTCCGCGGCGAACAACCCATCGAAACTTTAAGCAAAAAAACAGGTTGTCCTCTGCAAAAAACAAAATAAAACCCTAAACTCCCTCTTTCCTCTCTGCCTCCACAACCTTTATTAACTTCATTTTCTTCCTCTACCAAAAAGAGGAGAGTATGAAAAAAATCACCAACATCCGCCAGTTAGAACTTCTCGCAAATACCATTCGTAAAGACATCATCACTTCTTTAGTCGAAGCAAAATCAGGCCACTCCGCAGGACCTTTAGGCATGGCTGACATCTTCACTGCACTCTATTTCAACGTTCTCAAACACAATCCAAAAAACCCTCAATGGAAAGACCGTGACATCCTCGTCCTTAGTAACGGCCACATCTGCCCCGTCTTATACGCTACTCTGGCTAACGCCGGTTATTTCCCAAGAACAGAATTAAAAACTTTACGAAAACTCGGCACCCGCCTGCAAGGCCACCCTCATCGTACCTCTTTACCCGGTTTAGAAACAACCTCCGGCCCGCTCGGCTCAGGCCTCTCCCAAGCCTCTGGCATGGCCTACGCACTTAAACTAGACAAATCTCCTCGTACCATTTTCTGCCTCATGTCCGATGGCGAACACCAAGAAGGCAACACTTGGGAAGCCATTATGTTTGCTGCCAAATACAAACTAAACAACCTCATTGCCATTCTCGATCGCAATTTCATTCAAATCGATGGCAACACTGAAGATATCATGCCTCTTGAACCCTTAGCAAAAAAATATCAATCCTTCAATTGGGACGTCATCACCATTCCCGGCAACGATATGAACAAAATCGTCACAACGTTAAATGCAATCAAAAACAAAAAACGTACCAAACCAACCATGGTCATTGCTAATACAACACCTGGCAAGAGCGTCTCATTTATGGAACACGACTACACCTGGCACGGCAAACCACCAACCAAGGAACAAGGAGATATCGCGCTCGCTGAATTAGAAAAAATTGAAACAAAACTTAAAAATAAAAAATGACAGACATACCAAACCTGAGTGCATTGAACGGACTAAACAAAACACTTCATCTAGATTTCAGTAAAGACAGAATCCCCACCCGTAACGGCTACGGTGACGGCTTACTTGAACTGGGCAAAACCAACAAAAATATCATGGTGCTCTGCGCCGACTTAACTGAATCCACACGAGTTGAAGCATTTGCTAAAAAATACCCCCAACAATTCATCGAAATTGGCGTCGCAGAACAAAATCTCGTCACCGTCGCATCTGGATTAGCTGCTATGGGTAAAATTCCTTTCGTTTCCTCCTACGCCTGCTTCTGCCCCGGCCGTTGCTGGGAACAAATTCGTACAACTATTTGCTACAACGATCGCAACGTCAAAATCATCGGCGCCCACGCTGGCATCTCCGTCGGCCCTGACGGCGCCACCCATCAAATGCTTGAAGACATCGCGCTCATGCGCGCACTTCCCAATATGATTATCATCGTTCCCGCAGATTACGAACAAACCAAAAAAGCAACCCTCGCACTCGCAAAATATCGTGGCCCCGCCTATATGCGTTTCGCTCGCGAAAAAACACCCCAACTCACAACCGTAAAAACTCCATTTGAAATTGGCAAAGCTCAAATCCTCAAACAAGGCACAGACCTCGCCATTATCGGTGCCGGCCCAATTATCGCACAATGCCTTAACGCCGCCGCCATCCTTCAAACAAAACACATCAACGTCGCCGTCATCAACTGCCACACCATTAAACCATTAGACACAACAACTATCCTCTCAATCGCCAAACAATGCAAACGTATCATAACTGTAGAAGAAGCCCAAATCACCGGCGGTTTGGGTGGCGTCATAAGTGAATTCCTCTCCGAAACCGATCCCACCCCTATCAAACGCATCGGCGTTCGCGACCATTACGGTGAATCCGGCACTCCTGATGAATTACTTCACAAATTCGGCTTCAGCGCCGAACATATCGCACAAGAAGCCATAAAATTCATAAAAAATAAATAGTCTAACACCTACATTCCTTTTCAAACAAATATAGCTAATGTGTGAAATATTCAAATATTATTATACGCATTTGCTTATTAGTATATTAAACTCAAATGTTTAATATAAGATCACTGCACCTAATTAGATATAAATGTGCAGTTATTTGTAACTGTGAACAAATGTTCGAAAATAATTCACAGTTACTATAACCAACTAAAATAGGAGGTGATGCAATGTCAGAATGTGCAGGCTGTGGTGAAGCCATGAACAAAGGCGACCCTTGTACTGGCTGTGAACAGTGTAAGATTTGTTGTGAATGTTAATTTTTTTGTTTTTTTTAAATTTAATTTCATTCATTTCCTGGGTCTGATACATGAAAAAAGAAAACTATCTCTTTTCAGTACTGAAAATCAAAAACGATTGATTTTCATGTACCTCACAGCTTGCTGCGATTGTGATTTTTATTTCATTTTTTCTTTATTGAGAAAGATTATCAATAAGAACAAAAAGTACATTTAACAAAAAATAATTTAAGAAAAAAAATTTAAAGAAAATCACTAGCATATGTTTTCGTTGCATATTTATCCATTTTGACGATTCCCTAAATATTCATTGGCATTGAATCTTTAAACAAAACATTGCAAGATAATAATCACTCCCCAGAATAGGTTTATTAGGTTCATGAACAGCGATCACTGTTCTTTGAACATTAAAAATATTTCAATATATAGCTTGGGCAATCTAATAGTATATAAATTATACCTGAAAGAAAGAAGCATGCAATTACATTCCCTTACGTTAACGAATATTCGCTCGTATATCAAAGAAACAATTACGTTTCCCGAAGGCTCAATTATGTTATCGGGAGATATTGGTTCAGGAAAGTCTTCTATTTTATTAGCGATTGAATTTTCGCTCTTTGGTGCAATGCGGCCTGATCTGCCGGCGGAAGCGTTGTTGCGCAAAGGGATGACGCAGGGGTCGGTAGAATTAGAAGCAACGATTGATGGGAAACGAATTATGATAAAACGGAATCTGAAAAAAGAGCAGGATATGATTAAGCAAACAGCAGGATATATTATCACAAATGGAGTGAAGAAAGAAGGAACGCCGGTGGAATTAAAAGCGGAAGTGATGGGGTTGTTAGGATATCCGGAAGAGTTGGTGAGCAAAAACAAGAATTATATTTTTAGGTTTACGGTCTATACCCCGCAAGAAGATATGAAATATATTTTGCAAGAAAGTGCAGAGGTGCGCTTAGATGTGTTACGAAAAGTGTTTAACATTGATAAGTATAAGAATATTCGGGAAAATGTGCAACTCTATTTACGGCAGATGAGAGTGGAAATTGCAAGTGTAGAGAGCAAAGTGGAACCGCTTGATACGTTGGTTGGGCAAAAGCAGCAGATATGTGAAGAACTGGTGATGAAACGAAAAGAGATAGATGAATTGGCACCACAATTAGAAGCGTTGCGTGGGGTGTTGGGTGAAAAGAGAAAGTATCAAGAGTTATTAGAATTGGCACAAAAACAGCGACGAGAGTTGTTAGAGCAGAAAAATTTGTTAGAAGCATCGCGAGATGAGAAAAAAAAGTATTGTGATACTTTGAAGAAGCAAGATGAGCAGATTATTTTGCAATTACAACAGTTACAGCTGCCAGAAGGAAAGAAATTGTTAGGGTTAAGCGAAGAATTGCGAAGAGCAGAGATTGAAAAAAATCATTTTATTCAGCGCAGGCAACAGGCGCAATTTAAAGTGCAAACGATACAGCAACGGATGACCCAGATACAACAGGAACTTAAATTTTTTTTGGATGCGATTAGTGTTCTTGAAGAAAAAGAAAAAATGGGAGACGAGATTGTGGGGCAGATTGCAGATAAAGAGGAAGTGAAAGATAAAGCAAAGCAGATAGAGGAGTTACTTGAGAAAACGTTGGAGTTGTTGACAAAAAATAAGACACTCATGGATTCAGCAAAAGAAGTGCAATTAAGTGTGATTGGTTTACATCATTGTCCAATGTGTTATCAGGACGTTTCTCAAGAGCATAAACATAAAATTGTCATGCAAGAACAACAGAAAGTAGGGATGGCAGAAACGTTATTGAAAGATCTGCAGAGTAAGAAAGAATTGATGATGGGACAACGAGAGGAATTTCGAAGGAAGATGGATCTGATTTTGGATAAAGAGCAGCAATTAATACGAATACGAACAGAAGTGATACAGTTACGTGAGAAGAAAAGAACAATGGTTGAGAAACAGGAAGTGTTACGGCAATTAGCACAAGAAAATAATTTTGCAATGGAGCAATGGCAGGCTATAGAGAAAGAATGGACGGCAGAGCAGTGGCAGCAAAAAATTGAGGAGCTGCAGAAGATATATACTTTATTATTACAACAGCAACAATTGGAACAAACGTTGAGGCAAGTACAGGAACAGCAACGAATACTGGAGAAAGAGAGTCAGAGTATTGAGGAAAAGTTAGGAGGAGTGATTACACAGTTAGAATTAAAACAAGATACAACAGAACAGATGAAACAGTTAGGAGAAGAGATACAGAGAATTACACTGCAGGAAAGGGAAAGAGATGTAGGGATGGCGCGTTTGCAGACGATGGTTGAGACATTTGTCAATCGGAAAAAAGAGTTAGATGAAATTATTGAAGCGTTGCAGGAGGAGAAGAATAAGCTGCTACGAAAAAAAGAGATGTATAATTGGTTAGAAGAATATTTTTTACCATTGACATTTACAATTGAAAAGCATATCATGACGCAGATTCATCGGACGTTTACCGAAGTGTTTGCAGAATGGTTTTCGATATTAATTGATGATTCGGAAGTGTATGCAACAATTGATGATGGATTTTCACCGGTGATTACGCAGAATGGGTATGAGGTGGGCTTTGCGAATCTGAGTGGTGGGGAGAGAACGTCGGTTGCTTTGGCGTATAGATTGGCGTTGAATAAAGTAATCCATGAAGTGATTCAAGAGGTTAAGACAAAAGAGTTGTTGATATTAGATGAGCCGACGGATGGGTTTAGCTCAGAACAGTTAGATAAAGTGCGAGAGATCCTTGAAAGAATGCCATTGAAGCAGACAATTATTGTGTCACATGAAGCAAAGATTGAGACATTTGTACAGCACGTGATACGAGTAGGAAAAGAAGGACATGTGAGTGTGATTGGGTGAATGAGTTTAATGAGTAATATGTCTATTAGAATATAGCGGTTGTTACTTTTGGTTTTGAGTATAGAAATGAATATATAAACAATTTATTCTGTACAGTGTATGGATTTACATTCAATTATTGAACGGTTGCAGAATCCTCAGGTACGATTAGAGGATAATAGTGCTTTTTGTTGTAATGATGAAACAGTTGGAATGTTGTATGCGTATATGGTAAGTACATCATCTCCAAGTTATGCACCTGGGTTATTCTCATTTCGACACAAAGGAATAAAAAGTGAAGTGTTAGATGGATTTAAGAAGCGATTTCAAACAGTTTCTAGAAATTTTTTGTATGAACGACTGGGGCAATTAGAATTACGTTCAGCAAATCCAGCCTTGTTTAAAGAGGAATATTTTCCTGCAAAGTTTCGAGAGGATTGTGTTGCTCATTCTATTGAATATAAAGTGATGAAGCTGGCGCAAGAGGGGGAATTTACGGAGATTGGCAACAAATTGAGAGAAGGAGCACAAGCATATCATTTGGAAGCTGTTCGATTGGGAAAACCAAATTATCGGTTTGTATCGGAGTATAATGAGATATTAAATGCGTTGAGTTGAAAAAATGGTTAAACGTTATATTCTTGATACGAGTGTGTTATTACACGATCCGGCAGCATTGTATAATTTTCAGGAACACGAGGTATATCTTTTACGTGAAGTAACGGAAGAACTTGATCGATTTAAACGTGGAACAGATGAGAAAAATGTACATGCACGTCAAGTGGCAAGAACATTAGAAGATTTAACGAAAGAAGGAATTCCAGCAAATGGTATTGAATTAGGAGAAGATAAAGGGAAGTTATATTTTTTACAAGATGATTTAATACGGCGAAAATTGAAGACGAGATCGCCAATTCTTTCAACATTAAGTGAGGGATTAGAACAATTATTACAAATTGCGCATAATAATTTTGGGTATAATGATGATATTATTTTACGACGAGCTGAAAAATTACAGCAGGATTCAGCAGAAAATTCGGTGATACTTGTTTCAAAAGATATTACATTACGAATTAGGGCAAGAACTTTAGGATTACAAGCGGAAGATTATAGGTATGACAAAGCAGCGATTGATTTGAATGCATTTTTTAAAAAAGGAAATGATATGGTGGAAGTACCAAAAGAGTTGATTGATCAGTTACATACAAAAAATAAAGCAGATGTCCCTGATTATTTTGGGGAGATTATACAGCATGAAATTACAGAGAATCAATATTTTACTCTTCGATATGGCTCACAGTCTGTATTTGTGAGGTATCATCATAAAGAGTTGCATAAATTACGAGATTCAAAGAAGGTGGAGGGGATCACACCAAGAAATAATGGACAGCGATTTTTGTTAGATGCTTGTCTTGATTCAGAGATTGGAATTGTTTCAGCGTTAGGAAAAGCGGGGACGGGAAAAACAATTATTGCGCTTGCGGCAGGAATTCATCAAGCAACAAAAGGAGCAGAAAAGAGATATGATAAAGTAATAGTGTTTCGACCCATGATGCAGGCAGGAAAAGAATTGGGTTTTCTTCCAGGTGATTTAGATGATAAAATTGGACCGTATTTTAAACCGATTGATACAGCGTTAAAAGTGATCTTAGGAGATGCAGCAGCAGATTATGCAAAATATTCTGATTTTATTGAATGTATGCCGATTAATTTTGCACGAGGAGATACAATCCATAATAGTTATATTATTATTGATGAGGCGCAGAATTTTACGGCAAAAGAGTTGAAATTAATTGGTTCAAGAGCGGGAATGAATTCAAAATTAGTAATTGTGGGGGATCCATTTCAGAGTGATAATCCATATTTAGATGAAAAAAGTAATGGGCTTACAGTATTAACTGATAGATTTAGAGGAAAAGTACCAGAATTTGCATATGTGATTTTGGATAAAGGCGAGCGAAGTAAAATTGCAGGAATTTTTGCAGATTATTTGTAGATCTATTTTTTTGAGAATTTTTCGGTTGATTTTGAGTATAATTCATTCTTTCAACACTGCTTTCAACGATGCAATGCCTACTTCTAATTGCAAATCGGTTGGTTCTTTAGTGGTTAATCTTTGCGCCCATAAGCCAGGTTGGACGATGAGTTTAACAACAGGATTGTTGATGTAGGTACCGCTGAGGCGGATGAATTCGTAACCGATACCAGCGAGGATAGGGAGGAATAAGATTCGACCGCCTAGTTTCATCCACATGGGGCCAGGAATAAATGAGAAAACGACGATGGAGAGGATGATGAGAAAGAAGAGAAATGAAGTACCGCATCTGGGATGGAAACGGGAAAATGTTCTGACGTTTTCTACGGTTAAAGGTTGTTTGGCTTCATGACAGTAAATAGTTTTATGTTCAGCACCATGGTATTGGAACAATGTTTTTATTTCTTTCATGAATGAGATGAGATAGATGTAGCCAAGGAAGATTAATAGACGAAAAGCGCCATCGAGGATGTCAAAGAGGAAGCCTTCGTTGTGGATGTAGCGAGCGGAGAAGAAAGGGATGATGATGAAGAAGAAAATTGATAATAGAAGAGAGAAAGTAATTGTGCCAATGATTTCCCACTTTGATAATTGTTCGTCAGTTTCAAGTTGTTGGTTGCTGCTCCAGATTAAAGCGCGCATGCCATCGTAGAGGGCGTAGAAAAGGCCGATGATACCGCGGATGAATGGCTTGTGATAGATTTTTGGGAAAGTTGAGGATTGTTCTTTTTTTATTTTGATGGAGCCGTCTTTTGCTCTTATGGCGACAGCGAAGTGTTCTTTGTTACGCATCATGACGCCTTCGATTACGGCTTGGCCGCCTACGGTTTCCATACGGATGTTTTTTGGGAGGAGGTATATAAAAGTAATGAAGGGAAACGGGGGATTTGAAAAAAATATTTTTAAATGATAGTCTTGGATTCAACAATCTTTATAAATTCTAAAAAAAAGGTAGTTCAATGCACCTACCAGATGTTCCGTATATGCCACTGAGGTTGATGAGTGAAGAGAGAGATTTTTTAAATTCTTTAGAGGGCAAAATCGAACATATTTTGATTGGGAGAAAAGAAGGAGAGGTGTTTTCTGTGTTAGGGTATACTGAAGGGCGGATGAAATTTGTGCCGTGTGAGCCGTATCTTGAAGAACGTGAAGTTGGGGAGTATGTGACTATTGATTTGAATTTAAACACAAAAGAAGTGAGAGAAGAAAGAGGTAAAGGAGTGTATAATTATACGAGTGGTGAGGGTTTATTATTGATGGGAACGTTGGGAATGTATGGTATTGTGCGTGCGTTTTCGCCTCAACAATTTGCGCGGGAGAGGTTCCAGCAGGAATTTTATGGACGGGCAGTTGGTTATTTGCAGGAAAATAAAGCTGATTTGAAGCGAGAGGTGGAACAAATTCCAATTTATGAAGGGCCGCTTATGGACGTGGAGCGACGATTGGGGAAGAAATTAGAATTTATTGATTTACAAAGGCCAGATCAGTTTTTGAGTTGTCGCGATACGTTTTGGCTGCGAGTTGAGGCGGCGCGAAGGGGTGCGGATATGGTTATTCAGTATACGCCGGGGTCGGCAGTGGGGACGCCGGTGAGAGTGAGAAGGGGAGAAGTAAAAGTTGTTCTTAAAGAAGATTTATAAATATTAACATTTTTTAGATAATATGGATTAATTTCTTTTTTTCTATATTATTTATATTGAAATTATTGGTTTTTTTGTTGGAATGATTATTTTTATTATTGAACGACCTGCTAGTACTTTTGTGATTATTTTGTTTTTAATTCTTCTCGTTAAATTTATTCTTAAAAATATCCAGAGATTGCGACAAAAAAATTGATTTTGATCATTTCTCCAATTAAATAGGAGAATGATTGACAAAAGATTTATATAATTTAAAATATTGTTTAACCTATGGCAAAAAAATTAAATTATTTTACAAAAATGAAAAATAGGATTAGTCAAGATGATGGGCGTGCTGCAGAAAAATTGTATGCTATTCATCAAACATTATCAGGTAAAAAAGTAACAAGAACGGGAAGAGGGAGTGATTTTTCTGTAAGAGAGGTTGATTTTTTTGGTCGTCCAACAGGAAAAGCGCAATTAAGAGAAGTGAAAACTGGAAAAGCTAAATTAACGCCATTACAGGAAAAAACACGCAAAAAAAATAGATCTCGTTATGGTGTAGTTCGTTTTATCTAATCACCCAAAGAACTGCCCTAATCCTTGCTGTGAACTTTCGTGAAAGATGTCGTCTTCGCTGTAGCCCAGGACGGCAAAGAGAGGGGCGACGGCGGGGATGAGTTGGTGATTGAGGTAATAGTCTGCGTCGTATTCGCCGGGTTTGACGTCGCTAGGTAATTTGGCGCGGTCACGTACTAAACCGGTTCCTTTCACGAGGATATAGGATATAAGTGTGCCGGGAGTGATTTTTTCGCCTTTGGCGGCGAGTTGTTGGGCGATTAAGATGTGTGGGCCAATTGAGGTGTAGGAGGATAAGTCACGGGTGATTTGTGTTTTGATGATTAGTTTTTCCAGAGGGATTTTTCCAGCAAGAAGGTCTTTTGCGGTTTTTCTGATTTCTTGAAATGCTTCGTCGATTTTATCTGTGAGGATGAGTTTTAAGATATGTTTCTGAACTTCTTTGGCGAATTGCGACCAGTTACGTCGTACGGTTTCAAATCCGGTTATTTTCATTTTGCCTTCTTTGGTAATGAGAGCATATTTTTTCTTGGCACCTTTTTCTGTTCCTTTAATTGCAACAAAGATGCCTCTGGTATATTGACCATCGCATTCTAATTCCATTTGACCGGGCAGGGTTTTATTTATATGTTGCATGAATTCGATGGCTTTTTCGAAAGGTTGTTGTTGTAAGAGTATAAAACAGGAATCGGTGTCGGCGTAGATTACTTTAAATCCATGTTGTTCAGCTTCTTTTATTGTTTGTTTAATGTAGTTTCGGGCATATGCTGTGGTTGAGGCGGCGCATTCTAAAGAGTACCACCGCGCACCGTAAAAACCTAAATAGCCGTAAAATGAATTGGCGAGAATTTTGAGTGAATACACGCGAGCTTGCAGAAGGGTGACGTCTTCATTGCGCTTTTTAGCTTCTTGGAGCAGGCGTTTTTGTTGGGTACGCAGGGTTAAGAGTTCATCTAATACAGTTGGAATGAATTTGCGTTGTTTTTGGCAGAACCAGTATTCTGTTTTTTCTGGGACGTGTGCGGTTGAGATAGTTTTACAGCAAGAGCATTGGAAGCTTTCAGGACCGATGTTATGCGCGCTGATGATAGAAGGGTAGAGGGAGCGGAAGTCGAAGACGACGATATCTTTATAGATGCCGGGAGTTGGTTCATAGACGAAGGCACCTTCGACGGATTCGTCCATGCGCTCAGAAAGTTCTTGGTCATCTGGTTTATTGGGTGCGATTTCATTAAATTCGATGGCGCGTTTGAGAATATAACTTTCGACGAGTCTTGAGAAGCGCATGCGGATCAAGTCGAATAAAGGAACGCCGATCGTTCTTGTAAATTCGATGATGTCTGGTAAGAGTTTGGTTGTGAGTTTATGAGTGAGAATGGAGTCATGCAGGTTATAGGCGCAGTAGTGTTCTAATTTTTCGGGTTCGTTATCCCACGTGTGGGCGAGTTTGTCGAGGTCAACGACATGTTTTTTGTGGCCAATCAATTCAGCGGCGACGGAATCAAGAGAGAGGGATTCAATTTTGAGTTCTTTGCCAAAAATATTTTTGACAAATTTGAAGATGTCAATATGCAGGACTCCGGCGATTTTTGTGTCATTGTCTCGATTGTTTGCGGTGTTAGTTATTTTTCCAATGTCGAGGTCAGAGTAGTCTTTACCTAGGTCGAGTTTGACTTTGTGAAGGTCTGCTCTTGTTTTTATGTAGGGGAAGTCAAATCCATCAGTGAAGTAACCAGTGATGATGTCAGGATTGTAGTCTAAGAGGTAGTGTTTGAATTGTTCAAGCAGGGTTTTTTCGTCGGCAACGAATTCAATATATGATTCTGATTCGGTGGGTTTAAATTTTTTCCAGGTGATGACTTTGCGAAATTCTTTTCCGCTTTGATCTATGCCATAGAAAGAGAGCATAAGGATGGGATTAGATTTCATGTCGATTTCTTTCTTTTTGGCGTAGGTTTCGATGTCAAGAGCGAGGATGTTCCAGAATGATGCTGTATCTTTTGCGAGAGGAGTTACTTTTGTTGCACGCAGAAGAGGAGTACGATACGCTGTTGGTTGTTGTGTGAACGTGCCTTCAACTTGAGTTAAAGTCATGGGGGTGAGTTTGAGATCGCGGAGGTAGCGGTGAGTGAATAAGATATCACGTTCGTGACAAATATAGCTTTTATTTGTGAGTTCTTTCGCAATTAATGGAACGGCTCTTGGGTAATTGACGTAAACTTTGAGGAATGGTTGGGGAGCGCCTAACAGTAATTTTTCTGTTTCTTCCCAGCGTAAGACTTTTGCGGGTTCGGGTTTGGTGTCAAGAGTGAGGGTTCTGAGAAAGTCAATAAGAGGAGGGAGGGAGACGTTGTTGAGGGAAACATAGAAGTATGGAGTGTAGGGGTGTTCGATTGTGATGAGTTCGTCTTTGGTGGTTTTAGCGTAGAGAACAACATAGACGATACCGTCTTTGTATTTATATTGAAAATCGTAGGGGTAGCATTGGATTATTGCCATAGAATTTAGTATGAGGGGTTGTTTTTATAGATTGCGGGTGAGAAATTATGAATATTGAAAAATCACTTTTTCTCTGTAATTAGCTTCTTTTTTAATCTTTCTGGTTCATCAAGATAATTGCCTGGAGAAGTAATAGGGCGACCTAATTCTTTTTCGGTTTCTTTTCTGGCATTTCCTGCAACTCTTCCACCCCGTTTTGCAGCTGTTT
Source organism: Candidatus Woesearchaeota archaeon (assembly GCA_964201585.1). Taxonomy (GTDB): domain Archaea; phylum Nanobdellota; class Nanobdellia; order Woesearchaeales; family GW2011-AR9; genus JACPNA01. The sequence continues at coordinate 3,855 of CAXNDX010000007.1, read as the reverse complement.
CAACTTCTGTGTATCTTTGGGCATTTTCTTTTTTCGTGATTTCAGTTGAAACCCTTTCTCCTAACATTGTAAAGATAAGCTCTAAGTCGTTCATATGATCTCGTAAGTTTTCTCTTTTGAGCCCTTTGAACGATTTATATTCACCAGAAGTCATACCAAATGTGGCTTTAGAAATCTCTGCGGTAAGAATAGCAAACTCTTTTTCTTGTTCAACGCCTCTTTTTTTCCATTCGTCCGTTAATTCGTCTCGAATAGCAATACCTCGAACTCTTTTTTCAATCCAATCATCTGAGTAGCCTTTGGCTTTATAGAGTTCCCTCATTCGTTTTTGAGCTAATTCGGGGTTTTCGATTTCTTGGATTCGTTCGTAGCCTGTCTTTGCTAACCATAATTTCAATGGCTCTGCTTTAGGAGAAGTGATAGATTGGATAATACGAAAAAGACCCTCTGTATTAGCACAGTTTGTCTCCCTTTTTTTACCATCTGGAGCAATCATTTCAAGGGGGGTACAAATTGTACCCCAGTTGGCATTCAAAAAAGGATCACGTTGATGCATTTTCTTAAGGTATTGTTTAATATCGTTACTCTCTGTTAAAGCAAAAACAATATCAGTTACCGAAAACCACCATTCTTCATTATGCCAAATCTTCCTAATCTTCTTTCCTTCAAACAAGGCTAGGCTCGTATGTTTTTCCATAGAATACTATTATTAGAACTCCTATATAAACTCTATCCGCAAGTGTCCTGTGACCAGTAGCTTTCTTCTTCTGTTATTTATGTTCGTGTGTTGTTTTAGATGGGAATAATGGAGTAGAATGTTTGTGAGAGAGATAATTTGCAATGGCAACTAAGACAATACCACCGGCGAGGTATAAGAGACTTTGAGGGGTGTCAAATTTCATGACGATTGCGGTTTTAAAGAAGTAGACGATTAAAATTATGATCAGCAGTTTAGAGAGAACGGATTTTAATTCGTCTAAAGAATGGAATTTGAGCCATTGCGGGATGTGTTCTTGTTGTTCCATGGGGTCAATGGGACTGATAAATAGTTCATAGATGCCAAACGCGATGATTAAGAGAACGATGCCGAGGAGGAAGTCATCTAACGCGGAGATGAGGTAGACTAAGATATAATTGGCGTCGATGGAAGGGGTGGAGGTGAAGTGGAGGGCTTCTATTGTGTGAATAACGCCAAAGTAGAAGGCGATGGCGGTGCTGATTAAAAGGGCGATGACGGCGATGAGTACGATAAAACGGTAGTTCCAAATGGCTTTTTCGAAAAAAGATTCGAGTTTGGAGGGGGTGGATTTCATAGGAGAGGGAAGAGGGTCTGTTTTTTAAAGATTATGGAGGTATTTTTGAAAAAAATACTAAGAAAAGAAAAAAATTATTTAGAGAGAATTCCTCCAGCAATTGCAGGGGGCTGAGGCGGTGTTATGGCTCCTTGAACACATACGGCCCGGTAGTACGCACTTCCTAATGAAGAAACAGTATTTAGGGGAGTACTACAACTCATTTGTTCAGTTGAAATTGTAGCCCATTTTTTATTCCTATACATTTGAATAGATAAACAAGGATTTTGTTCACCAAATGTAAGGATACAGGCATTATTACCATCTACATATTGGATATTTTTATTTTTATCTGATTTTATTAATCTTTCAGTATACCCTAATGAAAGACCATTGAGTAAAATTGTTCCAGTTTCTCCAGAGCAGATGTTATTAGGAGCAGATTGAGGGGAATAACAAGATAAAATATCATCACAGTCAATTAAATTATTCCCGTTATTATCTTTGCCGTCATTACATATTTCCGAGGATGAGGGAGTTTGACTAGATTTATCAGTTAACATTTGAGAGGCTTTTAATTGAGCGTATTTAGTTCTTGAAATACTTACTTGATCTTTAGGATTATATGCTTGTCCAGCAATTGAAGTGGGTACGCTTTTACTTGTTGCTGTTTTTTCTAGTTGTTGATCTGACATTTGAGAGAGTTCTTGATCAACATCATCTGTTGATAGGGGTTGAGTTGTTTTGGGAGCACAACTTACAACTAAAAGTAAGATTGCGCTTAATGTTAAAAAAGATCTGATTATTTGTTTGTTATTCATATTAAAACACCTCGTTTTATGTAGGGAATTATAAATAAAGTAGTATATATACTTTTGTATCTTTTTGCAAAAATTATTTTTAGGCAGTGACAAAAAACATTTATATACTAATACTATTTTCGGAAAGATATGGCAAATGATAAGAAACCGCTCAATGTAACACAGAAGTTTGTAGCAAGTATGCTTGAGAATACGCAGAAGACAAATGATGTACGGGCGCATAGCGCAAATGATAATGTGAATCAACAGGACATTGATAAAGTGATGATGAATTTGAAGAAAGGGTTGATTAGGACGAAGTAAAGAGATTTTTTTATTAAGTAAAATAGTCCTCAATCAATTTTCGGTCCGTGCTTTTTCCTTCTGTGATAATTAGACCCATATCATGCTGTATATAATCAGGTAACGTTTGAAAATAAGTGCTGACTTCTGAGATGATTGGTTCAGGAAGTGTAGAGTGTTCTAAGAAGAATTTGATCATGTTTCTGCCGTGGGGGTTTTGAGGGTCTTTACAGGGGCGGATGTCGACGGTTGTGGGATGGACTTGGCAGGTGTAATTAATGTCGAGTTGGTCTAAAGCGTTGGTAACGTCTTGATAGGTGCTGATGATGTTGTTGCCAGATTTGACGTAGCTACGGAATTGTTGTTGGATGGTGTTAATACCTTGTTGTCCGTGATGGACGATCAACGCGCAATCGGCGTATTGATGAATATTTTGAAGAGTTGTAGCGAGGTTATTCATGTAGTATAATGAATGGACGACTAAAGCGAGATTATATTTTTGCAGAGGGGTATAAGTTTCAGATGTGCCGAGTTCGAGAGTGATAGGATCAGTTTTACCAATTGTATCTCTAAAGCGTTGTAATTGATCTTGATAGGGGTCAATGCCGGTGTATTGGAATGAAATACAATTTCTGTTAAGAATGTTGAATATTCTTTTGGCAGCAGAGCCGACACCGCAGCCAAGTTCAAGAATTGAGAGAGAATTAGTAGGGCACCATTCTTCGAGGCGTTGTTCTAAGACGTCCTCTAATACATCGCGTTCGCTTGCGTGCTGCAACCAAGAGTCGTAGATGGTGTCTTGATAAATGTCGCGTTCGTAGATTTTGTGGTCGAATGAAAGAGGAGTTTGGTTCATAGTCTAGCTGTTACTACTGCTACAATATAAATCTAAAGTTCCCCCTAAGGGAACACTAACATAAGTTTTAAATAGAACAAGAGATTAATGAAAGTATTATGAATCTGGAGATACTGCAACGCATTGGATTGACGACAGGCGAGAGTAAAGTATATTTGGCGCTATTGAAGCTAGGACAGACGACTACCGGACCGATTGTGAAAAAAGCAGGGGTGACGACGTCGAAATCGTATAAGATTCTGGCACGATTAGAGGAAAAAGGGTTAGCAAGTCATGTGTTTAAGAATAAAGTGATGTATTTTAAAGCGGCATCGCCGGAGAATGTGTTAGAGTTGATTACGCGGCAGTATCAAGAGTTAGAAGAGAAGAAGAGAGAAGTGGAACGAATTATGCCTGAGATGATTGCCTATCAAAAACAAATTGAGGAGGAGCAGGAAGCGGAGATTTATTATGGATTAGCAGGCTTAGATACGGTGTTTAGTGAGCAGGTGAGAAAATTGAAAAAAGGTGAGCAGTCGTATGTGATGGGGATTACATCAGGCAAGGCGTATGGGGAGAAAGTGGATGATTTTTTTAGACGATTACAAGCGAAGCGAGATCAGAG
>CAXNDX010000006.1:0-19375 GCA_964201585.1 Candidatus Woesearchaeota archaeon | reverse complement strand
CCATACTGCCACAGACAAAGGGGTAATTTATTTATTTTATGGCCCAATTAATTTTACCGGGACACAAAATACTCTGAATTCTGGCAAAGCTAATGTAACTTTTAATGGAATTGATGCCACAGATTATGCAGGCACCGCTTTTGTAGCAGGAGATATAAACAAAGATAGTTTTGCGGATCTATTTGTTGGAGCGTACGGTGGCGATCCTAATAGTAATTCACAAGCGGGAGAAGCATATGTCTCTTATGGTAAAGTTGGTTGTTCGATACTTTATAAGAATACGACATTAAATCAAAATCTATATCCCTCTGGAAATTGTTTTACGATTAATACATCTAGTATCGTTCTTGATGGAAAAGAATATGTTGTTGCCGGAAGTAATAGTGGTGTTGCCATTAACGTTTCTAATGCCATGAATGTCACACTAAAAAACCTAAGAATCTGGAATTTTAGTTCCGCGATATATCTTGAATTATCTTCCAACAATACTTTTGTTCAAAATAGCCGTATTAATGGTTCAACCTATGATGTGTGGATCAATGCCAATGGCGGAGGCAATACCACTTTACTAAATGTGACATTTAATCGAACAAAAGTACAAATTGGTGAAAATAGTGATATCAAAGTAAAATGGTATGTAGATGTGTATGTGAATGATACAAGTGGAAATGCATTGAATTTAATGAATGTATCAGGATATAATGTGACTGGGGGGGGTGAACAATCAATACTTACTGATACTTCTGGAAATGCACGTTTCAGTTTAATTGAATTTATGAGAACAAATACTACTATTTTCTATTATACAAATCATACTTTAAACGTGACTGGGAATTTATATAATTCTTCTCAACAACGTAATTTTAATTTAAGTGACACAAATAGTACGCGAACATTTTTCACCATGAGTCTAAATTGTGGCACACTTTTAAGTTCAACAACATTTTCTCGTTCAACCATTGAAAAAAATGGAGATTGTTTTAAAGTTGGAGCATCAAATATTTTTTTAGAGGGAGCCGGATTAACTATTCGAGGTAATGGTTCAGGAATTGGATTTAACAATACGGGCTATAATAATGTTACTGTGAGAAATGTGGTAATTCATAATTTTAGTAGTGCAATTTTTCTTCAAGGGGCAAATAATAGTAATTTTAGTCATGTTGTATTGAATGCTTCTGCAGATAAAGATATTTATGTTATTGGTTGGTCTGTGAATACAACGTTTATTAATACAACATTTGATCGTGATAAAGTTTCCGTTTTAACGAATAGTAATATCTCTGTTCGTTGGTTTGTAACGACGTTGGTCCAGAATGCTAATTTTTTAGTTTCAAATGCGAATATTAGTTTATATGATCAAAATAATAACTTTATTCGCACTGAACTTACGGGTAGCCAAGGATTAGTACAATGGATGATAGAGGAGTTTTATCAGGATTCAATAAATGGAAGAACCTTTTTTACCCCACATAATTTTACATTTAATAAAACTCAATATTACGTCACAAATCAATCTGTTAATTTAACAAGAACAAACAGTACGTTTTTAACGTTTGATGTAGAGGGAAAAGCAGTATGTGGGGATTATAATACGAGTATCTTACTTCGTATAGCTAATATCACTACTAGTGTTAGTTGCTTTAATATTACTAGTAATAATACCATAATCAATGGGAGTGCTCTTAGTGTAGTTGGGCCTATACCCTCTTTAGATACTACTATTATTGGTTTATCTACAACTAATCGACAAAATATCTCTTTGGATAGGTTCATATTTTCCAATTTAACTTATGGTGTTTCTTTAAACAACTCCAAAAATATCACTCTCACTAATTTTAATATTTTTAATAATACTTATGGCGTGTATATGGGAAGCGGTTCTGCTCAAAATACAATTAAAGATAGTATTATTGCTTATTCAAAAGTTCAAAGTTTAGTAATTACAAGTGGAACTAATCATATCCTCACGAATGTAAGTATGGATAAAAATAATATCACTTCAGGTGACAATACTAATATGGTAATGAGATGGTATACGACAATTAATGTATCTGACACGAGTGGTAATGCATTATCGGGGGTAACTCTTTCCGCGTACAAAGCAGATGGCAGTGTAGAAACAACCGCAAATACCTCTGATTCCGGAACCGCACGTTTAACATTATCTGAATTTTCAAAAGATGAATTTGGATATACTTATATTACCCCCCACACCATTAAAGCAGTAAAAGCAGGATATTTTGAAAATTCAACAGTTGTGGATGTAAGTATTAGTAATAATACAGTTATAAATTTCACATTAGTCAAAGCTAGTTGTGGAATAAATCTTGTAAAAAATATTACTTTAGGGGAAAATATGCATGTAAATGGAACTTGTTTTAATCTCTCATCAAATTCTATTTCTATTGATGGGAATAATTATCTAATTATTGGTAATGGGACGGGAACTGCAATTGATTTCTATGATAAAAAAAGTATAACTATCTCTAATTTAAATATACAAAATTTTTCTAAAGGTATCAACCTATATCTCTCTAGCGATTTGACATTTAGGCATATTAATATTACAAATAGTTCGTATGGTGTCTTTTTTAACAATTCAAATAATAATAGTGTATATGATAGTTTCTTTCAAAATAATACAGTAAGTATTTACTCAATAAATGATGGTGGAACAAATAATACGTTGATCAATGTAAGTATTAATCTTAATGATATTGTTGTTGAGGGCACAGCAACAGTATTTAAGAAGTGGTATGTGACTGTAAATACCACTTTTGGTGCAGCAAATTATGCTTTAGCTAATGCTAATGTTACCGGAAGATTTAACTCTACACAAAAACTAGATGATAGTCGTCTTACTCAATCAAATGGAGCTGCACGTTTAGAATTAACAGAATTAAAAAAGAATTCTTCAGAAGTTTATTATTATACACCTCATAATATTACAGCTTTCTTTAGTAGTACACTTTCAGGATATACTGAAAATATTACTTATGTTAATATTACTCAAACAAATAATACCATTATTCAATTGTATCTTCCTATCAATTGTACTGCTCCTTATGATGATTTACAAATTGAACGTAATACTCTTCTGTGTCCGGGAACGTATGAGATTGCTGATGGAGGGAGTTATGGGGTTATTCGTATGGGCTGGCCAAATGAGAGTGGGAATCTAACTTGTGATAACACTATCATTAAAGGAACAGGTACTGGTGTTGGCATTAATATACGAGATGTTGACAATGTTAAAATTTCAGGATGTACTGTTCGTGATTATGCAACTGCACTGCAAGCTGATAATTCATGTGTTGATAATGTGAATATTAGTAATTTTAAGGTTATAAATGTTGATACAGGAGTTAATGCGTATTTATTTTGTAATAATTTTAATATGCAACATTTTTCATTTCAATTAAATACAAATGGCGTGGGATTGAAAGATTTGTCCGGAACAGATGATAAATTTATACTTCGTGATGGAACGTTTACGGGATATCGATATGGTTTAGATTTCACCCTTGCCGCCGCTTCATGGACAAATGGAGTGATTGATAATGTTACTTTTACAGGTGATGGGAGTACAAGTAGCGGGATATATAAAATGAAAGGAACAAATAATACAATTAAAAATTCTACTTTTGTGAGTAATAAGTATGGGATTTATTTAGATACCGCAACAGGAAGTTATATTTATCATAATATATTTACTAGTTCCTCAACATATCATATTTATAATTTAGTTAGTACAGATAATAATTATTTTAATACGTCGATTAATAATGTTGGACAAGGTAATCAGTGGAGTAACTATTGTAGTTTATCTTTCACGGATAGCGATTCAAATGGTTGGGCGGATAGCGGTTCAAATTATCCTTATAATTCAACTAATTCAGGTTTATTCTCTGGTTTTGGCAATGATTATGGACCAAAAGTGGTTAGTTGTCCGGTAACAAGTGCTGTTGGCGCAGCAGCAGCTTCAGCAGCTTCAGCAGCTTCTGCCAGCGGTGGTGGTGCTGCAGCTGCAGCACCTTCTGCACCTGCTGCAACAGCTACAACTTCCGCAAGTGCGGGAAGTAATGGAGGAGGTGGAGGGGGAGAATTCTATAGCGCTGCGGATGTGAAAAAATTTTTAAAAACAAGTGAGGGAGCGTTTGAGTCGAAGAAATCAGAGCAAGGTTTAGAAGTGTATGTGGTGTTAGAAAATACAGGTGATAAGCCAATGAAAATATCTCCTATTATTTCTCAAGAAGTGGATGATCCTTATTTCATGCTTACACGAAAAACTCTTGGAGGAGAAAACTCTGGATTACAAACGATTGCCAAACTATCATATTCCAAAAATCCGATTGCGGGAACACTCTTGAAAGCGATTTTAGTGAATGCGGAGGAGATTGTGATTCCACCGGGAGGAAAAGTGGAGAAAGCGTTGCAGGTTAAAGAAGGATTTGGTTCAACCAAACCGCTTAAGATTCAATTTAGTTCACTTGGGGAGACAGTATTAGAGAAAGATGTGAAAGTAGAGAGAAAAGCAATTTCTGCAGCAGCAGTGGATACGCATGAAAATTATGTTGATATTTATGCAATCCTTGTGCCGGATGGGGCAGAGAAGACGGAAGGGGTGATTGTGGGTAGTGAATTAACTGGGGCAGCTATTTTAGATAAGATTCCTGTGCTTGCAAATGGCAATAGCCCATACTTTTTAGAGTTGAGTTTGAATAAGAAAAATAAGTTTGGTAAATTGCATACAGTATTTACGGATCAGTATGGACCTTATCCATTGAAGCAAAAAGAGAGTTTCTTATTTGCACAGCAATTGAAATATGATTCGGAAGTGTATAATGGAGATTATGTAGTTGAAACTAAGATGTATCATGGTCCGGCGTTAATGGTGAAGAATGAGTTTGATGTAATGCTTGGAGCTGAGAGGAAAGATACAATAGATGGTTTTTGGTTATGGATTGGTTTACTTGCAATAATTGGGATTTTTTTAGCTCAAGGGTTGTATTTTATGAATGTGTATTATAGAAATTAAATTCGCTAAAACCAGAGATAATTTTATAAAAAATCCCCCTAAAAGTCCATACAGTATGCAACCTCCACACAAAATCAAACTCCTCTCCCCTGCCGGCTCCTTTGACGCACTCAAAGCAGCTATCCACAACGGCGCAGACGCTGTCTATTTAGGTTCAAAACTCTTTAACGCCCGTCGATTAGCCAACAACTTCACCGGTGACGAACTAAAACAAGCCGTCCAATACGCACATCTTCATAACGTCAAAATCTATCTCACTTTAAACACATTAATCAAAAACAACGAAATTGTTCCACTTCTCAACCAAATAAGTATCGCCGCCCAATTAAACATCGACGCCCTCATCATGCAAGACCTCACTTTCGCACCCCTCATCAAAAAACACTTCCCAAAACTACAAATTCACGCCTCAACCCAAGCAACGATCATGAACTCCCCCTCAGTAAAATACTGGCAACCCTACGTAGACACCTTCGTTCTTGCTCGAGAACTAACAAAACAAGAAGTCAAAACTATCTACGAAACCACAAAAGCAAATCTTGAAGTATTTATCCACGGCCATCTCTGTATCTCCTATTCCGGCCAATGTCTAATCTCATCATTGATCGGCAAACGCTCCGGTAATCGCGGCCTGTGCGCCAGCTCCTGTCGTAAACCCTACAACGGCCCAAATTACCTCCTCTCCGCAAAAGACCTCTGCATGATCGAAAACATACAAGACGTCATCGCCTCCGGCGCCAAAACTGTCAAAATTGAGGGTCGCATGAAACCCGCCGAATACGTCGGCACAACCACCGCTCAATATAGACAACAAATTGACAACTATTATAACAACACCCTCAGACCAATCTCACAAGACGCAATAAACCAACTTCGTATGGCCTTCAATCGCGAATTCACCCCTGGCTACTTCAACAACGAAATAAAAATAGTAGACCAAACTTACTCCTCCAAACGAGGCATTTTTCTAGGCACAATCCAAAACAACCTCATCCAATTAGAACACGACATCCAATTATACGACGGCATTGGCATCATCAACCATGGCAAACGCACCGGCGACTACATCCAGAAAATCATTAAAGATGGAAATGAAGTTATCTCTGCAAAAAAACAAGATAAAGTCAAACTCATCATAGCTGGTTTCAACAACCACGCCAAAGTCTATTTGATGTCAACCCACAACGGCCAAAATCCAATTGGAAAACAAGAACTCATTCCATTTAACATCAATATAACTATAACAGAACAAAAACCAATAAAAATTACAATTGACATCAAAGAGACAAATCATACCATCAACTTAACCATCCCTGCCTCCCTGCCACAAAAACATCCTTTCACAGAACAACAAATAAGGATCGAAATGGAGAAATATCAATCAACTTTATTCAGCATAAATTCCCTCACCATTCAAACCGACAACTCATTCATCCCTAAAAGCGAATTAACAAATCTTCGTAAACAACTAGACCAATATCTGTTAGACGCACTCCAACCAATCACGAACGAAAAAATAAAAATACCTCCGCCAATATACCAAAAAACAATCACTTCAGAAAAAAAAATCCATGTCCAAGTCTATACCCTGCCAAACATCAAAGACGCCATTCTCGCTAATGCAGATATCATCTACTACGATGCCTTCGCAAGCGACCTACAACAAGCAATTCAACTAACAAAAAACAGCAACAGCAAACTCTACCTCTCAACCCCCATGGCCTTAACTGATGAATACATCACTAAACTCCAAACCATCATCACAAACACTCAACCTGACGGCATCCTTGCAAATAACGTAGCCATCCTCAACCTTCCTCTTCCAAAACACACAAAAATAATCCTCGGCTACCAAATGAACATATTTAATGACAACCAGCTCCAATTCTATAACCCAACCGCCGCAGTAGCATCAATCGAATTAAACAAAGACGAACTCTCCAAATTCCAGCAAAAAGACAAACTTATCTACTTCGCCCATGGCTACCCTATCGTCATGTCATTTAAAGAACAATTTGAAACAGATCACCTCACCGACGAAAAACACTACACCTTCCGCCTCAGAAAAAATAGCACCGGCACAACCGAAATGCTCTATTCAAAACAACTCGGGCTTCTCCAACACACCCCAGACATTCTCAACGCCGGCATCACCCAACTCTACCTCGATCTTGAAAAAGACGTCTTTCAAATCATCACCATCTACAAACGCCTTTTAAATGGTGAACAAATCTCCGTCAAAGAATTTAAATCAGACGTAACGATAGGCAATCTCACAAAAGGTGTGATGTAGAAAAATATTCAAAATATTAAAACAGATTTACTTCACAAAAATTATTTCTTCCGTTGCTCAACCGCTTTCACATAATCATCTAAACTTGGCAATAAAACATTTCCCTCTCGAATCGAACGTGACGCACAACGCCTCTCCGCATACTCACACACATCTTTAATCGATCGCCCTGAATACCCCTCCGTCCTCCCCCCAAGCACATCCAAATCCCCATCATTTAATTGCTGTGCATACAATTTAAAAATCGCTGCCCGCTCACAAACAACTGGAAGAGGAAATTCTAGCGACACATCAAACCGATTCAACAACGCACTATCTAAATCCTCTTTTCTATTCGTAGCGCCAATAACCATCGTCTTCTCATTCGCCTGAAACCCATCCAACTGCCGCAACAACACCGATAACACTCTTCGTGACGCTTCATGTATACCACTCTCACGATTCAGCGCAAGTGAATCAATCTCATCAAAAAATAATAACGTACTACCTAACTCCTCTGCACAAGAAAAAATCTCTGCTAAATTTCGCTCACTTTGACCATACCACTTCGACATAATACTTTCAATTGGTACGTAAAGTAACGGCACATTCACTTCTGAGGCTATAACTCTTGCCATCGTTGTCTTCCCCGTTCCTGGCGGCCCTTCAAATAAAACTGCTTTTGGCCTGCTCGATTCATACACCACTCTTGTTTGCTTGCTGATTGCATCAAACACATCTGGATGTTGCAATGAAAAAATAATCGTATCACGTACTTCATTTTTAACCGTTTCATATCCTGCAATCGCATCCCACCCCACTTTATGCAAACCATCATATAATGTAACACCTAATTCTTTCAATTTCTCACGAACATCTTTGGTAGTTATTTTCGGATGTGATAATTGATATAATGTAAGAAGTGATTCTATATCTTTACTTTCAAAACAACCTTCTTTAGAAAAAGAAAATGTATTTTTATCATAAGAACTATCAAAACCAATTTTAATTTTTTTTGTTTGAAGTGAAATATCCCTAATATATCTAGAAATCAGAACATCAGTTTGAGGATAAGATTCCCCTTGAAGCATAACTACACATTGAGACACAACAGAAAAAAGATCTACTGTTTTAGGAAAAGAAAAAGAAACATCCACTTTATTTCCTTTTAAAGAAACCTGTGGCAGTGTATAATCAGTTTGTATTGTCTTCAAATACCGCTCAATATTATTTTCAATAATATTTTTTGCATGATGATAATCAAGATCCATATCTAACCAAAAACACAAGTGATTTATAAATATTACCACTGAAAAATGATAAACAGAATCAAACAAACTTCCCTAAATATACCCTCCTTTCTCAAACACCACCACATCACCAATCGTAACACGAGAAACCAAACAAAAAATATCAACATGAAACTTCTGCAGCACTTTTCGTGACATTTTCTTGCGATACATATCATGCTTCTTGCCCAAAGAAAAATGTACTCCTGCAAACCGCTCAAACGCTGTTGGCTCCGTTATTCGTTTATCAAACCCTAACCCTCTATTTAATCCAAACCCAATCTCCCGCACCCACACCTCATTGTCCTCCTCACTGCGAATCATCACAAGCATCTCCTCAAACTCTTTTGGCCCCGTATGACTCACCACTCTCCCTTTCTCAATTGTAACCACAAACGGCACCTCCACAAAATGCGTTCGATGATCTAACCCTGGAAACCCAAACACTAGCACTTCTCCTTTCATCGACTCTAAATCTTTCGCCTCCGTAAAAATCTCCCCAATAGGAAAGCCTCCCGATTTAACCTCAATTCCTAAAAAATCACCTGTATTCAAAATAGGCTTTTCATACTCCGAATCAACTGTTAAACGCAATCCACTTCCAGAATCAATCATAATCATCGTTTTCTGCTGTAATAATCGATTAATATTTGTACACTTCGAAACGTAATATGGTGTATCATACCTCAACGCCGCAATATAATTCTCAATTTCAGAATCGTATGTATGATCCAACCGCGTATGCTCAATCACATCATGCCCTAACGCCACTAAATCTCTCCGCAATCGATGCTTCGTCGTACGAAACGACCCCGATTGCACCAAAATCACTAAAGAATGCACAGGCAAACTCTCCAACTTCTTCAAAAAATCATCCTCTGCAATTACCTCAAAATTAATTTCTTCATGTGCATACTCTATAATTGCTATACTATACGCCTCTTTCAACGTACGAGTTAACAAACAACGTTCATCATACACTAATAATATAAACCTCTCAGAACAGATTTGATAATTCTTCAACAGTATATCTTGTACATGCTGTGCTAATTCCTGTTCTTTGGTCATTTAAACATCAGAAATACCAATCAATTATAAAAATGACGGTAAAAAATCGTAATAATCATCCTCGCACAACTCGCAAATGTCCTCCCTTAATTCGTCCAACATTGGAATGATGAAATGCTTTTTCTCGTTGATGTAATAATTCTTCTACTGTTGTTCGATGTTGACTAAAATCGTATTCGCGCAATCTGGCTGCGATAGTTTGACTAACAAAATATTTTGTCTGGGCGTTTAGAAAATACAGAGGTCCGAATCGTCGTTCGTCTAGATGGTCTATTTGATCAAGCAAGGAATCAAACGCATTAGGGTTTATTTCAAGAGAAATTCTGTTTTCTAAATTTATTTTTACATCATACTGCTGACAAAAGGGGAACCAAAGGGAGATTGTTGCGTTTTTTACTTTGCGAGTGCGATAAGTGTTCGGATATTTTTTCATTAATTGTGTGGTTCCGTACAACTCAGGAGCTAGTTGTTGTAGATGAGCTAGAGATTCATCTACTTGGGATTGGGTATCTCCATAAAAAGTGGCTATACACAACATAGGGAGCTTATAATACATAGATCGTGTTGGAGGTGGTTTATTTATAAATAGAATGAATCTTTATTTTATAGTAAGTGACCTAAATATTCCTACAAATAATCACTTACTATATTCCGAAAGACACAACTATTCTTGCCTGGAGGCAAGTTCGAAATGAAATGACAGAATTGTATGATTATTTGTGTCTTTCGCTACAAGTAAATATATCTATTTCCATCCCCACAATCTTTAAAAAGCCCCCCTCTACTACATCCCCACATGGCAATAGAGTGGCACAACATCCAAAATAAATGGCAAACCGCCTGGCAACAAGCAGAACTAGGTAAAGCCACCGTTAAAAAGAACCAAGAAAAATTCTTCATGATCTTTGCCTATCCTGGCGTCTCAGGTTATCTGCATGTTGGTCATATGCGTGGCTTCTCCTACACCGATGCCATCTGCCGCTATGAACGCTTAAACGGAAAAGAAGTATTATTCCCCGTCGGCACCCACGCCTCCGGCAACCAAGCCATCGCCTTTGCCAACAAAGTAAAAAACAACGACCCCTCCTGGATTGAATACTTGAAAAACAACGGCTGTTCCGATCAACAACTCAAACAATTAACAACCCCAGAAAACGTAATAAGTTATTTCAATCAAGTCTATGTTAACGACTACTGGAAAAAATTCGGCTTTTTATGCGATTGGGATCGTTTCACCTGCACAACCAACAAAGACTACGAAAAATTCATCCAATGGCAATTCCAAAAACTCCAACAAAAAGACCTCTTAATCCAAAAACCATACTTCGCAACCGCCTGCGTCAATTGCGGCCCCGTTGCCGTTGACCCATCTGAAACCGACATCTCAAAAGGTGGCAACGCCGAAAAAACAGAATACACACTTCTCAAATTCAAATATAACTACAACAACGACACGTCCACATATCTCATCGCCGCAACTCTCAGACCAGAAACCATCTACGGCCAAACAAATTTATGGATCAACCCCGACGCAAAATACGTCAGAATTCAAGTCGACAACGAACATTGGATAGTCTCCCAAGACTGCGCGGATAAACTAAAATACCAAAAAGATGAAATTTTATTAAAAGAAGACATCAATCCAAAAACACTAGTAGGCAAACACACCATAGCACCAGGAATTGACCGCGAGATAATCATTCTCCCCGCAACCTTCTGCGACCCAAAGATCGGCACCGGCATCGTAACATCAGTACCAAGTGATGCCCCCTATGATTACGTCGCTTTAAAACATCTTCAAACCCATCCCGAAATAGCAACACAATATAACCTCAACCCTGAAGACATTCTCGCCATCCAACTCATCCCCATCATCAAATCCAAAGACTACGGCGACTTCCCTGCAAAAGAAATCGTTGAAAAACTCAACATCACAGAATTATCCGATCCAAAATTAGAACAAGCCACCGCCGAAATCTACAAAACCGGCTACCACACTGGAATCATGAAAGAAATCTGTGGCAAATACGGTAACATGACCGTCGAACAAGCAAAAGAATTAATGAAACTTGAACTGCTTGAAGACAAATCCGCCGACATTTTTCACGACCTCAGCGAAGAAGTCATCTGCCGCTGCGGCAATAAAGTAATCATCAAACGTATCGACGACCAATGGTTCATCCGCTATTCTGACCCCGAATTAACCGAACGCAGTAAAGAACAAGCCAAAGAAATGCATATTTTTCCACAAGAATACCATGACAACTTACCAAAAATATTAGACTGGTTTGGCGACCGCGCCTGTGCAAGATTAGGCAACTGGCTTGGCAGCAAATTACCTTTCGACGACAAATGGACCATCGAACCCATCAGCGACTCCACATTATATCCTGCATATTACCTCATCTCAAAATTCATCAACAACAAAATAATTACAACAGAAGACCTCACCGAAGAATTCTTTGACTACATCTTCCTTGATAAAACAACTACAGATAAAAGCAACGTCAAAGAAAAACAACTGACCACAAAATTTGAAACCTGGAAACAAATCCAGGAAGAATTTCAATACTTCTACCCTTTAGATATAAACCTTGGCGGCAAAGAACATAAAACCGTCCATTTCCCTGTCTTCCTCATGAACCACGTCGCCATCATGCCTGAAGAAAAATGGCCCCAAGGCATCTTTGTCAATTGGTGGGTAACTGGCTCAGGCTCAAAAATAAGTAAATCCAAAGGCGGCGCCGAACCAATCCCTCAAGCAATCGAAAAATACGGTGTCGACGCCATGCGTTTATATTACGCCCATATTGGTTCTCCTCATATCGACGTCGTCTGGACCGAAGACACTGTCCTAAACTACAAAAACGCTCTGGAACGTATATACACGTTAATCGAATCATACACACCCATCCTTGAAACAAGCGCCAGCCCAAAATCAACCGCATCGACCTCAACCCTCATCGACACCTGGCTCATCTCTAAACTACATCAACACCTAAAACAAATTACCCAACACATGAAAAACTACGACTTGCGCGAACTTACAACAATAGTCTATTTTTCAATGTACGACGACCTAAGATGGTACCAACGCCGCCAAGGCAGCAATCCAAAAATACTTCAACAATACCTCCACAATTGGAGCATCCTCATGAACCCTATTACCCCGCACATCAGCGAAGAAATCCACTCCAAATTAAACACCAAACTCGCACATCTCGCAAGCACATCTAGCTGGCCCAAATTTGAAGAACAAAAAATATCCCACAAAGCCGACGCCCAAGAACAACTAATCCTCTCAACAGTTGGGAGCATGCGCAACGTCTTAAAATTAGCCAAAATCGAAACACCCAAAAAGTTCACCCTCTTCATCACCGAATCTTGGTTGTACGACCTCTACCTAATTCTCAGCAAAGAACTCAAAGTAACCCATAACATGGGCGAAATCATTAAAAAAGTACTTGAACACCCGCAACTCGCCAAACACGCAAACGACCTCGCAAAGATAATCCAATCAATCATCAAAGACCCCGCAAAACTCCCTGAAATGATCATAACACAGCAAGAAGAATTAACCGCCATAACCGACGCAAAAGAATTCCTCGAAAAAGAATTTTCCGCAAAAATTGAAATAATCCTCGCAGAAAACTCAGATCAACCAAAAGCCAAATCCGCAGCTCCCGGAAAAATAGGAATAATTGTAGAATAAATCAAAAAATATAAACAAAAAGAAAAAACATGACCACACAATTTCAACCACCATCAGAACCAACCACCACCCCACCCATCCCCTACAACCAATGGGCACCTGCTCTTGCTCAACTAGGGATTAAAGAAGAAAATAGAAATAACGATTACCAAAGAATATATACAATCCATCGTGGAACCGACTTTGATAGACACATCGAAGAAAATAGATACAGTTCAATGATCCACGTAAAACGTGAGGGGGTAAATCTCCCAGGTCTTAAAATTCCCAAAAGTGAAAAAGAAACATACTACATAACTGACATCGCCAAGAGATTAGAACCTAATGGCGAACTCTCACTCGAAGGACAATTTTTTCGCGATGGGAGTATGTATGGAACTACTGCAGAAGTAACACTATGGAATCAAGCAGGAAAACACTTCGATGAATTTACCACGCTCCATGCCGCCGCACAAGAGATCTGCCACAGACTTGAAATAGAATTTCACGGAAGAACAGCAACAGCCAATATTAAAGAAACTCATAACCTCTCTAAAATCGTCAACACCCTAACCCGACTTCAAACCTATCACAATCGTATCTACCTCCTTTTCAAAACCGAAGGCCAACGTCTAGCAGATTTAGCAGAGATACTAGAACAAGACCCTTATCACAAAGAATAATTGTTAAACGCACTCAACCCCAGCTTTACCCTCAAATCTGCACCGTCGTTCTATCATGAAAAAAAACCTGTGGAAACGTATCCGCATACGCCTCATCCGTCCCAGGAGTAACTTCTGCAGAAATAAATACCGCCTCAGAACGTAAAAAAGACTTTTTTCCATCTAAAACCCGTTCAGCCTCATCAACAAAATAATCTAAAGACCTCTCTTGAGGCTCACGCGCAAACATCCTACATACCCCCTCAACCAAATCAGAATTATACGAAGACAAATCATATAACGTACGTCGCAGCTTTTCACGCCCCGCAACCGTAAACCGTGCCCCTTGCACATCATTCAAAAAAGGCATCTTCCCGCTCATCAAAAAAAACAACGAACATCCAAGCGACCAAATATCACTCTGTTCTGTAACCGCCTGACGTAAAATAATTTCAGGTGACATATACCCTGGTGTTCCTGAAAACATCGATCCATGATCTTTTTTAAGTAACAACGCAATATCATCAAGTAAAGAAACATCCTCTAACCCTTTCGCAACACGCATCGAATTCCCAAAATCAATCAAATACGACTGCCCCCTCCCAAAACCAGAAATATTTGAATCAGTAATACCTCCTAAAAATTGATCATACACAATATTAGCCAGCTTAACATCTCTATGCACAATATGCTTTTCATTGCCTAAATACTTCAGAGCCAAAGCCATATCATATCCTATTTTAACAATATCCTGAGGCCTCAATTTTTCCTCACTCGAAGCTTTCTCAGAAACTAAATAATCCAGCGAATATCCTGGCACTTTTGTCATCATTGTTCGCAAACACAACTGCCCATCTAATAAAAAAAATTCTCTGTCCGATTTAATTTTAACACCTTCCACCGAAGTATGCAGCACCTCATCATATACCTGCTGAAAATACGATTTATCTTTCACTGCACGTAAATTTTGATACTCATACACCGCATGTTTTAACGTATAAAAATCAGAATGCATCAACGAATGCACATCAACATAAGAACTACCTTTTCGTCGAAACACAATCTTTCCCCATCCTGCATCATCCTCATACACCACCAATTCTAAAGGCACAATCCCTTTTTGCGGATAATGATGGATATGCTCCTCTGTAAGTAGACTTACTTTTTGTACAACCATCCCTACATCTTCAACCACTCTATCCTCATACACAATTCCATACCCCCCCGAACCAATACAAACTTTATTCTTATAATCAAATCGAGAACCTACCGCTTGCGCTACAGACGCCTGTTCAAGTCGAGATTTAAATAGTGGAGTCATAAAGTAAAATCAATAAACAAATGAAGTTGGAAACGAATCTAAAGTACTGCGTAAACAACTCTTTCTCCCCGCTAAAATTTCCTTCGCCTCTCCAATCAAAGGTTCAATTTTTCTTTGCTCAGCAACACAATCAAATAAATTTCCTACTGCCGACACTAAATCAAGATTATATTTAGAATTTACAACCAAATTAAATAATATCTCATCATGATACACCTCATTATAATTAATTAATTGATCAATCTCCAAATCTAACTCACTATTCGTCATAAGCGCATACAACACACACCCAAGTGACCACCGATCACTAAAACGATTAACTTCTTTACCATCAAATTGCTCAGGACTCATGAACCCCATCGTACCAGAAGTATACCCTAAATCATCAGACTTTAATAATAAACTAATATCGCAACCATCAACTAATGCATCTAAACTCACTCGCTCACGAGTCGAACTCCCAAAATCAATAATAAAAGTATTCCCCTCACCACAAACAAAATCTCCTCGAGCATCATATTTATGATTATAGATAATATTGGCAGGACTTACATCTCGATGCACTATCCTCTTATCGGTTCCTAAAATAGAAAGAGCACAAGCCGTATCATACGCAATCTTAACCACATCCAAATAATTTAATTTTTTCACACTAACCTGTTCAGAAATCAAACTATCAACTGTTTTTCCCGGCACTTTACTCATCATTGTTCGCACACATAACTGCCCATCTAATAAAAAAAATTCCCGATCATTTCTCAAAGATTTGCCAAAATCATCAACTGCAAAAATATCAGTAACACTCTGTGCAAAATATTCAATTCCCTTCACTTCTCGCAAATTAGAATACTCCGCAACCGCAAGCTTAAGCGCATGAATATCACCCAAACATAAGTCATATCTTTTCAAAGAAGTATCACCACACACAGTAAACAAAATTTGCCCATAATTACTTTTAGTATTATCATAAATTATAGAATCGAGAGGAAGTATTTGCCGTAGAGGAGTATGCACAGAACTTTCTTTTGTAATTAACGTCACTTTTTGTAAAACACTCAAACCATTAAGTTCATACGGCTCTTGATATACAACTCCATACCCTCCTAATCCAATACATTTCTTCTCTTTATACCTAAACCTATAATCAAAAGCATCCGCTACCGACGCCGCTTCGAGCCGTTCACGTAATATTGATGTTGTCATAAGAACCCAAAATTAAAAAGTATATAAAACATATACTTTTTTCCTAATAACATTAAAATATTCATTCTATTTATAAACATTCCCTCTGAAAATACTTTAAAAACAATCAGATTATAACCACATTTTACCTCTTTTTCAAAAAAATAAGATATCAAGCCCACCACAAGTATTAAATATCATTAAAATCTACTATAAAATATGAATTGGACAAAACTAATCTACGTACTCATCATCGTTCTCCTCTACACCCCCATGGTTTTTTTAGGCGCAAACGTCTTCTTCCCAAAATATACCGGAACAGATTCATATTACCATTATGAATATAATGATTGCTACACAAAATACCCAACCCCCGCTCCAGAAAAAACAACACCAGAGCACCAAGAGAAAATAACCAAACAACAAAATGAATGCCAAAAAGAACAACAGCAATCACAGCAGACATTTGAACAAACAAAAAGCCAATATGAAGGCACAAAATACATCTTTGTCATCACATTTAATCTCATCATCCTTCTCCTCGCTTTATTCCTTCCAAAACTCCAAGACTCCGTCACTATGGGTTTATTTCTCTCAAGTATCGTTACCACCTTCGGTGCCACCATACAATATTTCAACTCCAAAAGCAAAATCGGATTTATTGCTTTAGTCATCACCTTCTTCTTAACACTCTACTTCATCAACAAAAAGAAAGATACTTTTGTTGAATGGAAAGAAAAGAGGTAAATTATGAATTTACAATCATTTTTACAACCTATAAATCCATTTAATTGGCTGCAAACAACAAAAGCTCAACTTCTATTTTATGCACCACCATCATCTAACAAACTACTTGCCACATTTATTCTAAAAGAAGAAACAATCACTATTGGTCGTGTTACAGAATTACCTGTACAAAACGATATTTGGGTTGTTAAAGAAAGATTCAACATAATGATTGCCAACCAACCCGCATCATCTAAAATCTCAAGACAACATGCTACACTTAGTTGGGATACAGGACTAAGAAAATATAAATTCGAAGACCATTCTAAATTTGGAAGTAAAATAAACTCAAAATATACCAAACATGATGATAACCTTGTCTTAAATAATAAAGACATAATTGACATCCAAGGACTTCGCTTTCAAATATTATATTCTTAATTATTAGAACTGATTCCCCATGAAACGCACCTCTCAAAACAACAAAATTTAAATACTTGTTGTACTAGTTGTACTGTATGGCTATCCAAATAACCGTAAAAGACATTGACGAAGCAACATTTAGTGAATTGAAAACCGCTGCTATTAAACAAAAAATAACTGTTGGCAACGCCCTAAATATAGCGATGCACACCTGGCTTAGCGAGCAACGTAAACCAAAACTAAAACTCACTGAGTGGAAAACATTCAATGGTGGCAAAGGAACCGAACATCTTAGTGAACAAATTGACGATATCCTCTACGCATGATTCTTCTAGACGCCAGTTATTTTCTTGCACTTGTAAACGAAAAAGATGTACATCATCAAAAAGCGAAGGAAATAGCGCAAAGAATTGAGAAAGAAGAATACGGCAAAATTCTCACTACAGACCATATTCTTGACGAATCAATTTCTGTTTCACTACGAAAACTAAACAAAGAAAAATCCCTCATTCTCGGAAAAAATATAATGGAAAGCGTACCATATCTTATCTCACATAAACATCATCTCATCAAAGCGTGGGCATATTATGAAAAAACAACTGAAAATTTTAGTTTCACTGACTGCCTAAGTATTATCATCTGCCTAAGTTTTAAAATTGAATATATTGCCACATTTGATAAAGCTTTTCACAATATCAACAGTATTAGAGTGATAGGAATCCCAACACAAAATTAAACAAACATCCCCTAAACCATGAAACGCACCACCCAAAACATCAAAGACCTCAACGAACTTCTCACCCAAAACAATCTCCCCATTCAATTCTCAAAAAAAGACCACGCCGAACTGCTCCACGACGATTCCCAAAAGAACCACAAACAAATCATCTTTATCAACAAACAGCCCTCCTTCTTCTATTACACCCTCCCTGCAACTACAACTCAACTCCTCCTCCCCACTTTAAAACTCCTCCAAACCCATCCTCATTTACTCAAAACCATAACCATCGACATGAACGCCATCAAATTCATCATCAACGGCGCCGACATCATGCGCCCAGGCATAACTAATATCGACAACGACATCCAACCCCTCCAACCTATCTGCATCATCGACCAAACCCACAAAAAACCATTAGCAATAGGCATCTCATTACATTCCACAGAACAACTTCGCACCCTAACCACCGGCAAAGTCATAAAAAATATTCATTTTGTCGGAGACGAACTGTGGAAAATGGAAATAAAATAGAATAAAATGAATACATCTCAAGAAACTTACCGCACCTCAAAAAGCATTGACACACTTTTACAACAAATAACTAGTACAACCTCTGCAAAGAAAGTGATTGAAACAGCTCTTCAAGAAGTAAAAGAAAAACTAAGCAACAAAGCATATGAACCCCGACATTGCGGTCTTATTGCTCAAGATATATACATCAAAGCAGAAGTTAAACAACAAGAAATCTATCGCGATACAAATTATCAAGGAAAAGATTGTGGTAACCATCACGCCAATCCTGAAATGATGAAAAACATTACACCAGGTGATTGGCTATGGTATAATAATAAAAATCACGGTTGGAAAGGATTACACAGCGCCATAGTTTTAAAATATAATTACAATACCGCAGACGCATTAGTTACAAGCGGCTATGTTGGACAAAGCATCAGAATCCATCATATAAACCTCAAAGAATGTC
>CAXNDX010000005.1:0-25063 GCA_964201585.1 Candidatus Woesearchaeota archaeon | reverse complement strand
GGATGTTGTTGTTATGCTGGATGGTGCTGATTTTAGTGGAGTATGTTGGAGGAATATTCTCTGAGAAAATATTAGGGTTGAAGTTATGGGATTATTCCGAGGCGTCATATCATTTAGGGGGGCATATTGATGTGTTGCATTCGTTGTATTGGGGAGTTTTAGCGGCAGCGTTTTATTATTTTATTATTCCACTGGTGTTGATGTTTGAACGAGTGGTGGTTATACCTGAATTATTTGATTTGCCGGTATTTGTGATGTTTGTGGTTGTGGCGATTGCGGTGACGGTGCGAAAGGATCCAACACGATTTTTAGAGATGTCTAATTCGGTTGTGACGATGACGTTAGATCAATATCAACAGTTGTTTCCGCAACTTAAGAAATTGTCTCGGCTGCATGCGGGAAAACAGTATGAGGATTTGAAGAAATCAATTGAGGGGAAGTTACGAGGAATGAATTTTGAGTTGAGGAAGAGGTTTTGGAAGTAGATTGAAATTTATTGTTTAAAAGAGTGTTTAAAAGAGAAAGGTTTTAATAGTTGCTTTTAATCTTTATAAATATAAGTCTAATTTAAGATATGTTTTAAAGAGAGGGATACACATGATGAAAAAAATATTGTTTTTGGTTATAATTAGTGTGATGATGTTGCAGAGTTTTGCTCTTGTTGAGAATAGTTCTCCTTTGTCTATACAGGTTGCGGAACTTAAGACGCAGGTAGAAGGGAAAGAATTAGTTGGGTTATCTGGCAAACTGTTTGGAAATGAAAAAGTAAATGTGCATATTACGGCTGATGATGGAACGCAATTTATTGTTGGAGTGGAAACAAAAGATAAAAAAGTGATGAAAGTTACAGAAGGTGGAGTTGAAAAGCCGACGTTGCGGATTTATACAAAGCAAAAGGTGATTCGTGAGATTATGGTAGCACATGAACCGATTAATGCGTTGCAAGTTGCGTTGCAGGATGAAAAGATTACATATAATGCGGTTGGTTTTTTTAATAAAATTAAGTTTTCGTTCATTTCGTTATTTGCGAAATTTGGAACAAAAGGTTTAGTGAATGAGAAAGTGGAGGCGAAGAAAGATGATAAGCCTGTGGTGAAAGTTGCGGTTGATGCTTCTGCGACAAGTGGAGTGGCGGTTGTTCATGAGAAGACGCCAGAAGAGGAACAGGATGCACTTGATGTTCTGAAAGCGAATGCTGTAAAAGGGGCTGCAGAAGCGGATGCGAAGGCTGATGCTGAGGCTGCGGCAAGTGAAGAGAAAAATCTTTCTATGACTAAGATTGCAGCTGCAAAAGAAGTTGATGTTGTCCCTGAGAATGATGAGAAGAATGAAGTGGTGCATTCGGTTGCGATTGTGAAGAATGGGTTTGATCCAGTATCGGTTACGGTTAAATTAGGTGATGTGGTGGAATGGAAGAATGAACGTGATCCGAAAGTGAATTTGAATAAAGGGATGATTGTGGGTACACAACAATGTTCAAAAATAAAGAGTAAGATTTTATTGTCAGGGGAGACGTTTCGTTGGAAAGCGGATAAAGTTGGTTCTTGTTTAATTGTGGAAGGAATTAGTGCGGTGCAAACAGGAACGTTAATTGTTGAGAAGTAGGTTTGATAATATAATTATTTATATTTTTTTTATAATTATAATCATCATTTAACGAAAAGAGAGGTGAATAGATGAAGATTGCTTTTTTTAATATTGAAGCGTGGGAGAAAGATATTTTGAAGAAGCAGTTTTCATCAGATACTTTATTATTTTTTTCTGATGGAATTACAATTTCTGGGGTGAAGCAGTGCCAAGAGGTTGAGGTGTTGTCGGCGTTTGTGCATACACCACTTACGGCGGCAGTGTTGAAAAAGTTTAGTTCTTTGAAGATGATTGCAAGTCGAGGGACGGGGTTTGATCATATTGATTTGGAATATTGTCGAAGTCGAGGGATTGTGGTGTGTAATGTGCCAACGTATGGGGAGAATACGGTTGCGGAGCATGCGTTTGCGTTGATACTTGCGTTGAGTCATCGGATAGTTGAGTCGGTTGAGCGGACGCGACGCGGGAATTTTTTGTATACGGGATTACGTGGGTTTGATTTGAAAGGAAAAACGATTGGAGTTGTTGGCGGCGGGAATATTGGGCAGCATGTTATGCGAATGGCGAGAGGGTTTGAGATGGATGTGTTAGTGTATGATGTGAAACTGGATTCTAAGTTGGCTAAACAGTTAGGGTTTAGGTATGTTTCGCTTGAAGAATTATTGAAAAAATCAGATCTTGTGACGTTGCATGTGCCGTATAATAAATATACGCATCATTTGTTGAATAAGAAGACGATTGGATTGATGAAGAAAGGGGCGTATTTGATTAATACGTCGAGAGGGGCGATTGTGGAGACGGATGCTTTGGTTAGGGCGTTGAAATCTAAGCGATTAGCGGGGGCGGGGCTTGATGTGCTTGAGGAGGAAGATGAATTGAATCGAGATTTGAAATTGGCGGATAAAAAAAATGTGAGTGTTGAGGAGTTGAGGGTGTTACTTGAGGATCATGCGCTGCTGGAGATGCCAAATGTGTTGATTACGCCGCATAATGCATTTAACACACAAGAGGCGTTGGGTAGGATTTTAGATGTCACGATTGCAAATATAATTGGATATAAGAAAATGAAAGTGCAGAATGTGGTGGGTGTCAAATGAGAACAAAATTTGTTTATATTTTTGGTGTCTTGATTTTGGGGTTGTTGGTTTTAGGGTGTGCGTCACAAAAAGATTATTCTGAACCGGTTAAACCTATTGATGAAGTGCCAGAGGTTGAGTCGTCTGCTTCTATGCCTCCGGTTGCGCAGCAGCCAAAGAAGGTTATGCCACCGAGTTTTGAATCAAAAAGTGCTGTGGATGTTGTTTCTCTTGTTGAGGGTAGTGCTGTTGAGAAAAAAGTGAATAAAACGGTTGTGCCGTTGTCTCTTGTGCCGAAGGTTGCTACGAATGGTGTGCCTGTTGAGGTTGAGTGTGTAGGGCCATCTGATAATAATATTTATGTGCGTGAAACTGTTGTGCGAACGTATCAAGATGGGTCGTTGAAGGAATTTGTTGATACATGCAAAGGGACTGATTATCTTTATATTGTACAGTGTTCGAAGGTGTTGAAAGCGCGGTCGGTGTCATGCAAACAAGTGGGGGCGAGTTGTGTTGAGGGGGCGTGTGTGAAGAAGTGAGTGCGTTTAACTATTGTTGAATGGTTATAAAATTATTTAAATGTGAATGGTATTGATTATAAAAAACGAGGTGTTGATTATGAAATTTAAATTGATGTTATTAATTGGGTTAGTTTCTTTGATGATTGTTGTTGCGGGATGCGGAGAGAATAATAGCAGGGAATGCGAGAAGTACAGGGGGAGGAGAAAAAGTTGTGATGAAGAGTGTTGATGTGCCTGCTAAGAATCCAGATGGTTGTTTAACGTCTTGGAGTTTTAATGGTGTTACATATCCTGGTTGTTTTGATGTTGATAAAAATGGGGATGCATGGTGTTCGATTAAAGATAGCGTGTATATTTCTGGGGGACAAAAAGGAGTGCATTGGCAGTATTGTACTCTTGAAGATGTAAGCAAAAATTCTGCGGGACAAACAACAGAATTAGCAAAGAAAAAAGGATGTGTAGAAGGGGAGTGGTATGTTGGCAAGCCGATTTACAAAAATGGGCCGGGAAGTCCAGTTGGGTTTAAAGGCCCATATAAAGGATGTACGAAAACAGCAGTGGGAGAAGGAGCATTGTCATGGTGTCCGATGGAAACGGTGAAGGAAGAGTATAGTGTCTATACTTCTGGTGGGAAGCAGGATAGTGATTGGAAGTATTGTGATGTGGTATGTGAAGTGAAAGAGGATTGCGGACAAAGCGGGGAGTGTTCCAATGGGTGTATGGATTATGCCGGTAGTCAGCAGTTAAATTCAGCGTTTTGTGTGAAACAAAAAGGTAAAGGGGTTTGTGTGAAAGGGGAGGAGTTATACAATCAAGCGTCAGGGAATTGTAAATCTGGAAAATGGTATTATCAGAAGAGTGGAGGAGGACTTGCGGGGTCGTTTGAAGGGTGTACAAAAGAGGATGATAGCCAGTATTGGTGTGCTCTTGCGGATTCAAGTTCGTTGAAAAAATCCTATGCGATATTTGATGGGGATTCATATTCTATTGGGGCGTATGTTTGTCCTTCGTATGAGGATGCGGTGAAAGCGGCGGCAGGTTTGACGGGAACAGCGTGTGCAACGGAAGGAGGAATTCATTTTGAAGGTGATGCAGCAACGCATGTGTGTGATAAAGGAAAATGGTTGAGTCTTGAGAATTTTGGAGTAGGAGATGTGGTTGGGGGAGGAGTGCCTGGTAGTCAGAGTAATGAGAATGTCATAAGCAAAAAAGAAGCAGGGGATGGATGTGAAACTACTGAAGAATGTCCAGCAATGACAACGTGTTCTCAAGGGGCGTGTTTAGGTATTGAAGGATGGGTTGGTTGCAAAAATAACAATTATTGTGCGATAGGGTATGAGTGTGCGAGTGGGAAGTGTGCGAAGAAAGTGGAAGTTGCTGCTGTTGCGCCTTCCGTTGTTGCGTCACCGTATGATTTAACGGATTGTAAAACAGAGGGATGGGAAGTTGGAAAGACGTATAAATTAGTGAAAGATATTGAATTTACGGCAAAAGAGGATAATTCTAATTGTTTTTCAATCAATATCAATAAGGGGGATAATCCTTATAACTATATGACTACGTTAGATTGTCAGGGGCATACCATTAAAAATATCCCTACAAATTTTGTAACGGGGGGTATTAATGTGAATGGAGAAAAGATTAGGATTAAAAATTGTGTTGTAGAAGGATTTTCAGCAAGTGCGGGGATTTATGTAACAGGAGATAATAATGAACTGGTAGGGAACACTGTTACTAATAATAATTGGGGTTTCTATGTGGCAGGGGGTACAATTTTTATAGATAATATCGCACAGAAAAATAATGTTGGTCTTTACTATGATTCTGGAAATGTATTACAAGGATATGGTAACAGTATTTTTTGTGGGAATAATTTGGATATCAATTGTGTTTCAGGAGGTTTTTATTTTAAAGATATAATAACCTATACTAAAGGAAATTTATGTCAGGGTTCGTATCCTTATCATAACTTCTGTCCTGCGACTACTTGTAAAGATCCAGATGGTAAGGAACTGACTCAAGGAGATTCATATCTTGTTAAGAATAAATTAAATGATGGACGAGAAGATTATTGTCAAGGGGATACATTATTTGAGCAGATGTGTGATAATTCTTATTCAGAGAAGAATTGTAAAGAGTTAGGGATGGTCTGTAAAGATGGAGCGTGTGTGAAGTCTTAATCTTTTTTCTTTTTTTCTATTTTTTCACAAATTCAATCTGAGGTAGATCTTTGAATTGTTCGTCACCGGTTAGGAATTTGAGGTTGTTCTGAATAGCATAGGTATATCCAATGCAGTCGGCGTAAGAGAGGTTACGTTTTTTTGAGTTGAATTGTAATTGTTTCATGTTGCAGGTATTGATGCCTCGTAGTTACTTCTAGTTGAGTAGGAGTTACTACTAGTTGAGATTTTTTATACAATTATATGTATTAAATCATACAATTTAGTGTAATTTATAGAAAGATTTAAATAGTACAGTCATCTTAAGCCTATATGCGCAATCTACATAATACTACTAAGCAAGAATTGTTATATTTCTTGAAAAGTATTGATTCAAAATTATCGCGGAAGATAATTATTATTGCTATAGGGGGAACGGCATTAACTCTGTTGAATCTTAAGCCGTCTACTCGTGATATTGATTTTGATTTACCTTATGCAAAGGATAAAAATGCTTTAACTTCTTTATTTGGGCAACTTGATTTTGAACAAGAAAGTTTTAGTTGGTTTACTTCTACTGGTTTACGAATAGATGTTTTCAGTCAAGGATATATTTTTTGTACTCAATTGCCACCTGATTATATTGAAAAAGCAAAAGTTGCAGTGAAGTTAGATAACATTTTACTTAAGACTTTAAGTTTGGAAGATATTATCATTACTAAACTTGGAAGAGGAGATGAGAGGGATTTTGAGGATATTAAGCAGATTTATCTTCATGCGGACATTAAAAATGAAGAATTAGCCGCGCGTTTTTTTAGGGTGGCGGAGAGTTGGACAGATTCGCCACAAGTTATTAAGCAGAAATTATTAGACTTGTTTGAAATAAAATTTGGGCAGTGGGGGTTTTCGATACCAATTGAATTGATTAAGAAGGTGAAACTATGGGAGATTTAGAGTCGACTTTGAAGAGATTAGGATATCGTTGGTTTGAGCTAGATGAAAAAATAGATTTAGCTGAATTGCTGATTTCTATTTTAGGTTCAAAAAATCTGCGTTTCATTAAAGCAATTCCATTTATAATTTATCAGACTAAAATTAGCAGAAAAGAACAGCTGGATTGGGCTAGAATTCATCAATTATCACTACAAAAAAAGTTGGAAAAAGAGATTATTTTTTTAATATATCTATCATCCAAAATATTTCATAAAGAAAAATTATTTTCCCTAGAGCAGGAGTTGGAAACATATATTAATGGGAATTTAGGCTTAAATGAACGAAAACTGTTAATCAAGAATCCAGATGCATATCTTACACATATTAATTTTCGTATACCACATTTTCATGCTTTTTTAGATGAGGCTTATCGTGATTTTCTTACTTCTTTAAAATTAGCAGCATGGGAAAAAAAAGAATATATTCAAGAAGAGATAGCAAAAACAAAAGAAATTAATCTGAAATTTGCTCTCTCTGTTTTATTTAAAAAAAAGCAAAGAGAAATTATTCAGAAAATACTTGCGCAACAAGCTCTTAACAAAACGGAGTATGAGTATTATATCCGAATTATTAAGAAACGGTTGGATGCTCTTATACAGTTATCAGAACTTGCGCAGAGTGTTTTACAAAAAAAAATTGTGCGTGAATAATTTTTTTTCTTTATTTTTTTATAAATTCAACGTGAGGCAGATCTTTAAATTGTTCGTCACCTGTTAGGAATTTGAGGTTGTTCTGAATAGCATAGGTATATCCAATGCAGTTTGCGTAAGAGAGATTACGTTTATTATATTGTTTGCGAAATTTTAAAGCTTGCAGTATAATCTCTTGATTAATTTCTTGTACGCAGTCTTGGAAGCGTCCATAGATTATTTTTGCGTTATCTTCTCCGTATTCTAGAAGAACAGAATACGTAATTTCAATTATATTTAATTGAGTTATAATAACGGGGTATTCACGGTAGGAAAAATATTTAGGATTGTTTTTGAGTATTTCAATTATGGCGTAGGTGTCAAAGAAGTACATCGTCAATCCCAGCCGCGTTTGAGTTCGTGTTTGATTTGTTCTGTAGGCTTTTTCCAGTTTTTGAGTAAACCAAAAAATTCTTGTGCTTTATGTTTTTTTTTGAGTTGAATCGTAATTGTTTCGTGTTCTTTGAGATGTTCATTGTCAACAATTTCTTTAGGGATAATTATGCCCAGCGAGCTTCCCCAGCGTTTGGTTGTGCATTGAATTTCGGTCATACCACTTAGTTATATTTAGTTATATTTAAATGTTGTGGTTATATTTTATAGCGAAGGCAGTTATTATTCGAATATTTGTGCCTTCGGAATATACTGAGCGCAAATTATATACTGAAATTCTTTAGAATTCGAACAGAATTTCAGATAATAGTTCGCCTATCGTTGAATTAAATTGTTCGAATTCAATGGAAACTCACTATATTTTGTTCGAATATTAAGTGCGCTCATTATATATACTAGTTCTTTCTTCTTGTTTCTATGAATGGTGGGCTAAAGTTGTTTCGGGTGGCAGGTATTGACAACTAGTAGTTACTTCTAGTTAAGTAGGAGTTACTACTAGTTGTGATTTTTATTTCTTTACAAATTCCGTGAGGGAGATCTTTGAATATTTTCAAAAAGAAGCATTAATAAAGTAGTATTATTTATTTCTGACCACCTATGGATAAAAGAGAGTTAGAGTTCCTGTTGAAAGAAGGTGAAGGGTACAACTTAGAGTTTAAAGAGAGCGATTCTTCTGATCCTGCTAAAGAGATCTGTGCTTTTGCCAATGCTACCGGTGGAAAAATTCTTCTCGGAGTTACTGATAAATGCGAAGTAAAGGGGATCAACATTACCAACAGACTAAAATCTCAAATTACAGACATTGCACGAAATTTTGACCCCAAATTAGAGATTTCACTTGAAGAAATTGGAAATATTCTGGTCATCAATGTTCCTGAAGGAAAGAATAAGCCCTACTCAGTTAATGGAAAATTTTTTATGAGGTATGGGTCAAATTCCCAGCAGTTGGGGAGAGAAGAAATACGAGATTTTTTTTTCAAAGAAGGGTTGATTTTGTGGGATGAAAAGATTAACAGAGATTTTGATTTGGAAAAAGATTTAAACAAA
Organism: Candidatus Woesearchaeota archaeon; assembly: GCA_964201585.1. Classification (GTDB taxonomy): domain Archaea; phylum Nanobdellota; class Nanobdellia; order Woesearchaeales; family GW2011-AR9; genus JACPNA01. The sequence goes on along the minus strand of CAXNDX010000005.1, from coordinate 16,598 downwards.
AAAGCACTTGTTAATTTTATCCGTTTAGCAAACCTAAGTCCGGTCCTTAGTACAAAAGAATTATTACAAAATCTTTCATTATTGAGCGAGAGACATCTTAAAAATGCAGGTGTGTTGCTTTTTGCCAAAGATATAACAAAATTTATCCAGAAAGCAACTATTACTTGTGTCTTGTACGAAGGGACTGAAAAGGTCAATATTATAGATAAGAAAGATTTTACCGCTGATTTATATTCTAATTATCAAGAGGTGTTAGACTATCTCAAATCAAAATTGAATACGCAAATCATTATTACCAGCGGACCTCATCAGAAGAAGCTAGAATTACCTGAGAAAGCACTGCGAGAGGCACTTGCCAATGCGCTAGGCCATCGAGATTATAATGTGCTGGGTGCTAAAATTCAGGTTGAGATATCTTTGGATAGAGTTGAGATAAGCAATCCAGGTGGCTTAGTGAAAGGATTGAAAAGAGAAGATTTTGGGAAGAAAAGTTTGAGTAGAAATAATTTACTTTTTGGTTTGCTGCAAAGAATAAATTTAGTGGAGAACGTCGGGACTGGAATTAGGAGAATGAGAGAAGAAATGAAAGCTTATGGTTTGACTGGCCCAGAATTTGAGATATCTGATGATTGGTTTACTATTATCTTTAAGAGACCACAATTGCAGAAAAGTGGCGGAGTATCTGGCGGTGTAAGTGGCGGAGTAAATGTGTTGTTAGGATATATTAAGCAACATCCTGGAGAGAGGGTGATTCATTTTGAGAAAGTTCTTGGTGTTCCAAAAAGAACGGTTGAACGTTTGGTTAAGCAACTTAAAGAAGAAAAGAGAATAGAATTTAAAGGAAGTCCTAAGAAAGGAGGATATTGGGTTATAGAGATTTCGGATGGTGATCTATCATGAACGGCGGTCTAAAATTATTTCGAGTGGCAGGTATTGATATCCAATTACATTTATCTTGGTGGTTTGTGTTTGTGTTCTTGAGCTGGAGTTTAGCGACTAGTTATTTTCCGCAGCAGTTTAGTGGGTATTCTACAGTTATGTATTGGGTGATGGGGGTGATTGCGGCGGTGTTGTTGTTTGTGTCGGTGCTGCTGCACGAGCTGTCGCATTCGTTTGTGGCACTGTGGAAGAAAATTGAGGTGAAGAGTATCACTTTATTCTTCTTTGGGGGCGTTGCGGGTATTGAGAAAGAGGAGATGAAGCCACAGGATGAATTTCTAATGGCGATTGCCGGGCCGTTGTTTTCGTTGTTGTTAGGCGGGGTGTGTTATGTGATGTTTCTGTATGTGGTTTCTGGTTTTTGGTTGCCGATCTTTTCGTATTTGTACCAATTGAATATTACACTTGCGGTGTTTAATATGGTGCCGGCGTTTCCGCTTGATGGGGGGCGTGCGTTTCGGGCGTTGCTCTATGGGTATTATAAAGATTTGCGCAAAGCGACGAAGATTGCGTCGTCATGTGGGAAAGGGTTTGCGATATTTTTGATTGTGATTGGATTGTTTAGTTTTTTTTCGAAGATTGGCGGGGGGCTATGGTTTGTGTTTTTAGGCGGGTTTTTGTATTTTATTGCGGGGCTTAGTTATGAACAGGTGGCGGTTAGGCAGTTGTTGAATGATGTTTTGGTGAAAGAGATTATGTATTCTAAATCTGTTGTTGTTGATAGTGAAATGAAGTTTGTTGATTTTTTGAAAAAGTATAAATATTCTTCTGTTCCTTTGTTTTTAGTTCGTTCTAGGTCTTTTACTGGCGTGCTGCAGATGGGGCAAGTAGAGGCGATGCCTGAAAAGATGTTGGAGATTGTGCGTCTTAAGCAGGTGGCGGTAGCTGTTGAGAATTTATCGGGAGTGCGTTTAACGGATACAGTGTATACGGTTTGGAAGAGTATGCAGGCGCAACGAAGAGAAGTGCTGCCAGTGTATGGGGCAGAGGGGAAGAAAATTGTAGGTTGGGTGACAATGGAGAGCGTTATGCGGTGTTTGGGTGTGCAGAATAAGTTTGGAAAGTGCGTGAGTACGCAGATTAAGAAGTGAGTTTGGTTTAACGGTTGATGTATTTATTTTCTTTATTCTTATTGTTCGTCTTTGTGATATAAATCTAGAAAGATAATTTTTTCTTCTTCTTCTTTGAGATATGCGTATGATAAGCGATATGAACCAATGTATACTTCGCGAGTGTCTTTTCGGGTGTAACGCATTGGTTTGCCAAGTTCAGGATTTTCTTTAAGTTTTCCTATCTGCTTGATGATTTTTTCTTTCAAAGAAGGATCTTTTATTTTTGAGAAGAGTTTCTTGAAGTTCTCATCGAATTCAGTTATTACCATTTTTTCATTTCTTCAATAAAGTCGTTAAATTCCATTTTTTTGAATTTACCTTTTTCGTAGCGCTGCCAGGCTTCTTCGGTTCTGCGGGCAAATTCGAGGTCTTCTTCGATGTTTTCGTCAAAGTCTTTTACGCTTTTGAGAATGAGTTGTTTGCCTGCTTTGATTACAACAAATTTTTCTCCTTCGTGAAATTCGGTTCTCATTTCTAGTGGTATGACTATTTGTCCTTTCGAACTCATGGTGGTTATGTCTAATTCTGCCATGTGGTAAGATTAATCTTACTTGTATATAAATGTTGTGGTTGTTTTTTTTATTTGAGTTTTTTCATCTATTTTTGAGTGTGTTTAACGCTGAGAATAAAGAATTAAAGAAAAAAATAATGGGTAGTGGTTGATCTATTTTTGATGTTTTTGGTCTTGGGAACGGCGAAAGTTGAGATAACTCAATTCTTCATTGTTAAGGTCTCCAAGGGTGTATTCTTGCACGTCGTGGTGCGGGGTATTGATGCTTTTTTGGGTTTTCATATCTTCACCTCAATTGTTGATGCTGTTGATTTGTTTGATGAAGTGGGGGAAAGTCTGTTATAAATATCCTGTGAATGGGAAGTTGAGGGCTGACTTCTTGTCAGAGCATCCATAAGTTTTTTAAAGAGTGTTTTTGTTCTTTACTCTATTATGTATACTCTATCACAATTGATGTATTTGTTGCAGGGGACAGATGTGTATATGGATATTGTTGGTGTGCTGGTGCTGTTATTTGTAGGTCTTTTTAGCTGGAAGTGTTATAAGATTGATAGAAAAGAGAAGAATAAGAAGTATTTTTATTTAGCGTTGGGTTTTTGGGTTTTAGCAGTTGGTTTTTTGTTTAAGATTTTGACTAATTTTACGATTTATTATACGACGCTGAAAACGCAGCAGGTTGGGATGATGATGGTTACGTATACATTTGTCAATGAGTCAAATGTATTATTTACTATTGGGATGCTTGTGTATCGGATTTTGACGTTACTTGGGTTATATTTTTTGTTTTCGTTGTATTATCCGGCAAAAGATAAAGCGACGGTCTTTCTAATGGTGTTTTTTATTTTGGTTACGGGGTATTTTTTGCGTTCAGCGTTTCATATATTTCATTTAACAACGTTTTTGTTCTTTTTGTTTATTACGTATTACTACTATCAGAATTATTGCAAGACGAGAGATTGTTTAGGGAAGTATTTATTTGGGAGTTTTATTGTGTTAACGCTGAGTCAGTTTATTTTAATGTTGTATGAAGTACATCCATTGTTTTATTCGCTGGGTGAGGTTGTGCAATTAATTGGGTATTTAGGTTTGGCGGTGACTTTTTTTATGGTGCGAGGTTATGGTAAGAAAACGATCAAGAACTGATATCATCGGTGATATGCTAGAGGTGATTCAGACAAAGCATGGTACGATTAAGCAGACGCATCTTATGTATAAATCTAATCTGTCGTATGGGCAGTTGACTTCCTATCTAGAAGAGTTGGTTGAGAAGCATTTTGTGGAAAAAATGGATAAGGGGAGTAATGTATATGTGTTGATTACAGATAAAGGGAGCGAGTTTTTAGCGAAGTTTAGGGAGATGAAGAAGTTTGAGGAGACGTTTGGGTTGTGAACGGGTTAAAATAATGATAGAAATTCTCTCGGGGTGATAATTTTGATGTTTTCAAATTCTTTTATGTTTAAAAGATGCTTGTCATTGCTGATAATGTAATCTACTTGTCCTGCTTTTGTGCATTCGAGAATCTTGTTATCATCTGGGTCATCTTTTACAATTGATATTTTTCAGTTGGTTTTATAATTGTTGATAGTTCTACTATTTTTTCTATAGTTCTTTTCTTTTTGTTCTCTTTTTTCTTTCCAAATATAGTGCCAGCCGCTGCCAATAAGATATTGTCTTGCCCATTCGCGTGTTTTGTGTTGGCTGTCTGCAATTTCTTGTAAACTTGAGTTTTGGTTTATGAGTTGTTCCAGGTTGGTATCTTTGATATTTTGATTATTTTTGAGGGGGGTGATTTCTGTTGGCAGGGTTATATTATACTTGCGGCAATAGTCGTAGAAGGTTAGGGGATTAAATGAATATTTGGAGTATATCTCTTCAAGATTGTCTTGCTCTATTAGATTTGTGATATCTTGGATAGTTTCTTTTTTTCGTCTTGTTCTTATTTGTGATTCTTTTTTTATTTTTGGTTGTTTTATTCTTTGTTTTAGATATTTGCAATATTCTGTTTGTGTTTTAAATCCTTTTGTAATCATTGTTCGATATTGTCCTGCTAATTCTTCAGAGCATCCTACTTGTTGGGCAATAGCGTTGGTTGAGATGTCTTTAGGGTTGTCGTTGAGATAGGTATATACGCTTTGAAATATACTGTATTTTTTCATAGGTGAGGATTTTTTATCTTTTATGTTATTTTTAACACAAAATTTTCATACGATCTTGTTTGGTTTGGGAATGAAATAGTAGGATATTCTTGGGCTAATTTTGCCATAATATAAGCGCGTTGTTGTTCATGCTCAAGTCCGTGTTTTATTCTGATTTCCCCGCGTGGTTTTAGATGTGAGAGTGCTTCTGTTAGGATGTTATATATTGCATGTACTTTTGGGACATCCATCCCTACGACTTGCATGAAGAAATCCAAATCATGTGGTTTGAGGTTGCCCTCTAGGATTTCTTTTTGGGTTGTATCAAGTTCGTTAAAAAAGCGATGTGTACGTGATTGGTCTTTTCCGATTCTATTATAATCCAGTAATGCTACTCCTAATGATTCAGGAAACAGAATGTAATCAAATTTTTGGTTGAAGTTTGGCCAGGATTTTGTTAGGTCGAAAATGTAGTGTTGAAATCCTGCTTGGTTGATTTTTTGGTCTAGGTATAAATCTGAGGTTGAGATGTTTTTTTTTGGGATGTTAAAGCCTTTATGAAGAAGGCGTTCGAGATGGCCTTCGCCACAGCCGACACTGAGCATGGTTGCGTCTTGTTGCAGAGATGCTACCATATCTGGTGTTATGATTTCAGATTCGATATACCAGAGGGCGGAGAAATAAATATATTTTGCATTGTCTACTGTGTATGTTCCTAGATGTTGTTCTTCAAATGGAAATACTTGTTTGATTTTGCGTTTTGCGTCGGCGATGAGGCGTTGCTGAGGGGTTAGAGAAGGGGATTTTGTCATTTAATGATATCGACCTATGTCTAAAACTCTTGTCATTAACTCGTCAACATTTTCAAGAATATATGTTTCTATTCCTTTTTTGGTTAGTTCCTCAGCTCGCTTTTGTGCATTCGTATTTCCTGGAATGACTAGGTAGAGGATAGGAATAGGATTTTGAGCGTGAATTTTTTCTACAAAATTATCTTCTGTTTTTGATCCGCCAAATGTGAGAATATAGTCTAATTGGTCTTTTTTGATTTGGTGGGCTTTAAATATATTTGATTGATAGATTTTTGTTTGGGTATCAGGATTAACACTGCAAATGTCTGCTAGCATTTGATCTAATTTCATGGGGCCTTTACTTAGTCCGTGATAAGTATTTATGATGCCGATGTTCATTTTGTATGTCCTTTGTTAATGTTGTTATTTAGTTTTATTTTTTAGGTGGTAGATTGCTCTTTTGCTCTTAAAATGAGCCATATTTATAACTGTTTTGTTACTTATTAGTAATTATTTATATTTAGATATTTATTGTTGAGATTGGTATTTTTATTCTTTCTTGATCTGTGATGTATTCGCGTTCGGGACATCTTGCGCGAAAACAAAAGGTATCTTGATAACCTACAATTAATGGTTTTTGGTGTTGTTGGGCGGTACGTATGGCGTGCCAGATATGGTAGTGTGTTTCTACGTCTTCGGGAAAGATGGGGCTTTGGTAGCCATCGCAGACGGAACTGCAGAGGTAGAGTATGGCATCGATTGATTTTTCTTTGAGAAATTCATTAAGAGGGGTTGTTAATCTGTTGGCTTTTTCTTGTTCGATTTCTGTGTAGTAGGTTGTGAATGATTGGCCGGAGTGGGCGGGGGCATTTGTTTTTATAATATTTTGTTTGCCGTAGGTTTGTTCTAGTTTTGTTGCAAGATTACTGTTTAATCGGTGCGATTGATGGATGTAGAGTGTTTTTGCGTCTTTTGGGATTACGCTTAGGAATGCTTGTTCGCGATAGGTCATTTGGGCAAGATGTTCTTTGTGCATTTGTTCTCCTATTGCTTCAAGTTGGGCGATTGCTTGTTCTAATTCTGTGGAATTTTCTGGGTCTTGTTCTTTTCTCATGTTTTATGCTCCTAGTTTTTTTAGTCGTTCGATTAAGTCTTGGGTTGTGCGATAGTTTTCTGTTGGAAGAAATAGATATACTTCAATACCTGCTTCGTTGAGTTGATCATAGCGTTTTTGGGTGTTGGTGTAGCCGTTGGGGGTAAGGTGGTATAACAATGGGACTGTCGTGTGTTTGTATATGGCTTTTGCCAAACCATCATCAGATTCTTTTGTGCTGTAGAAGAGAAGGTAATCTAAAGAGTCTTGTTTGATGTAATCAGGAGTAAATGTGTCTGATTCGTAGGGAATTGTTTCTAATTTGGCTATATCTGTACAGAGCATATTGTAGACTTTGGTGAGGGGGCTGTCTGCTTTTAATGAGTGGATGAGGCCGATTTTCATTTTATTTTTTGAACTCACTGTTTTTATAATTGTTTCAAGTGGATCTGTGCCAAGTGGTTTGATTATGGTTGTCCCTTTATGTTCTATTTCTTGTGCTCCGTATTTTGTTAATTGTCCTTTGTATAGGATGTCGATGCGACTTTTAGGTTTGCAACTTCCCAAACAATTTATTTCTTCGATTGGTATGTTTGCAATGTTATCTTTTAGTTTAGAGCATAATTCTTGGTTTTCACAGTTAGTATGCATGCAAATTTGGATGTAGTTTTTGGTCATGGTGTTTTATTTGTTTGATTTTTTTACAAAAATTTCTGTGGGCGATAGCCTCCGTAGCTTTCTGAAGTGATAATCATTATGTTTTTTCCTTTTTGTTTTAATTCTCTTGCCAATTTAAGTTCGGGGTCGTTTTGGCAGTGTTGTGTTAATGGATGAAAATTAAGAAAGAATAGTGTATATCCCTCATTTTTTTCTGCGTGAGAGAGGATGGGCCAGGTACTTTTTCCGCCGTCTCGTTCTGCACCACAAATTTCTGATGCACAGTATATAATATCCTCAAATGTGTCTTTTTCTCTTATTTTATCATAGCTTTGATGTGCGATGATGCCACCATCAGCTTGAAGAATGGTTTTTAGGTTTTGAAATATATTTGGACTATTTGGCCCGGTAATGTAGAGTATTTTTCTATCTTGAGGATTATAGTTGCTGATGTAGGCGCTGCGAACAATTTTGGCTTGATGGCAGGAGTGTTGTACTTTTGTGTCTACATCAATGAATGTACCAATTTTTTCATCAAGAGTGATTGATTGGATGGTGGTGTCGTTTTCTTGTTGTTGTGCAAAGTCTTCTGGGGTGGCTTTTCCATTCTTTACTTTCACCATGAATTGTAACTTAGCGGTTTGCCACTCCTTTAATTCTTGTTTTCTGCTGTTGTACGATTGGATATCTGCTGGCGTGTAGGTTGCTTTTGATTCTTGGTATTTGTCGTATTGATCTGCTAAATATATCTGTGTATATTTTTCTGCAAATTCTTCTTCTTTTGGAAATGAGAAGCTGTGTGGCTGGGCTTGGACTTTCATGGGTAGACCTCGTACATACTACTTCTTGTGATGAAATGGCTTTGGGATGCGGCAAGACGAATTTTAGCTAGGGTGTTTTCTATTCGTTCGATGGTATAGCCATGAGATTTCTTTTTTTCTTCGTTTTGTTCTGTTTCAAATAGTTCTTTGTATTGGTAATATTGTTGTGATATTTTGAAGGCTTCTTCGATGTTTATTCCGGCAACGGTTAGGGTGTTGTTTTCTACTTCTATCTTACCGTATAACAAAGATTCATATGAAGGGTTGTCTGTTCTTATTTTTCCTTGTGCATCGTAATTTATTTTTTTATAGTTGTGAATGAATTCTTGATCCATGGATTCATAATTTCTGCAGAGATATTGAATTCCTGCACCAGCACATCCTGCACCGCTGACAAATAATTGTGTAAGATCGCCTGCGAAACCAGGTAGATTGAATGGTAGGTTACCAACAATACCTGATGTATTGAATGGTACCCATCTGGCAAAACTGATGTCAAATGAATTGTCTTCTGTGGAATAGGTGCCTCCGAGAACGCCGCCGTCACAGCAGCCGGATCTGGTGGCGATTAGGATGTTAAACTCTGGTGGGTTGTCTGGATTTTGTTGAATTTGCATACAATCTAATCTGCTTATACTATTTTTTTTTAGATGGAGGTCATGGTAAATAGGAAGGTCTTGCAGACAAATGGAATTTGTTTCGTTGTCTTGTTGAATGTAGAAGCCGGTTTTGGATTCATACTTATCTTCTGATTTTTGTCCATGAAAATCGGTGATGCCGAAACGAACGTTTGTGTCGTTTACTTTGAAATTTGGATCAGTGCAGAGTTGTTCTAGTTTTACTTGCGGAATTTTTTCTTCTGTCATTTTTATTTTTGCCTCGTTTGTTTATTTTTGATAATTTAATAATATGTTTACTACTTTCATCCAGTCTTTTGCTTTGTTTTCTAGGAAGGGGGCGTGGAAGATGCCTACCACTGAGTTATTTATTTTGTAGATGGAGTCTTTTGCTTGTTGGTCATTCCAGTATGCTCCGGAAATGGGGTCAATACATGCGGACATGGGGTGGTCGTGGTGGTTGATGTCGGTGACGATGCCAATGTAGGGGATGTTTTGTTTGGCGGCTAAGAGTGCGAGGGGAAAGCCGAAGGGCATGAGGTCGAAGATGTATTCCATGCCTTTTGCACTCATGGTGTCTCTGCCTCCTTTGGGCATCATTAAGTCGGTGAGGAGGACATGATATGTACTGTCGGGTTGCATTGCCTCTATTTTTTGTTTTCCTTGTTCGTAATTATCTGCGGTATCAAGAAGGTAGGGTCTTTTTTCTTTTTGGAATTGATCGATTATATGTTTATTTGGAAATTGTTCTTTGGCACTGTCTTTGTGCAGTTTAGTGTCTTCAATGATGAGGATGTCGAGTGGGGGGGGTGTCATTGTTCTATTCCTAATCGTAATCCAACATAGTCAAACATTTGTTCTATGGGATGTGGTTGTGGTGCACGTATTCCTGTTTGCCAGATTGGTGTGATTTGCAATGCTTGGGTAAGATAGGGTGTAATCAGAACTGGTGCTGAGATATTTTTATTAAGTGCGTTTACTGCGTTTCTTATTTTGTTTTCTTCGCGTTCTAAAATTGATTCCAGTAATTGGTCGTTTGTGAGAAATGCTTTCACACTGTCCATATCTTTTGGGATGTCAAATGAGTATCCGGCGTCTTCGGGTTTGATGTTGGTGTAGCCGGATGGTTTGGAGTAGAAGATGCTATAGCGGCCGACTAAGATGCCGGAGGGTTTGATTCTAAATACATTTTGTTCGGTGTCTTCGGTGCAGCCGGCGATCATAAGATGGCAGTCTTCGGCTCGTTCTGTTTGATGATCTGTTCCGTTTTCTAAATGTAAGAGATATTTATTAGTTTCAAAGAATTTGGTGTTATGAAAATTATTTGGGTTGTAGCCGTATTTTTGCATTTGTTTTTCTAATTCTTGTTGGTTTGATTCAAATGATTCTGCACTTTTGTAGAGGTAGGGTGTGCATAATGCTATTTTAATTTCTGGTTTTGATGTATCTTGTACTGTATTTTGGTTGGTTGGTGTTGTCATGCTCTCGTAGATTCAATCGCTGGTATTTAAAGAGGGAATAGCTTATTTTACTAAAAAACCAGAAAAATTTATAAATATACTTCGTTTTTTAGTAAGAATGGATAAGATTGATTTGAAAATACTGCGAAAATTGGATGAAAATGCGCGTATTTCTATAACACAAATGGCGCGCGAGCTGCGGTTGTCGATACAGGTTGTGGAGTATAGACTTGAGAAGATGCGAGAACAGAATGTGTTACTTGGCTTTCGGGCGGTTCTGAATGTGGCAAAATTAGGTTTTATGTATTATAAGTTACTGCTTAAATTTGTGCCTCTTAGTTTTGAGCAGGAGGAGATGTGGAAGAAATGGATGCGGGAGAGGTCTGAAGTTATTTGGCTGGGAATGTGTGAGGGGGAGTTTGGAGGAATGGTGAGTGTGCGGGTGAAAGCGTTTCAAGAGTTGGTTGATTTTGAGTATGATGTGCTTGTGACGTTTGGTAGTTTGATTTTACAGAAAGAGTGGTTAAAAGTGACGGTGTCGCGGCGGTTTAATCGCAAATTTTTGGATGAGAAGCGGCGATTTTTGTATGAATTGAGGCATGATGTTTTTACGGCGGCCGAATATGTGGATGAGAAGGATGAGAGGTTGCTTGTGGAGCTGATGAGAGATGGACGGATGCGGTTAACGCAGTTAGCGGATGTTGTGGGACTGAGTGCGGAGGCGGTAGGAGCACGATTGAAAGCGTTGGTTGCGCGCAAAATTATTTTAGGGTATCGTCCGAAAATAAATTATACAAAATTTGGGCTGCAGAATTATGAGATTTTTTTAGCAACAAGAAATCCGGAGGCGAGAGGGCGTATTATTGAGTATTATCGGCGGCATCCACGTGGGGATACAGTGATGGAGCTTGTGGGGAGGTATGATTTGCAGGTGACGGTGTTATTGCAACATGGAGGAGAGTTTCGGGAGGTTTTGGCGGATTTTCGTGATAGATTTGGACAAGAGGTTATGGAGTATCATCCGCTGACGATGTATCAGGAGTTTTTAGAGGGGAAGAGGTAACGAAAATTTTAGGTTACTTTTGGCAATAATTAAAGCTAATTATAGGCTGATCTATTCTTGTTTGGGCGATAGTTTGTAGATTTGGTGTGAATTGTTGTTCTTTTTCTTGCAGGTTATTTTGTTGCGCTATGAGTGGTTGCTGTTGTGCTTGCTGTTGTTGTGGTCCTGTTTGTTGTAGGATTGCGAGTTGTTGTTGACGCTCTGTGAGGGTGTGAATAGAGGTTGTGTAGTCTTTGGTACTGATTAGGCAGTGTTTATGGAGAAACGAAAGTTTTTGATAATAGATTGGAAATGATTCAGTGATTTGACTGAAAATGGGTTTTTTTATGGCAAGAAGTTGAGTGTAGGTGGCGATGTCTTCTCCAACGTCTTTGCCGCCATATTCTTGCACGTAGCCGTATTTTGGGCCGGTTGTGCCATCGCTATAACTTTTTATTTTTATGACACCGCGTTTTTGTTCTGGAATGACGTGGTTGTATGGGCCTGCTATTTCTTCCCATTCTTTGAGAAATTGGGGGTTTGTTTTTATTTTTGCTTGGATTTCGTAATGGGTTATTTCATGTACGAAAATTCCGTTTGGCTGTATGTTGCCGCTGATGATATGTATTTCGCCTGCGTTGAGAACGGCTAATCCAAGGTAGTCGACTTCACTTTTTTTATGTTCGGGTATGATGATTATGGTTTGAATGCCGAGATCTTTAAATTTGGGAAGTGTGGGGCGGTTTTCTTGTTCTTGGCAGTATATTTGTATTAGTTCGTCTAAATCTTTTTGGGTTGGTTCGCCACGAATGGTGATGCCGAGATTTTGTTCTGCGTTTTGAATTGCAGGGGTGGGGGTTTGTTGTTTATATATTTCAATGAGTTCAGCAAGAGGATTGGTTTGTGTTGCTTGGGTGATAAAGTAGTTCCAGAAGTTGGAATTTACTTGATTTACTGTGGGGTTGATGTGAGTGAAGGTTGGATAGCAAGCGCTATATGTGTCTTGTTTGATGATTTGATAATAAGAAGTTGATTGTTCTTGGTTCTGAAACAATGGCAACGAGAGGGCTAGTATTTTGGATAGAAGGTTTGAACGCAGGTTCATGGGGTTGATACTGGGATTATGGATTATGGCTCTTTAAAGGTTGTGACATATTTGATGTTTTGAGTTGGGAGAATGACATTTTTTGATGGTTAGGGAGGTTGATGTTGTTTTTAAGAGTAAAGCATAAAAATAAATGCTCTTTTTGCTTTAATATATGAATAAAGATTTAATTATTGAGAAGTTGAAGGAGTTGACGGGGCACAGTATTGTAGAGCTAACTACGCGAGGGAATACGGCGATTAGTGCGGCGTTGTCTGTGGTTGTTTCTAATAGTGGTTCTGACAAAAAAGTGTTGATTCCGGCTGAAGGGGGATGGTTGACGTATCGCACGATTCCAAAGAAATTAGGTTTAGTGGGTGTTGAAGTTAGATGTCATGATGCAGTGCTTGATTTGAAAGAGTTACATCGCTTGCTTGAGACAAAAGAGTTTGGGGCGTTATTATATCAGAATCCGGCAGGGTATTTTGCGAAGCAGCCGATGAAAGAGATATATGAGTTGTGTTCTTTGCACGATTGTATTGTTGTGCTTGATGTGTCAGGTGGGATTGGGACGGAGCTTTGTACTGGCGAATATGCTGATATTATTGTTGGGAGTTTTGGGACGTGGAAGTTGGTTGAGGCGAAGGGGGGAGGGTTTATTTCTAGTTCGAATGAAAAGTTGTGGAAGGGGATTGTTGCGAAAGGGATTGAGCGATTGGAAGATGTGGGTCAGATTGAGGTAATTTATAATGAGTTGGGGAAGTTGGCGGGAAGGGTTGAGATGTTACTTGGGTTTCGGCAGAAAGTGGTGGATGATTTATCTGGGATGGGGCTGGAAGTTGTGCATGCAAATGATATAGGGTTTGTGGTGGTTGTGCGGTTTAATTCTGAATATGAGAAAAGTAAAATTGTTGAGTATTGTACGGTCTCGGGTTGGGAGTATACGGAGTGTCCAAGATATATACGGCTGAATTCGCAGGCGATTTCGATTGAATTGAAGCGAAAGGAGTGAATAGATAGAAAGAGTTAACTAAAATACAAAAAGCGTAATCGAAATGTTTATAATCTACTTCTTATTTTTAGGTGTAAGAATATTTAAAAAATATTAATGAGATTTATTAAAGAGAGGTAATTATATGGCTACTACTAATTTTATACAGAAGATTTTTAATAAAGATATTAGTGAAGAGGTGCATAATGCGTTTACACGCTATAGTCTTGGAGAATTTGTGAAAGAGCCGTTTACGGTGAAAGTGAAGAAAGATATTACTGTGCAAGGTGGTTTTGAGTATCTTAATTTTTTTCAGAAATTTGTGGCGGAAAATGTAAAAGGGGACGTTACTGTTAATGGGACGATTGAGACGGTGAAAGATTTATCGGCAACGTTGAAAAAGTTAGGAGTTGAGTTTGAGAATGCACGCAGATTTGGCAAGCCAGGGAGTAAATTTGTGTTGAGTTCACAGAAGTTGAATAAAGCGACGTTTCAGAAGTTGATTTTGGAGTTGTTTACAGAATATTTATTGTTTAATGTATCTTTTGATGGCGGGGAGTTGAAAGTGAAAAAGCAGACAACACCAAAGTTGGGGTCGCCTACGGAGAAGTTCGTGACGTTAAAGCTGCCAAAAGATTGGCTTGCGGTGTTGAAGCAGGATTATTTGTTTGATGTGGAGGGGAAAGATTTTACTGAGTTAACGGTGAATCAGACTTATTATATTGAGGATATTGATGTTGATGTGAAGTTACTTGCAAAAGATGCGGATGCGGCGCGAAAGAAGGCTCTGCGAAAGGGCGAGATTTCACGAAAGATTACAGTAGATGGAAAAGTTGTGAAAGATTATAAATTTAAGTTTACGGTGTAGGTTTTTTTAATTTTTTATAGTTTAGGTTCTGTCGGTTGAGTGGGTGGTGGTGTGCTTGGTGGTTGTTGTACTTGTGTAGGTGTTGCTGAGGGTGCTTGTTCTATTGGTGTTTCAATATTTACTTGTTGATCCATTTTTTCTTTGATTTTTTCTAGAAATAGAACAATGCCAAATATAACTACCATGGATGCGCCAATACCAATTAAACCAGAGGTTTGTTTGGCATCAAATACACCGAAAAGTAGGTAAAAGAATAGACCCATTAAAGCAAGTTGAATGATTAAAATAACTTTTGGATTCATTTTGGTTTGTTAATTTGCTTTTGTTTATATGTTTTTCTTTTTTTTAGAGGAGTTTGAGTAATTGATTTTTTTTACTCAAAGTTTTCTTTACATTTTAATTCAGTTTTGAGAAGAGGAATATTTATATAGTTATATCTGTCTCGTTTTTTTATGCGTAGGCGATTGGTTTGGTGGATATGTATAGTTTTTGCGGTGATTCTGTCTATTAGTTTGGTTGCTGCGGCTGGTGGTGGTGGAGGTTCTTCTAGTAGTTCTTCGAGTTCTGGCTCAAGTGGAGGGGGAGGGAGTGGACCGTTTTTGTATGGATTGAAGTGTGATTCTACGGGGCAATTACAGTTTTTTCAAAAGCCGATGATGAATCCTGTTCAAGTTGTATCTAAAAAGAATGGAAAGATAATGGATGTGGCTGGGAAGTGGGATGGTACGACGTTTACGTCTGAGGAAGGGGTGATGGTTGATGCTGGAGAGTATGATGTTATAGATCTGAAAAATGGGAATAAGACGGTGAGTTGTCCGGGGTTGGAATTTAGTTGTAAATTAGTGGGGTTAGATATGCAGAAGTGTGTGCGCAAGGGTAAGAAATTGGAAGTGTATTTTACGGCGGATAAAGTGAGTTTGGATGATTTACAGTTTGAGTTTGTAACGGCGGGGAAAACTAGTTTGAAATATTCTAAA
The DNA here is from genome assembly GCA_964201585.1 of Candidatus Woesearchaeota archaeon. Classification (GTDB taxonomy): domain Archaea; phylum Nanobdellota; class Nanobdellia; order Woesearchaeales; family GW2011-AR9; genus JACPNA01. The sequence goes on along the minus strand of CAXNDX010000005.1, from coordinate 1,499 downwards.
AATATGTTTTCTTCTGAGTTGAAAGAATTGCAGGTGAGAACGTTAACACCAGTAGGGCGATATGTGTTGGAAGTGAGTGGAGTGAATAGTGGGATTACTCAAGTGCAGATTTCTCACCCGGGTTGTGTAGGGCAGTATTATGTTTATAGTAAAGCGAAATGTGTTGATGAGCAGGAAGTTATTTTAGAGAAAGAGAAGAAAGGAAAAGAGTTGAAGTGCGGTGGGTATTTAGGTATTGAGGATAGGGTTACATGTCGATTACGGTTGACTGATGAGGAACGTAATGAGTATCAGAATTTTTATCCGGAAGAATGTATGGAGCGAAAGGATAAAGAGAAGTGTTTGAATGTGTATGAAGCGGTGCAGCCATGTTGGGGTAAAGCGAATGGGAAGGAACGTATAGATTGTGTGAAAGATGCGGTGTATGTTGGTGAAGTTAGTGAGGAGAAAGCGAAGTGTGCAACTTTAAGTAAGGATATGCAGGAGGATTGTGTATTACGATTGCGGGAGAAGGTGTATGCTGTTGTGAAGTTTCGGTTGTATAATCTAGAAGAGGAGGCAGAGGAGCTGCTGGAGAAAGGGTATTTATCATTTGAGGATGTGCGAGATTTTGTGGTAAAAATGGAGTTGAAAAAGAGTGCGTTTAATGAGGCGAAGACGAAAGAGCAACGTGTAAAAATATTGTTAAGTGCGCGTGAGGATTGGAAACAATTGGTTGGGGGAGTGAAACAATGAAAGTTGTTAGGGTTGTAGCGGTTTATTGTATCTTATTATTGTTGTTAGTTGTGGCTGGGTGTGGTGAGGAGAAAAAGGAAAGTGAATTAGTTATTGTTGGTGAAGCTGTTGAGAGAAAAATGGATGTTGAGCAAGTATCAATTGCTGATGATGGGTTGGATAGTGCGATTACAGAGTTAGAGGAGCTTGAGGGTAATAGTACGTGATTTTTATGTTTACTCTTATTGATAATATAATTTTGAGGTGATATAATGGAAAAAAAAGAGAATAAATGTATTTTAGAAAAATGGTTAAGTCCGTATGCGGATTGTGGGTTAGTGTTTTTACGGTTAGGGGTAGGAATTGTGTTTTTAGTGCATGGGATACAGAAGCTGATGGGTATTGCTATGGTGAGTGGTTTTTTTGGTCAGTTAGGAATTCCTGTGCCAATGTTTTTTGCGTGGGTTGTGGCGCTGGTTGAGACTGTTGGTGGAGTTGCGTTAATCTTAGGATTTGGTGCGCGATATGCGGGGTTGCTGCTTAGTGTTGTGATGGCGGTTGCGGTGTTTATTGTGCATTGGTCAAAAGGATTTTCAGCGAGTGCAGGCGGGTATGAGTATGCGTTTGTATTGTTGATGGCAAGTTTGACGTTTTTGTTTGCAGGTTCGGGCAACAAGTTGAGTTTGGAGAAGAAGTTGTGTAAGAAAGAGTGTTAAGTGTTTAATTTTTTTTTTCTTTTTTGTTGTCTATTTTTTGATTTCTTTATGTTTTTTCAAAGAGTAATG
>CAXNDX010000004.1:0-26266 GCA_964201585.1 Candidatus Woesearchaeota archaeon | reverse complement strand
AAATTGTGGGAAGAAAAAGGAGGAGAAAAAAGATCCAACTGAGGAGGAGGATGAGGTGTTTCGAGGAGGAAATCCGCCTCAAAGAAATGAGTCTTCTGGTTCTTCTAATTCTGCTTCGGAGAATTCGTCTGCAGTATCGAAAAAAGGTTGTGGACAGACTTGTATTACGGCGGGTTATATTACTTCAGGGGTTGGACTGTTGTTGTTAGGTTCAGTGCTTATGAGTCCAAAAACATATAGTACAAGCATAAAGAGCGATAATTATTCTAACTCTGAGGGTGTTACTATTGCAGGTGGTATTGCTTTATTTACCGGTCTTGGTCTTGTTATTTATGGTCATGCAACTAAATAGAAACCAAAGCTTTTTTATAGTATTCTTATTTTCGTTCTTTATATGATGAAGTGGTTTAAAGAGTACATCGGTACGTTTAAGTTGAATTTTGATTTTTGGAGTACGTTTTTAGTTGAGTATATCTTTTTTGGTGGGTTATGGTTGTTGTTTACGTGGTTTTCAGAGTATGTGAATACACAATCGAAAGGGTTATTGCAAGGGAAGACAATTGAGCAGATTTCGCAGTCGTTTACACCGGAAAATGCGCAGCAGTCACTAGCGTTTTTATCGCAGTTGCATTCGTTTTTATGGATTTTTGTGGGAGGGTTAGTGTTATTGGTATTTGGCGGGTTTTTGTTATTCGGATTAGAGCAGGCAGTTATTTGGTATCATTTTGAGCGGAAAAAAGTAGCGTGGAAGACGTATTGGAAATGGAATGTGTTTCATATTGTGATGATTATTCCGCTGGTATTGTATGGGTTGGGTTATTTGTTGGTTACGTTGATTTTTAGCGGAGTATTCAAATTTTTGGCGGAGTTGAGTCCGACGTTATATTTTAAAGCACCAAATGTATTTCAAGGGGTGGTGAAGTTTTTGAATAGTGTGGTTAGTTTTTCACTTGGAATTTGGTTGTTATTGTTGTTGTTTGTGATGTGGTATGTATTTGCGAATAAATATACGGTGTGGGCGTCGATTGGGGAGGCGTTTCATGTATTTTCGCAAAAGAAAAAGAAGTTGGTGCGAGTGTTTTGTTTTGCGTTACTGACGGCGGTGTTATTTACAGTGGTAGCGATACCATTTAGAATGTTGTTTGCATCAGTTTCAGTGTTGAGTATGTTGTTTGATTTATTGGTGCTGTTCTTTTTTATCGGGTGGTTACGGCTCGTTGTGGTGAGGATGTTGAAAGAATAGAGTTTAATATCTTTTATAAAGCGTTTATTTTCTTGTTTGAGGTATGGTTGAAACATACGAAGGAATTAGGTATTTGCGAAAAGATAATATAGGATATATTCAATTAGATCGAGCGCCAGTGAATGCGTTTTCGCCTGAAATGGCTAAAGGATTGCATACGATATTAAACTTGGCTGAGAAAGATTCTCTTGTTCGTGTGGTGGTGTTAGCTGGTAATGGCGAGTATTTTTCTACAGGTATGGATTTAAAGAGTGTGGATGTAAAAAATGTAGATGTTATTAGTAATTTGCAGCAGTATGTGTTTAATCCGATTGCGTATAAATTATATACTTATCAAAAACCGACGATTGGTGTGTTGAATGGAACGGCAGCTGGTGCAGGATTAGGGTTTGCGTTAGGTTGTGATATGCTTTATGCTCGTTCTTCTGCGCGGCTGGTATTTAATACAATTGATAAAGGATTATTATTTGCATGCGGGGGTGGGTATTTACTTGAGCGAACGGTTGGGGAGAGGAGAGCGAAAGAAATTTTATTTAGAGGAACGTTATTAACGGCGAAAGAAGCGTTGGAAGAGAAACTGGTTACTGAAGTGTTTCGAGATGTTGAAGATTTGAATAGCGCGGTTGATAGAACTGCGAGAGTATTAGCGGAAAAATCACCGGTTGTTATTTCTGCGATTAAGAGTGTGATGAGGAGGGATACGGTTGAATATTCAACATATCTTGAGTTTGAAGTGTCGCTGCAGCGACAGTGTTTAGAAAGCAAGGAGTTTCAAGATGCGATGAATGTTTTTTTGAAGAAGTGAGTGTGTTTAACGGTTGAGTGTATATAATATTTTTTGATGTAAAAAAATTTTAATAATTAAAAAAAATAATTTGATTGCGTTTAACTGCGTTTGAATTCGCCAGCAATGTCAATTAATTCTAGGTGGCCAATGAATAAGCCACGACAGCAGAAGCGTTCGAGACCAATTGCATCTAGTGCTTTCTTTGGTGATTCTCCTTTCTCGAGGCGTTCTTTGTATTCTTCCCAGAGATGGCCTACGGGTTTGCCGCAGGAAAAGCAACGAATTGGTATAATCATGGTGTGGTATAGCTCCTATCTTATTATCTTGGTTTTATTTATCGGTATGATTTTTGTCTTTTAGCGCGAGGCTTTGAGTCGTTTGGTTTACAGGATTCATTTTGTCTGACGTCTGCAACTAATAATAAACGGTCGTAGTCCATGAATGGTTTTTTGAGTTTAGCATCGAATTGTACTAATGCTCGAGCGATTGCGAGGCGCATAGCGTCTGCTTGGCCATTCACACCGCCGCCATTGACTTTGATGCTGATATCGACTTTTTGGGCGATTTCTGATGCGATTAATAATGGTTCGATGATTCTTGCAGATGATAAGCGGTCAGCGTAATATTCTAAAGCTTTTCCGTTAACGGTTACGTTTCCTTTGCCTGGCTTTAAGCTTACTCTTGCGATTGCTTGTTTTCGAGTTCCAATTGTTTGAATTGCGCTTTTCATGAGATTCTACCACCTAGTTGTTTACAGACTTCGCCAACAGTTATATATTTTAAAGTAGGAAGTTTTTTCTTTGATTCTTTTGTTAAGGAAATTGCGGTGTTGATTTTGTCTTGCAAGCCTACAGGAATACTGATGTGGCAATGGATGCGGTCAAATGCTTCTTTTCCACGAGCGAATTTCCAAGGTAACATACCACGGATGGTTCGACGTACGTAGCGATCAGGTAATCGAGAGAATTTTGCACTTTTTAATGGATAGCCTTTACGTAAGCGACGGGTTCTTTCGTTGTCAACGGTTGCAACTTTGCGTCCGCTAATTACGGCTTTTTCACAGTTAATAATATGAACTTCTTCACCTAACATGACGTCTTTGGCAACAGTAGTTGCGAGTCGTCCAAGGATGGTATCTTGTGCGTTGTAGATTTTCATGGTTGTAAATTTATCCGAGGATCCTCACGTTTTTCCCTTGCGGGTTTTCTTTGATTAATTCTGTAATTGTTAATACACGGCCTTGGGCACTGGTGATTTTTTGTCGTGCTTCAGATGAGCATTGGAATGCAGCAACGTTGACTTTTTTTGATAGATTGCCAACACTTAAGACTTTTCCAGGAACGATGATAGTTTCGCCACTTTGCGCAATTTGTTCAATAGTATAGACGTTTACAATGCGGCGTTGACGAGTCGGTTTCTCAAGATCTTCGGCAATGCGTTTCCAAAATCTACTTGTGACTGCTTTTGCTTTGAGTTCATGCAAGAGTTGCTGCAGTTGGTAGTTTGTTGGCCCGGTTCGTTTTGTCATGTTGTTTTATGCTCCAATTATTATGAATTTTTTGTTTGATTTTTTTAATTGTTATATTACTTATATTGCTTTTTCAAGCGCTTCTATTTTTTCAATTAATATATCAGCACTTTTGTGTAATATTTCTTTGTTTGTTAATTGTCCCCAGCTTTCGAGGGTGAAGATGATGTTGTCGCTGTATTCAATGGTGATACCTTCGTCTAAATCAGCGTAATATTCTAATAAATTGCTGTCATAGACTTTTTCTTGATTGAGTTCGAGTTTCTTGTTTTTTACTGTGAATACGCCATCGGTTGATTTTTCTGCGACTAATTCGGGGTTTTTGACTTTGCCGATTTTGAGTACTGGTTCTTTTTTATAAAATGCCCAGCCCGGTGACCATTTTGTATGTTCTTTGCCTTTGCCAAGGATAGCAGTCATGGTGATGTCTACTTTTTGTTTGGTGATTAATTTGGTTAATGGCATTTTTTCATAGACGAAAGTGCATTTTGGATCTGTACTTTCGGCTTCACCAGCGTAGACGTAGCCTTTTTTGTTCGCTTTTAATGTTATTTTTAATTCACATTGTGCGCAACCAGCACTTTCACATTTACATTCGCTTTTTAGATTGTAACTTTTTAAGTCGGTTTTAATTGGTGTTAAGCCCACACGTAATGCAAACATTTCATCGTATAATGCGGAGCCTTGTTCTTTGATTTCTATGTCTTCTACGGCTAGAGTTGGTACTTCTTCGATAATTGTACGGCGGATGGTATTTGCAAAGACTTCATCAGCGCCTTTTATCATGAAGACAATGGCGTTCTTTTTGCGTTCATCGCGAATTTTTTCGAGTTTGATTGTCATTGTCTTTTTTTTTCTATTTTTTTGTTAAATGCACTTGTTTTGATTAATGTACTCTGTTAATTTATACTCTCCTTCCTCGTCTTCCACCTTTCATGCGGCAACCGTTATGTGGTTCTGGCGTTACTTCTTCAATTTTACCAATGCGCATGCCTACTCTTGATAATGTACGAATGGCGGCTTGTGCACCTGGTCCAGGATTCTTAGCACCGTTGTGACCGCCTTGTGCGCGAACACGGATATATAAACCAGTAATACCTTTTTCACGACAGATTTCAGCGACTTTTTTGGCAGCACCCATTGCGGCTGTTGGTGAACTTTCTAGGCGATCTGATTTTACGATTTGACCACCAGATGAACGAGCGATTGTTTCAGTTCCAGTAATATCTGTAATTGTGATAATGGTATTATTATAAGAGGAATAGATGTGGGCAACACCCCAACGGAGTTTTTGGTAGGATTCTTGTGATGGCGCTTGACGTGTTTCTTCTGGCGCTGCCATTGGTTTTTCAGATTTCATGCTTTTATTTCCTCGGTTGCTGCTTTTGTTGTTTCTTTGTGATGTGGTTGTTTGTTACTTTCATCAATTGTTTTACGAACTGTTTGCGCTTCTTCATGTATTTTTTGCTGGGCAAGATTGATGCGTTCAGGGTGATCGGCACTGGCTAGATGTGATGTTGGTTTAAAAGTTAATGATGATTCTTCTTCTAATGTTAACATATATGATGGTGAAGTGATTTGTTTGCTACCGATGATGACGTGGCGATGGGTGACAAACTGACGAGCTTGTTTCATTGAGCGTGCGAAACCTCTACGAAATAATAAGCTTTGTAATCGGCGTTCCATGACGTCTTTTGTTTCTAATCCTAGAATCTGATCTAATGATGAGCCTACTTGTAAGAAACCATATTTTTGTAATTTTTCGACAACTTGTTTTTTTTCTTTTTCAGCTTGAGCAGTTTTGGTGGCAATTAATTTTTTTGCAATTTCTTTATATTTTTTTAAAAAAGAGGTGGCAATGTAAATTTCTTTTTTGTTGGTTAAGCCGTATTCTTTAGTAAGAATACGTTCTTGTTCAATTGCATTTTTATTCCACGGGTGAATAGGTGTATTGTACTTTTTTTTAAGTTTTTTAGGATCTCCCATTTTTGTTTACCTTTACTTTTTTCCTTTGCCTTTTGCTTCGGATTTACCAGAATCAGCTTTGGCTGGTTCTTTTTTCTTTGCAACGCCGACAACTTTTCCTTTGTTTCTACGAAAATTTGCTTTGGTGCGCTGGCCGCGAACTGGCTGGCCATGAATGTGACGAATTCCACGATAACATTTAATCTTCTTTAAGCGTTTCAAGTCGTTATCTTGGGTGAAATTTAAGGTTGCGGTAATAAGATGTTTATTTTCGCCAGAATCGTAATCACGGCGGCGGTTTAAGAACCAGGTTGGAATGCCGTTTTGAGCTGGCTGATTGATAAGGTTGTTAATTTTGAGGACTTCTTCAGCAGTTAATGAACCGGCTCTGCGGTCAATATTAATGTTTGCGAGAATACAGATAACATTTGCGAAGTTGATGCCGATGCCTTTAATGTCGGTTAAGGCAAAGGGAACTGCTTTTTTACCGGGTAAATCGACGTTGGCGATACGAATGATGTGTTTTAATTCTTGTTGAGGTTGTTCTTGTGCCATTGTATATATTTTTAGTACTCGAGAAGATGCGATATTTTACTTGCCTACTTGATATGTTTTAGATATCTTATTTCGGTAAGCCCTATGCGCTGTTCACTCGGACTTTTGATATAGGTTAGGATTTAGAGGTTATATATAAAGGTTTCGGGCGGGGATTTTGGGTGGATGCTTACGATACGTTTTTGTTCAAGTTCTGGATAGGTTTCTAACTCTATTTTAGCTAAGATTGTGTAGTTGGTTGTGAGGCTAGTTATTCTGTTAAGAATGTTTTTCATGGGGTTGTCTGTAAATGTATTATGGTCTAAACGGTGGTCGTTCCAGTATTGGAAGTTGATAATGTCAACGAGAGTGTTGTTCTCTATTTCATTGTGAGCGCAGTAGACGCGATAGCGGCCGATTTGTTCTTTCGGGTCTTCCCAGATGAGAATGCGAAAGTGATTGGTTGAACGGCCAGATTTAGGGGGTACGAGGTTGTATTCTTCAGTTAATATTCTATAGGTTTGTTTAAAGAGTTGTTCTTCAATTGGCGAGGAAATTATTTGTTGGAGAATCATCTTAGTTGATTTTTGAGAGTGATTTATAAACTTAATGGTGGTGAAAATATTAAGCTTGGTTTCGTTATGTTTATATATCTCTGTGTTGAGTTATTATTTTATGACAGAATATCAATTCAAAAGGACTGGATATAGTGAGGTAGATTCTGGTAGACGTGATATGCATCGAGATATTACCTTGTTATGCGGGGTTGGGGCGGTTTTAGAGTGTTTGTTTGCAAAAGAGGAAAAGGTTGAGCGAAAGTTATATGCGTTTGATACCGGTGGGTTATCATCTAGAATTGCTACTATTTTAAGGGCTGAGCCTTCTCATACAAAAGATGGGGAGTTGGAAGTGAAGTTATATTTAGGTAAGAATTCTGCGATTGAAACTCCTGTGATTAAATCAATGGAATTAAATTATGTTGCAACGAGTGTTTTGATGGATGCAAGTAAGTCTGAATTTGTTGATGAGTTGGAGAAGAGTTGTGTTACATTGTATCAGGATAAGACAGGAGTAATACGGGGGGTTTCGTATACTGAGACGCGACGGGAGGATAGATTACAACGTTCTTTTAAGCAGTTACTTCAAGCGGGACGATAAAGGTTGTGAGTGCGTTTAACGGCAAAAATTAGTTAATTCTTTATTGAGCAAGTATTGGTTGAGAGGGGGTATATTCTTCCCAACAAAGAGTGTTATTTAATTCGATTATTTTTTGGATGATAGGGTTAGCAGTATTTATTTTATAGAGGTTGTTTCCGCTTAAAGTGCGAGTTATAATTACAAATTTTTGTTGTTCGAGTTTTGGCCAGAGTTTTTTTAATGTTTGGAAATTGACATCGGCATTTTTTGCGATTTCAGTGATAGGGTAGTCAAAGTCTCGAGAGTAGATGAGAAAGTTAAGTATGCGGATTAAAGGGTAATCACCGAATGTTTGAATAAATATGCTTTGTTCTTCCATGTTAATGTTAAAAAACAATGCTAGTATATATATTTTTTGGTGTTTTTAGTGTTATTTAGTAAAATCAAAACATTTTAATAGTTTTGTGTTTTCTTAGATGTTGTGATGGAACAAGATCAATTGAAAGGGTTTATAGTTAAGAAATTGTTTCAGCATGGGTATATTGGTGGCAAGCATACAGATATAGAGAATTTGAAAAAAGGGCTTCCTGGTCATGTTAAAGGTGATGTGAAAGATGCGGCTAAAGAATTGGTAAAAGAAGGAATATTGATGATAAAGCCTACATCGTATGGACTTCATGTTTCGTTAAATCCACAAAAGAGAAAAGAGATAGATGTTTATTTGCAATAAAGTTTAGCATCTTCTTTTTTCAATACGTAGATTGAACTTGCTATTTTTTTATAAATGAGGGAAAGTTTCTTTTGTTTTATGACGTATTTACTAGGCATTGCTGGCGGTTCAGGTTCGGGGAAAGGGACGATTGCGGAGTTAATTGAGAAGCATCTAACTTTATGGGGGGTTAAAACATTTGTGTTGTCTGCTGATGATTGTTATAAAGATTTGAGTTATATTCCTAGAACGGAGCGGGATTTGTTTTGTTTTAATCCTGATTTTAATTTTGATCATCCTAAGTCGGTTGATTTTGATAGGTTGGTTAGATATGCGACTTCATTGAAGAAGGGACAAGAATTTTCGTATGCGCAGTATGATTTTTCAATACATGCGTATGGGAGTACGAGTGTGGATGTGTTAGGGGGTTTAGATGTGGCGATCATTGAAGGGATTTATGCGTTATATTCGGGCGGCGAGGTTGAGAATTCGTTACTTTCGTTGTATGATCATAAAGTATTTGTGGTGACGACGCCTGAGATTGCGCAGAATAGGCGGATACGGCGGGATGTTGCGGAACGGGGGAGGGAGCTTGAGCATGTGCTTAAGCATTTAGATGCGACGGTGATTCCTATGCATAAGAAGTTTATTTATCCAACACAAGTATCAGCGGATGATGTGATTGATTGGAGGGTTGATGAGTTGCAGGGGGCAGAGGCGGTGAAGAGGCAGTTGATTGGGATTGCGCGGCAGAAGGCGATGGGAATTTATGAGCGAGTGCGCGAGCCGCTACTTTCGTCATTGGATTTGGAAAAAGTAGAGATTAAAGGAATTGGCTGAGTTGGGTTTAACGCTCTAGAATTTGAGAAAAGTGCGTTTAACGATGATTGCGTATAACTTATGTTAAATCTGATTTTTATATTTCTCTTTTATTTTCTTTTGGTTTTCTTTTCCTACTTGATTTTTCTTGTTCGTCTTGCTCTTGTTCCCTATGAATTTTCCATCTTAGCAGAGCGTAATTAGCTGGATTTTTTATTTTTTTACAAAAAGCATCAGGATGGCAGAGGTTGAGGCTTTTATAATATCCTTCGTTGTTGCAGTTGGGAGGGAGACGTTCGTTAGGAATGAAATGATGGAGTTGGGATTTGAGGTAGACTTCGCGTAGAGGAGTGGAGTTTTTTTCAGTGTTCCATTTGTGGATGTATTGGTCGATGTCGTCTTTATTCCAACCTAGTTTTCCTAAGAAGTTTGTGAGAATAAAAATAGATCTTTTTTTCCCGTCTTCGACTCCGTTTAGGATACGAAGGATACAGGGTGGGAAAAATTCTTCTTTGATGGGGCTTTGGATTATGATGTCATCGTAGAATTTTTTGTTTTTTTGTTTTTGTTCTTTGAGGGTTTTATCGCTGTCAAATTCTTGTTTTACGTTAAATTCGATGGCTTTGGTTAAGAGATAACGTGTGGATTCGGTTGTTTGGATGTTACGATCCATAAATATTGGTGTTTGTTCTGTGAGAGGAGGAATATTTTCTGGTTTTGCGGTCGATTTTTCGAATTGGAGAATGGTGTTTGGTTCGATTGGTAGACTTGCTAGTCCGGATTTTTCGTGCAGGCTATAAGGCATTCTGTATAAATGACGAGAGGAGATAAGGATGGTGTCTATCTCGATGATTTCGGAGGGTTCGAAGTGAAGTGAGGTGCTGTTAGAGCCGCAAGGGCAGAGAGTGGCGGTGTTCTCTATTTTTTCCATAAGGATATTGCATTTTTCGCATTTGAGGTAGTCTGAATCAATTTGTTTTGTTTGTTCACATCTTTGGCAGATGAATTGAGTGTTTTGGTCATTTTCTTTTTTTGGCGGGATGATATTTTTTTTACATTCGCTACATTTGCGTTTGAGGAATTCTTTGTCGCCAAATTTTTCGTGAAGTTGTGAGATTGTAAATGAGAATTGGTTGTCAAATATTATTTTGTCGTTGTCGATTTTGATGTATTTTTTGGTGATGTAGTCTAATAAGTATTGTGATATTTTTCGGGGGAGTTCGGGAAATAGATCTTTTACTTTTTTTTGGGCGATTTCTTGCGGGAAAGCTTCAAATGGAACGCCGATATGGAAGCCTTTGTTTCCTGAGAATTTGCAGCTGATGTCTTTGACTTGGTTATCTTGGAGGGCTTTGATGAATAAGTAGGTTGTGAGTTTGGAGAATTCCCAGTCGGGGCAGTCTATATCTAAAACGACGTCCCAGCCGCTACGGAGTTGTTCGAGTTCGGATTTGGGTAGTTCACTGCTGATGCTGAGAGGGTTGTGCCAGATTTCTTCGCTGGCGTGAAATGAGGTGATGCCATTAAGAGCGAGTTCGAGGACGTCTTTGGGATAGGTTAAGATGTCGGGGCGTTTGCCGAATTTGTCGTTGTAGCGCATGCCGATTTCTTTGTTTCTGGCGTGTTCAACTAGGGCAAGTTGAATATCTTTACGTTTGTAGAATTTGAGGCAGGTGCTGAGGTCGAGAGGCATATGATTATGAGTTGCAGGGGAGTTTAAATTAGTTTTGGGCAATTTTGTGTCAGAAGGTTAATAAATGATTAGAGGTGGTGTTTTTTTGTTATGGTTGATTTATCTGTTAAAGTTGGACGGTATGAGATCTCTGCACATACATTAGAGGAATTAGAAAGTATCACTTTAAATGGGTTTGAGCGATTGCAGAATGTTTTCTTAACTAAAGAAGTTAAAGATTTGCATCCTGTTTCTGAAACGTATGACGTACTTGAGCAGAGACTTGATACCATTACTCGACATGCGCGATATGTGCATTGGGATAGAAAAATACAGGAAGCGTTATATTTTGATAAATATATTTTACAATTAGTTATTGGGCATGAGTCGGTCCGGCAGCTGCAGTATAGGTTGCCGCATGAATCGTTATTTCGCAAGCATATGTCGGTTAGTCAAGAGATGATGGCGGCGCCACAGCATGATTTTGAAGTTAGGCCATTGCAGTATAAAGATGTATCTTATTCTGGTGTGCATGATCAGATTTATGCTTTGATTAAAAATGAGAAGTATGATTATATTGTTACGGCGATGAGAGAAATACGAGAGGGATAAGATTAATTTTTGATTTTCAATCTATGTTCTAAACCAGCGATAGGATAATTCTATCTCTTGGTTTTTGTGGTCTTTTACTTTTAACATGAGTTCGTAGATGTGTTTTGAATCTATTATTTTTTCTTTCTGGTATTTAGAAAATGTTTCAATAGCGGTGATACTATATTGAGAATTGTGATGCAAGCCGATTTTTGCGAAGTGGCGTTCGAAGCTTTCTCTTAAGTCATTTTTATATGGGTCCAGAGAGAAGGTGACTTGTTCGCCGGATTCAAGTAGGAGGGCTTGGTCTAGGGTAAAGTTTTTTTTAAGAGGTGGGAGTTGATGTGGTGCGGTGTACATAGTATTGATTTGTTTATAGGGGGTTTATAAATGGTGTGGTTGGTTATTTTTATTTGGAAAAGATTTATAATGCGTGTTTTTTTTGGTGTATTATGAATGAATATTTGTTTGAGAATGGAGCTGTTGTTGATGCTACTAAATTGACGGCGGAGTTTATGTCAAAAGAGGATTATGCTAAAGCTCATGCGCATCTGCCAATTGTGTGTCATGATGTGGCGATTTTTTATCATGGGAGTGTTTTACTTGTGAGGCGAGATAATCTGCCAGCAAAAGGGGAATGGTTTGTTATAGGGGGACGAGTAGAACGTGGGGTTATGATTGAGGATTCTTTACGACGGAAAGTGAAAGCTGAGTGTGGGCTTGAGATAGTTGATGTAGAATTATTAGGGGTTGCAAGAACGTTATTTGCAACGGATCCTTTTGGTCATGGGAAAGGAACAGATACAATAAGCTTGATGTATTGTGCACGAGGGAGAGGTGTATTAAAGTTAGATAATTTTCATTCACAGCCAAGATTGTTGAAAGAAGAGGAGTTTACGGAGGAGGTTAAGAAAGAGCTGCCTCCATATATTATTGAGATTTTAGAGAAAGCATTTGCGGCGATGAAGATGAAAGGAAATGAATTAAAAAAGTTGTAATGATTTAAGAAAAATTAATTTTATAAGTAATATAAAATTATAAATGTGTTTCTACTGATTTAAGAAAAATAAACGAGCTAAAATATTAAAATTACTCAATTCTTTGCCAATATCTTAGGCGGCCAATATCTTAGGCGAGATCGTCAAGTGGGGTATTCCTTCGTCAACCCCACGATCAGTATGTGTCTTGCTTGGAGTTATGATTTATGTTGCTAAAGTGTTTGCGATGATTGAAGAAAAATAAACAGGCCATGTATTATTTTTTTTTGATTGACTACTATTAGAATTTATAAATTACTTTTATAAGCTAGAAATTTCTTTTTCGAATTCCTTAACTTTCTTTTTCAAGTTGGCTAAAGCTTCTTTGATGGCTTTGCGTGGTTCGATATTTTTTGTTTCGATCTGAAATTGAGGTACGCCTAATAATGGGTGGTTGATTCTATATGTGGCAATGTCGACGCCTTTGATTTGTTGTAGTTCTGTTTTTAAAGCGTTACAGAATGTGTGTGTTTCACCGACTAGTTCGAAAGTGAGTTTATGTTTGTCTTCGGATGTTACTTTGAATTCCATTGTAGGTGGTATTTTTGAGCGTATTTATAAATGTTACGTTTGAGGATTTTAATGGGGTTATTTGGGGTAATATTTATAAATCGAATGTTTTTTTGGAGCAGTATGACTGGCAATGATGAGTTATACCCATTATGGAACGTTTATACGGCGTTAGGAAATAGTGTGGTTTGTTTTTATGATAGGAATACGTTTTATGCGTGCGGGGGAAGCGGACAGGATATACCGGCGCGTGAGGTGTTAGAGATACGGCGCGATCATCCTGTTGAGTGTGTGCGCATCGGTTATTTTGGTGATGAAAAGACACGGGTGTTATATATCGGTACTAATGCGTTGAATATGAAAGAGACAATGAAAAACGTGGGGTTGCCACGGGGTTTTTCTGTTCCTGATGATGAAGTTATGAGATTATTTTGCAGTTTTCGTGATGTGTTACGTGGATATGCACCGTATGCGTCGGTTGCGCTTGAGCAGTATATTGACGTTGGCTGTGAAGAGCAATTAGAGGGAGTTTTACGCAAATTTGTTGGGATTTATTCTTTAAATTAAATTAACTTTTTCTTTGTTTTCTTAGCTAACTTTTATAAATGAGTTATTTTGATATGTTCTAAATGTTAGAAGAACGAATATTACGGGTTGGGTTAGTGCAGATGGAGATAGTTTTGGATTATCAAAAGAATTTAGAATGTGCGCGTGAGTTAGTACATGAGGCGGTTTCTAAAGGTGCGGAGATTGTATGTTTGCCGGAGTTGTTTTCTACGCGGTATTTTGCGCAGTCACAGGAGAAAAGATATTTTCGTCTTGCGGAAACAATTCCCGGAAAAACAAGTGCTTTCTTAGTAGATCTTGCAAAAGAGCAACAAGTGATGTTAATTGGTGGTTCGTTATTTGAAAAAAGTGAGGATACTACCAATTATAATACATGTTTAGTTGTTGATGCTCAGGGAGAGATTAAAGGAAAGTATCGCAAGATTCACATTCCACATGATGAATATTATTATGAGCACTTTTATTTTAATTCTGGAAATTTAGGATATGTGCAGGTTGAGCATGAGAAAGCGAAGATTGCACCATTGATTTGTTATGATCAGTGGTTTGCGGAAGCGGCGCGAGCGAATGTGTTAGCGGGTGCGGAAGTTTTGTTTTATCCGACGGCGATTGGTTGGTTTGATGAGATGAAGCGAGATGAACCTGAGTCGTTGCAGCGTTGGCAGGATGCGATGCGAAGTCATGCGTCGTTGAATGGTGTTTATACGGTTGCGGTCAATAGGGTGTATGTTGAAGATAAATTACATTTTTGGGGGAGTTCATTTGTGGCGGATCCACGAGGGAGAATTATTGCGCAGTGTAATGATAATAGAGCAGAAGTGTTAGTTGTGCCACTTGATCTTAATATGGTTAGTGATTCACAGCAGAGTTGGGGATTTTTGAAAAATAGGCAGCCTGGGAGTTATAGTGCTCTTGTAAAGCAGAAAAGAGTATGGAGAGGGGAATAGTTATGAGTCCTGTACAATTAACACCAAAACAATTAGGGTATCGAATGCCGGCAGAATGGGAGAGTCAGAAAGCAGTTTGGTTAAGTTGGCCGCATAATGTTGAATGGTGGGGTAGTGAAGTTTCAAGAGTGGAACAAGGGTATGGGCGTTGGGTTGAGGCATTATCTGCTGGTCAAGAGGTTAATGTATTAGTTCCTAATACAAAAGTAAAGAAAAGAGCTTGTGATGTATTACAAGAATATGATGTGTTAACTTCAAATCTACATTTTTATTCTATTAAGACAGGTGAAATATTTATTCGTGATTATGGGCCAACGTTTGTTGTGAATGATATTACCAGACAAAAAGCAATGGTGAGTTGGGAGTTTAATGCGTGGGGCGGCAAGTATGAGAATTCTATTCGTGATACAACTGTTCCAGATAAAATGAATCGTTATTTGAAGTTGCCAGTGTTTCGTCCAGGGATTGTTATGGAGGGGGGAGCGATTGATGTGAATGGTTGTGGGACGGTGTTAACAACAGAATCGGTGTTGTTAAATCCTAACCGAAATCCACAGTTGAGTAAATATGAGTTGGAGAAATATTTGTGTGATTATTTGGGTGTGTCGAATGTATTATGGTTGAATGAAGGATTATTTGGTGATGATACAGATGGGCATATTGATGATATTGCGCGGTTTGTGAATCCGACAACGGTGTTATGCGCGTTTGAGGAGGATCCTAGTGATGTGAATTTTTCACGATTACATGAAAATTATCGTCGTTTAGTAGGGTTTCGAGATCAAAGCGGAGAGTTGTTGAATATTATTCGAGTGCCAATGGCGAGAGTGGATGCGCAGGAACATTTACATACGGGTTCTTCACGCAAGCCAGCAAGTTATTTGAATTTTTATATTGGAAATTCTGCGGTGGTTGTACCTACGTTTCAAGATGAGAATGATGGGCGGGCGCTTGAAATTATTGGGAGGTATTTTCATGATCGCAAAATTGTGGGAATAGATTGTGTTGATATGGTTAAAGATGGTGGAACGTTGCATTGTGCAAGTCAGCAGGAGCCAGGATTGAGAAAATTTTAAATAGCGATCTGTTTTTTCTTTTTATACTTTAAAGAGGTTGAGGATAATGGAGAAAGTAGTGGTTGGGAATAGAATTCCATATGAATTTTTTACAGTCTGTGGAGTTGGGGAAAGTGATATTTCTACGCATGCGGGTTCGTTTCATTTGGCGCTTGCGGATGCGGGTATTGAATGTTATAATATTGTAAATTATTCTTCGATTTTGCCACGAATTGCTGAAGAAGTAGTGAAGCCGAGGAAATATGTGCATGGGTCGGTGCTTGAGACGATTATGGCACGAGTCGATGGAGAGAAAGGGCAGAGATTAACGGCAGGTATTGAGTATGGTTGGTTGGTTAATTGTAATAGTGGGAAGAGATATGGTGGATTAGTGGTTGAATATATGAATCATGGAACAGAGCAAGAAGCAAAAATGACTTTAGATGCGATGTTGAATGAGTTATATGGTGCAGCTGATCAGAAACGATTTTCTTTAGAGCGTAGGAGAACGATTATTACGAGTTTTATCCCAGAGAAGAAATATGGGACGGCACTTGTGGCGTTGGGGTTTGTGAGTTATATACTAAAAATGAAGAAATTGTAACTACTATTTTGTGACAATCTTTTAGAAACATTTATATATTAGAGCCTATTTTAGTGGTGTATGAATAAATCTTATGATCAAAATAAAGTGTTTCGGACGACACCGGAACGAACGCTTGATGACACAGTGTTTGATACTGTACATTCATTGTTCTGGAAGACAATTCCGTATGCAGGACCGTTTGGTGTGGCTTTGGCTGCAGGTTTTGGTTCGGCTGCTCATTCTTCTAAATTTGCGGTGGCGTGCGTTGCGTCGATTTTAGCTACAAGTACGTATGTTCAATTTTGCAATTATACAAATGATTTGAAAGAAGAGTTGGGTGATACAGTTAAGCAGGATTTTCCTCGGATGTATCGTGAGCGGGCGTCTATTGGTGTTTTACGTGGAACGGTTGAAGGAAGTATTGCTGCACTTTGCGGGATGGGTGCTTCGGTTTATCTACATAGAGTGATTGATTCGGTGAAATAGTAATATTTATATTCTTGTATTGTTTCTTTTTTGTTTAGATGTAGTTGGATTATGTGGATTTGATAATATAATCTGATTTAGCGCATAAAAGAGGGTGGGATGAAACTTAAAATCTATTTATTTAGGCATGCGCAGACGTTTTATAATCGTGATCATACTTTTACGGGTTGGAAAGATTCTAGGTTAACGCAGCTTGGTGTTATACAGGCGAAGAAACTGGGGAGGTTGTTGAAAGGAAAGCAGATAGATTTGGCGTTCTGTAGTCGTTTGTCGCGTTCGAAACAGACACTATCTTCAATTTTGAGGTTTCATCCTGAATGTACAAAAGTAGTTGTGGATGATCGGATTATTGAGCGGTCGTATGGGAAATTGGAAGGGACGTCGCATCATGAGTATCTGAAGCATATGGCGCAGAAGTATTGTGGTGTGATACGTCATTGGCATAATGTGGATCATCTATCTTCTGAAGAGAAAATGCAAATTCAGAAGTTATGTGAGATTGATTTGCATGATGTGCGTAGGAGTTATGATCTTGTGCCAAAAGGTGGGGAGAGTATCAAGATGGTTGAGAAAAGGGTTAATGGTTTTATTAGAGATTTGTTGAGGTTGATGAAGAAGGAAAAGGTGAATGTAGCGATTTCTGCACATGGAAATTCGATGCGGCCGTTTCGACGGTATTTTGAGAAGTTGTCTATTGATGAGATGATGAAACTAGAGAATCCGTGGGATGAGTATTTTGAGTATACGGTTGAGGTGTGAATGAGGAGGTGTTATTATTAGTGTAGCAGTAGGGAGAAATATAACTAATTTTCAATTACTGTCTGCAATTTTCGTTTTGTTTTTTGGGTGTGTTGAAAGAATTCGTTTATCGATTGGATTTGGTCTAGTTCTTGTTTGATCTTTTTTAATTCGCTAAGACCAGTTTTGGTGAGGGTGATGAGATGATGGTCATAGGTGATGAGTTTATTTTTTTGCAGGGTTTCGAGGTTTTTGTAGATGGTGCGGGGTTGTTTGGTGATTTGTGGTGAGCGTTTTAAGAGTTCGATAAACGTAATTTTTGAGGTGTGGACTTTGACGGGTTTCTCGATTAATGGTTGATTAAGTGATTCATAAAATCGACCTAGTGCGTACAGGATGAGACGTTGGGGGGGAGGGAGTTTCATCTGGGGTTTTGATTATGATTAAGAAAGAGGGTGAAGTATAAAAAGATTTGCGGGGGAAATGAATTATTTAGAAATACTGCTGATTATTTACTTATTTTCTGTTCTAAATCAGAGAATTTTTTTTCAGCGTCGGGGACTTTTGAAAATTGATTGCCACCGCTTAATGAACCAAAATAATATCCCATACCAATTCCAAATCCCAACATTGAATATGCTGCTACATGGCCAAAAGTAGTTGCATCGATTATATTATCTTTATAAAGGATGACTGATCCAACTAATGTTGCAATACCTATATAACTGGACATTTGAGCTAGCATTTGATATCTTGTATCACTTTTTGTTTTATGATAGAGTTGTTTAGGTTGTGTTGATGGTTCAGTGGAGTTTGGTTGGGGGTTTAGCATATTATTTAGAGGCAGGTGTCTGTTTATAATATTTATGGAATGCAGTGTCTTGGGATGAATTTTTTGAAGAGGGATAGAGGTTAGAAAAGCTTAAAAAGGTTGAAGATTTGGTTGTTTTAAAAGAGTCTGTTTAATATTATAACTAAAAAAAGGTGATACTGATGAAATTAATTTTAGCGAAGAAGCCAAAGAATGTGACTATTGTTGAGGGTTTTCCGGGGTTTGGGTTGATTGGAACGATTGCAACGGAATTTTTGATGGAGCATCTTGATACAGAAAAGATTGGAATTATCGAGATGGATGAGATTCCCGCGATGATTGCAGTGCATGATAGTAAAATTATTGAGCCGGTGTCGATTCATTATAATAAAAAGTTTAATTTAGTGTTTATTCATGCGATTAATATTGGAAAGAATTTGGCGTGGAAGTTAGCAGATGCGATTATTGATTTAGCGGAGCAGTTACAAGCAAAAGAAATTATTTCTTTAGAAGGAGTTGGTTCGCCGAATCCGGATGCGTCACGGGTATTTTATTACACGACGAAAGATGGAAATGTGAGTAAGAAGTTGTCAGGGGTTGCGAATCCGTTACGGGAAGGTATTGTTGTGGGAGTGACGGGGGCGTTGCTTGCAAAGCATATTAAAACACCAATTATTGCGTTATTTGCAGAGGCGAAGAGTAATTTACCAGATAGTAAAGCGGCGGCGGAAATAATTAGGGCGCTTGATGCATATGCGGATTTAGATGTTGATCCAAAACCGTTATTAAAACAGGCGATGGTGTTTGAGGAGAAGTTGAAAGGAATTGTTGAGAAGAGTCGTAGAGCAGAAGAAATCCAAGAGGATAAGCTTGGGTATGTAGGATAGATTTTAATTTTTAAGTTTGTTTTTTTATTTTTTATTATTCCTGAAACTGTTGATATTTTTTTAATTTAGAGAAGTTTGAATAATCATCATTTTACTCAAACTTCTCGAGAGAAATTCAGTCACTAGCGTTCCGAAGTTGCTTGTGAGCAACCTTTGAATTTCGATCAAAAAATAGAATTATTCAAAGTTCTCTTTAGAGGCAGAAGTTTTTTATGGTGTGAGTGTTTTTATAAGTAAATATGGCAGAATTACTCGTGACACCGCATTATTTAGCGTTTCGGTTGGATGGGCGCAAAACGGAATTTGTTTGGCTGGATGCGCATATTTCTCTTGTGGTGCGTTCGTTGCGGGAGGAGGAGAAGAAGTTTTTTCGCGAGCAAGAGGTGTTTGATTTGGCGCAGCGGCGAGGGATAGTTGGACAGGGGAATTATTCGTGGAATGGGGAAGCTGCGGCACACGAGTTAGGATTTTATGTGTTTATGGGTGAGAAGAATGAACAATTAGGTGCGATTGTGTATGATGATATTGTTGTGCCGTATCAGAGAGTAGTTGAACTGGAGAGTATGATTGAGAATGAAGTTGTGCGTGATGAATATGTATGCGATATACGTCGAGAGATTGCGGGGTTGAAGTTGCCTGGGGTATCTGCGCAGTTGTATTCGTCTGAAGGATGTGATTTTTATGAGGGGATGCGGTTATTTATGTCTGCAGAATATGATCTTAAAGTTAATGTGCGGGTGCTTGAGAAGCTGATTGAGAATTAGATGAGAGCGGTTCATATTTTAATTATATATTAATTCGTTTATTGTTCTTACTCTGCTTTGGATGTCTTGGTTGGTTTTTGCGGCGTAGTTTTTAGCGTCGGTAAAGCATTTTAGTGCTTCGTCTATATTGTTCTGGGTGAGGTGGTGTTCTGTTTCATCTAGAAGTACATACGTGGCATTAGAATATCCAATATATTCAATTTGTGTTCGGATGGAACTGATGTCTTTGTCTTGACGTGTGGAGATTAGAGAGGAGGTGTCTAAAGCGATGGCCATACCTAAAATATCTGCTTGTTCTGCGTATTTTCTTGCTTTTGCAAGGTATTCATCGAGGGAGAGGATTGGTCTCATATTTTGTTTGTGAGGCAGGGGTTTATAAATGTTTTGGTTTAGTACTATTTGTTAGTGGTTAAAATTAAACTAGTGGTCTGTTTTTATTATTTAATTATTTCTTATAATATTTAATCTAATAACTTTTAGTTTAAACTAAATTGTTTTAGATAATCTAGTGCGTTAAATTTGTAATTGACTATTAAATAGTTTAATCTTAAATAGTTTAGGTATTACTTGAAATTTTTATTTATCTGGAAAAACAAGGTTTCGTCGATAATTGCTTTATGGGTGCCTTGGTAGAGGTGATTTCTGTACTGTATTTTACTAATATAAGTAGGGTTTTTGATGATTTCGTAGTAGGTTGAGGTTGGAAGGTGGAATTGGGCGCAGATCTCTTTGTAGGAGATGCCTTGGGTTGCCATTTGAAAGATTTCTTTGACGATTTGTGCTTCTTTGGGGTCGATAACTAGTTTTCGTTGGTCGTTATAGGTGTAGCCCAAAGGGGCGCGGTTGAGAGTTTCGCCAGAAGATATTTTTTTGTCGAAGGCTAATTCGACGCGTTCTTTAACCATGCCTCGTTCGAGCTGGGCGAATACACCGATGATTTGAAAGAAGGCTTCGCCCATGGCAGTAGTGGTGTCTATCTGTTCAGTTACAGAGGTGAAGTTGATCTGTTGGGCTTTGAGGTGTTCTAAGGCAGAGATTAAGTCTTGGAGTTTACGGGAGAAGCGGTCAATTTTGTAAACGAGGAGGATGTTGAGTTGTTTGGTTTTTGCGTCTTCGAGGAGATCTTTTAATGCGGGGCGATTGAGGGTTCCGGCGGAGTAGCCGGCGTCGGTGTAGATTTTATAGACTTGCCAGCCACGGGCTTTACAGTAGGCTTTGCAGCGATCGATTTGAGCGCCGATAGAAATTCCTTCTTTGGCTTGCTCTTCGGTTGAGACGCGAACATAGATACCTACTTTGGGTGTTGGGGGTGGGTCAGGAGAGGGATTTAGGCTGGTCTTTGAGGTGTTGAGAGGGAGTTTAGGAGTTTGAAATAAGGATTTTTGGGTTGCAACCATTGTATCACTTCTTTTTTGAGGTTATAGTCGTTCCATTAAGGGTTCCCTTAGCGGAATGGATGTCGAGCCTTATTGGAATGAAATGAGTAGAGGTATATAAATGTGTTGTTTTGCCAATATCTTGGGTGATTCTGTCACTTGCGTTCCGAACTTTCCTTGCGGAAAGCACGAGTGGGCTGAAGTCAACTTAAATAGAAAGAAGGTTTAGTTCTAAAAGTTTTAAGTTATGGTTGGATGTTTTAGAATGAGGATCGGG
Source organism: Candidatus Woesearchaeota archaeon (assembly GCA_964201585.1). Taxonomy (GTDB): domain Archaea; phylum Nanobdellota; class Nanobdellia; order Woesearchaeales; family GW2011-AR9; genus JACPNA01. The sequence goes on along the minus strand of CAXNDX010000004.1, from coordinate 5,240 downwards.
TTAGTATTTGAGGGGAAGGGGTTAGCTAAGAGAGATTTTAAGTTAAGGGGTTATTGTATCGGTAAGTGTTTAAACAATCGTCTTCTGTCGTTTTGTTAATTCAAATATTTTTTTAAAAGTGACTTACAAGTAAAAAAGAGACATATTTGGCCTAAATCTTTTAAGCTAAACTTAAACTTTCCGGGTAAAAATAATCCTGAATTATTTAAGTATCGCTTAATTTATTTGCTCAATAGATTGGTTGTTATTTCTAAAACATTTAATCAATGGTTAAATTTTTAAGCCCGCATTAATTCTAAACTTTTTAAGATTTGATTGAAATAATTATTATTTTTATTATTATTATCTGGAGTTATATAATAATCCAGTCATAAATGCAGTTGGTGCTAAAGAATGGCCAAGGAGTTCAGTTGCAAGTTTGTGTTTGAATGGACGAGGTTGTTGTTCGTATTCTAGAGGTAGATGGGCGTGGGAGAGATGGGCAAGAATCTGGTCAAGGGTACCTTCTTGATAATTTTTAGTGAAATGGCTGCGGACCCCTTTTCCAACTTGGTAGTATTGTTGAAAAATTTGTGAGGTGTCTTTGATAAACGCAATGGTTGGTTCGTAGGGCATTTGGTTTTGGAGATATCTTAGGGATTTAAAAGGGTTGTGACATAAAACAAGTATTCTAGATAATTCTGATGGTTCGTTATAAGTCAGCAATTTTGACCCAAGGAAAGTTCTTAAAGTCTTTGTCAAATGTGTAAATCTCTTTGATATGATGTTGTTTCATGAGCAGGGCAATGAGGTAGTCATTGGTTTTGGTGTTGGTGGATTTGGAGAGATGAATGGCGTTGAGATATGTTTCAGAGGTGACAGAGAGAACGTGGATATTGTCGTTCATATAGAGTGTTTCAAGCAGTTGGGCAAGTTCTGTTGGAGGAAAACAGGTGCGAAGAATATTTGCGATTTCAGAGAGATTGATTACACAAAGTGTGACGGGTTCGCCTTGGTCAATTTGTTCAATGATGGCGCGACTTTTTTCTTTTAGGGCAAGTTCATGGGGCTGCAGAGTACGTTTAGGAATGAAATAGGCATAGACAAAAATATTGGTGTCGATAAATTTCATCGTGTATTTGCTTCTGCAAGGGCTTGTTCATAGTTTTGGAATGGATCAGATTTTAATGTAGATGGTTTGGCTTTGGGAATAAATGAGGATAAAGTGCGGGCTTTTGGGATGATTTTTAAGGTGTGGTCTTCCATGATGATGATGACTTTATTTGATTTGAGATGGCTGCGCCATTCTTTTGGGAGAATAATACGACCCTGATTGTCCATTTCTTTTTGAAAAATGAGTTCGGTCATGTGTTCACCATTTTTAATGTATGTTCACCATATTTATAAATGTTGTGGTGAATTTTTGATTATGTGGGGAGGATGGGAGTGAGAGAGATGGGCTTAAAAGGGTTGTGACACTAAAATTAATAGAGGCGGGCAATGAGATCAAGTAATAGGCCAATGATGATAATTGAGAGTTGGATAATTCCAATTTCTTGCCCCTGAAAGAATTGAATAATTATAACAAGAGTAACGGCTTTGTTAAAGAAATCAGCACTGAATTCTAGCAGTTGTTTTGTTTTTGTCATACTTAAAATTGAAGACCTAAGAGGACGGAAACAATAAAAAGGATACTGATAAGTATTGAGAGCGTATATAAAATAATGGGAATGGTTTCTGTTTTATGATGAATGAGGTTTAGTCCCATTCTAACGATACTATTGTTCTTTTTTAAAAACTTTTCGGATGTTTTTTGAAAAAATATAAAAGAATTGAGAAACTAAAAAAAATTAAATCAATCTTTTTTCTACAACATTCCAATCAATGGCATTGAAAAATGCTGCGATGTAGTCTGCTCGTTTTAGTCCGTAATCAATCATAAATGCGTGTTCGAAGACGTCCATGATTAAGAGCGGGGTTGTACCGATTAAATGGCCGACGTCGTGTTCGTTGACCCAGACGTTGAATAATTTGTCTGCTTCTGTGTCGTAGCATAATACTACCCAGCCGATGCCTCTCATGGCGCCAACGGCTTTGAAGGCGGTCTGCCAGTTTTCTATGCTGCCAAATTGAGTGATGATTTTTTGGGCGAGTGTGCTTGAGTGGTTGAGAGATGTGCCGCCGTTGGTCATATTGCCAAAATATAATTCGTGCATACGCATGCCGTTGAATTCCCAACCGAATCTTCTTTTTAATTCGGCGAATTCGGGGGTTGCGGCTTTGCCGTCTTTGACTAATTGCATTAAAGTATCAAATAATTTATTGGTATTGGTGACGTAGCCTTGGTATAATGTGAAGTGGTTTTGTAAGAGTTGATTACTAAAACCTGGTGTGCCTAATAGATGGTCGTAATTTTTATTTGTGTATGTCATGGTGGTTTTACCTCTTTGGGTTATTTTTGTTAATCTTTATTTTATCGGTTCTCTTCGGTGAATAGTTTCATTAAAACTTAGATATAATGCATATCCTAGTTTTCCTTGCTCTAATACTTTTTGTTTTATAAGAACTTGACATGTAGCTTCTTGTAGATATCCTTCTGTCTTCTGATAATTCTGTGGTTTGCAAACCAGTGCATTTACGCTACTCATTTCTTCTGGATTATTTTCTCTGTGGATCGTAATAACACCGAATTTTTGAGCAACGTACCCATGTAATCTTACCATGGTTAATACATTTTCTAAGTCTTCTTCAACAGTTTTAAAGATTAAGTCATGAAGTTGATACGTTTCCACTTCAGTTTCCAATGTTTTTTTCATTTTTGTATTTTAAATCTTTCCTACCAAATCTAATCCTGGTTTTAATGTTTTAGCGCCGGGCTGCCAGTTGACGGGGCAGACTTCGCCGCCGTGTTCTTTGACGTATTGTGCGGCTTTGAGTTTGCGTAAGATTTCTAAAGTTGATCTGCCGATACTGTTGTCATGGATTTCGTACCATTTGACGTTGCCGTCAGGGTCGATAATGAAAGTTGCCCTGTAGCTAAGACCTTCGGATTCAATATAGGTGCCGTAGGCTTTGCAGATGTTGCCGGTCGGATCGGCGAGCATAGGGAATTTGATTTTAGCGATTGTAGGCGAGTTGTCATGCCAGGCTTTATGGACGAAGACGGTGTCAGTTGAAACGCTTAAGACTTCGGTGTTGAGTTTTTTGAATTCGTCGTAATGGTCGGCAAAGTCACCCAATTCAGTTGGGCAGATGAAAGTGAAGTCGGCAGGGTAGAAAGCGAGAACGACCCATTTGCGTTTGAGGTCTTTTAATTTTATTTTTGTTTCTTTACCAGCGTGATAGGCTTTGGTTTCGAATTGTGGTGCTAGTTGGTTGATTTTTACGTTATTTATAGTGTTGGTTGATTCCATTTTGTATACCTCGCTTGTGTTTTTAGAAAATTTCTTTTTTTAACTATAGTTTATTTTTGAGAGGGTGATTAATAAAGGTTATGGTGCTGGAGTTTGGAAAGTGGATTATTCTTATTCCTGACAACGAAATATTTATATCGATATTTGTTTTACAAGCTAAAATGGTTTTTGCGATATATCATACGTCTACATTTGATAAACATCTTGAGAAAATGCCCAAAGATTTTAAAGAATGGGTGGAAAAAATAGAGGATCAATTGGTTTTATAGTGAAAGACATAAATAATTATACAAGATAGTTATGTCTTTCGGAATATAGTAAGTGACTTTTGTATAACATTTTACGTCACTTACTATAAATCCATATGTTGTGATCAGATTCGTGTGCCGTGGTGTCGTGAAAAGAAAAAAGATAAGTATAGAGTGTATTATTTGATTTATGAACAGTTGAACGTAGTCTATATGGTTGCAATGAGTGAAAAAAGAGATCAACAAGCAGTCATAAATACAATTTTCTTATTGTTAGACCAATATAAAGAACAAATACAAAATATGCTGAAAACTTAACGAACACGACGAATACGTCCTTCTTTAATATCGATTACACTACTTACGAACTGATGTAAGATATCTAAATCTATTTTTGCTTGTTGTTTTAATTGTTCGTATTCGCGTTTAGGGATGGTTACGGTTTCCATTTGTTGTTGTAAGATGAATTTATTTATAAAACTTATTGTCTTAAAATGAGAATAAAGCTTTTTATTTTAATTTTGTTAATAAAGGGTCAGGGGCGGGATGGGATGAGGTCAGGTGTTCGGCTTGGTGATAGAGTGGTTGAAGATGCGTTTCAATGTTTTTAGGGCAGCGTTGGTAGCCAGGGATAGTATACCATTCGTTGTTTCGAACATGATATTTTTTTTCGGTTGAGAGACGAAAGTAGTCAGGAATTCGTTCAGGAATAGAGCGTACGGTTATTTCAAATCGTCCTTCGCCGAGGAGGCGTCTTGCGTTGTATAGTTCATATTTCATGGGAAGATGGATTTTGAGGGGAGGGGGTTTATATAGGTTGCTGTTGGTGAATTTTGAGAAAAAGTGTTTGAAATTTAGGTTAGAAGTTGTTCTAATTCGGTTACGGTGTTGATATTGTAGTTGCCTTTTATTTTTCCTGTGGAGACCCGAGTGACGGAAATTGAGGGGATTATGATTAAGCCGGTGCAATTAAATGAAACACAAATGTTGATGCTACTTAGTGAATCGTTGTTGAAAAAAACGTGGGATAATACTTATGATAAGCGGTGGGATGATGTAGAGGTATGAAATAATAGTATTTAAAATGTGTGGTGGGTGGAATTGTTTATATTTTCTAGAATTGTTTCATATTCGCAAGCAGCTGTGTTATATCTTTATATTCTACACATTTTTGTTGATAACAGTCTTGGATCTTTTGACTGTATAGCTGCATAGAAGTACAGGGGAGATGCTGCCATTGAATGGGATGAGGAAGATGGATTATATGAGCATGGTTCATGAGAGTTGTGAGGTTATAAAAGTCGTGTTGAAAAGGCTGTTTATACTCTGCTGTGGTGATATATTCTTTTTCAAGAATTATTTCTGCTCTTTGTTTGGCGAGTGTGGCAAGTGATGTGCTGGAGGGAGTGGGATGATCATAGGTTTGGGCGGGAAGTTCAATAAAATCATCTGTTATACTTTCTATCCATTGTTTTGTATTGAGTTTATGTTGGAATTTTTGTAAGTGGGTATACAAGGTTACAATTATGTCTTTATATTCACCTGTATCTTCATATAAATAGGTTGCAAATAAAAGTAGGGCGGCGTAATCTTCTAGAAA
>CAXNDX010000003.1:0-27875 GCA_964201585.1 Candidatus Woesearchaeota archaeon | reverse complement strand
TTTTAGTACTGGTTTTGTTGATGATGTGATATAATCGACGAATATATTGGTTATAGCTTTTTAGATTTATTTTTTCTAAGGCTTGTTTGGCGATTTTGAGTTCTTGGACGGTGCGTTGGTAGTCGACAGGATTAAGCTGTTGAACTATTTTATAGAGAGAATAAATGAGAACGGTTATAGAGATTGTGTCAAGCTCTTTATAGAGGGCGACGTCTTCGATGGCATGATTGCTGAGGTCTTTTAGTTCCTCTACATCTTTTGGTTCTTTTACGTCAAGAATTTTGATAGCTTCACGTACATCATATAGAATCTCGGATCGTATCTCTTCTTTCATGATATCATACCTCTTTGATGAGAAGAATGGATTATAATTATATTAATCTTTGGGTTAAGTTTTATAAAGAAGATATTTTTTTAGCTAAGTAATGGGCCAGTAGCGTAAACCGGTATCGCGCACCGCTGGCAGCGGTGAGATTTCGGGAGATACGATAAGTATCCGAAAATTCAAAAGCGATAGTCTGTTAAAGGTTTCGAATGAAAGTCCCGACTGGTCCATTTCATTTTTATTATGATTACGATTCTTGCAACAGGAAAAGTACGGGAGAGGTATATCAAAGAGGGGATGGAGGAGTATTTTACACGTCTGCAAAAATATGCGAAAGTAATGTATGTCGAGAAAGAGAGTTTAAATGTGCCAGATGGGTATGTGATTGCGTTGGATGAGAAAGGAAAGCAATACACGTCTGAGCAATTTGCGGGATTTCTTAAGAAGAAAAATTTGGAAGAGAAGAATATTACATTTATTATTGGGGGGGCAGAGGGGATTCCAGCGGAGATTAAAGCACGATGTAATGAGAGTATGGCGCTGTCGGCGATGACGTTTCCAAATCAATTGGTGCGATTGATTTTTGTAGAGCAGTTATATAGGGCGTTTACGATAATTAAAGGTGAGAAGTATCATAAGTGAGAAATATGTATAAAAAGACTTTTAAAGCCCTACTATTCTTTTAACGATTAATGGCTCTGTAGCTTAGCCTGGTAGAGCGCTGCTCTTATATGCTCCACTGCAAATTGTCGTGGAGCACCTGAAGATACTTGATTGGTTCTTGAGGGATGGGTACGTTTTACACTAACTATTAGAAGTAAAGCAGAGGTTCCCGGGTTCAAAAAGCAATATCTTTACGAAGATATGTTTAGAAAGTCCCGGCAGGGCCATTTTTTTATTTGTTTTAGGCATACTCTTTCTTTTGGCAAAGATAGATAATTATTTATATCTTAAAAATATACTTCTAGTATGCCTACTAATCTTGTACGATTTCATTTGATTACAAATTTTCCAAAAGATTATCCTATGTATAAGAAGATATATGCAAATGTACTATATTTTATAACTGGTATTGTGATTAATCCGAGAAAGAATTTGTTGACATATAAAGATATGATTAAAGCAAGATTAAAGTTACGAAAAGGAGATATAGCATTATGGGGTAATTTACATGAAGTTTCGTCGTTATTTATACAAGGACCATTAACACATGCGACTCTTTATGTGGGAAAGAGAGAGTTTATTGAAGCGGTAGGAGATGGAGTTAGGTATGGTTCATTACACCATATGTTTACTACTTATGATACATTAGTTATTATGCGTGTGCCACGATTTTATAGAGGGCGAAGGAAGATTATTACAGAGGCGATACAATTCGCTTCAACACAAGTTGGTAAACCATATAATTTTGAATTCTCTCGTGGGTCACGAAAATTATTTTGTACAGAGTTAGTGAATTATGCATATCAAAAAGCGCATTATGATACAAAGTTGAAAAATTTTGGACGTTTTGGTGAGGGGGGTAGGGAAGTTATTCAAAGAGTGGTGATGGCAACAAGGGCGTTGCACCCAGTTACGTTTGCAGAAAAAGGAAATTTTAAAACTGTTTATTTATCACATAATCTTGAGATGAAAGAAAAGAGATTAGTTTTGAAAGAAAATTGAGCTGATTGGGTGAAGTGTTTCTTACGAAGTTAGGATTGTTCTTTAATTGCTTTTTTAACTAAGCCAGGATAGTTACTAATTATGCCGTCAACGCCCCAGTTGATTACTTTATTCATATTCATGAAATCGTTTACGGTCCAAGTAAATACTTTTATTTTTTCTTGCTGTAATTCTTTAATGAAGTTTTGGATGAAGAATTGGTTTCCATATATTGCGTCAATGGAGAAAAAGCTGAGGTCATATTTTTTGGAGATACGTTTGTAATAATTACGAAAAAAGTGATGGAAATAAGAGAAATAGACAATGTAACCTAATTTAATGTGTGGGTTGAGTTTGCGAACGTTTATGAGAATGGGAAAGTAGGCAGAATGGATCCAGATATGATTGTGTTGAGGGATGCGTTCGATTTCTTTTAATGCTAGTTGTTCGAAGCCTTTGACTGTATTTTTTAATTCGACAAGGATAGTTGCTTTTTTGCTGATGAGCTGCAAAGCTTCTTTTAATGTGGAAATGGTCTGAGGATTTTGAGCAGTGCCAAAGTTGAATGATTTTAGTTCTTTGAGAGTGAGAGAGGAGACTTTGCCAGTGCCGTTAGATGTGCGGTTAACGGTGCTGTCGTGAATGACGACGATTTGATCATCTTTGGTTTTATGGACGTCAAATTCGATGATGTCGGCTTTTAAGCGAATTGCTTCGAGAAAAGAACTTTTGGTGTTTTCGGGTTTGCTACCACTGGCACCGCGATGGCCGATGTCTAACACTTTCTTTTTGAACATATTACCTCTTTTGATGACTAGATTACTAATGAGGTATTTGAAGTTTATAAATAATTCGATTGCGAAGGAGGTAAGAGATAGATTTTTATAGGTAAATGTTTTAAGTAGAGTAAAAGAGGGATAGTTATGAGTGAAGTGTATTTTAAGGATATCAATCACATAAAAGGACCAGTGTTAGGACTTCTAAAAAAACAAGGGTATCAAGCGGTGGATATGCATTATCATTCTAAGTTTAGTGTGGATGGGCTTTCGCCGATCAAGAGTGTTATAGATAAATGTAAAAAAGAGAATGTAGGTACGTCGTTTACGGATCATAATCATATTGAGGGGTCGTTACAGGGTTTGCAATTCGCAAAGAAAAATGTGTTTGTTATTCCTGGAATTGAATTGACGTGCCATAATGGAGTGCATGTATTATTACATTTTGCAGATGTGAAAGAGTATCAGGAGTTTTATCACAAAGATATGAAGAAGAGGATTACAACGAATCCGTGGTTTTTGGATATTGATCATGTGCAAGCAATTGAAATGGCACGAGATTGGAATTGTTTGATTACGACACCGCATCCTTATGGGCCTGGGTTTTGTGGGATTCATAAGTTTGGAATTGATTCAGCAGTATTACGGAAAGTTGATGCAGTTGAGGTGTTAAATGGTTGTTGTAAAGGCGAGATGAATCCGAAAGCGATTGCGTGGGCGAGGAAAGTTGGGAAAGGATTTACAGGAGGGTCAGATGGGCATTGTTTGCAGGAGCATGGAAATGCGCTTACTCTTTGTCAGGCGGAAACACGAGAACAGTTTTTAGAGGAGATTCGGCAAAAAAGATCTATTGTTATCGGAAAAGAAGAGGGATTGTTAGAAGATGGGATTAATGGGGCGGAGAAGTTTATTCGTGAGGAAATAAAAGCGCCAAAGAAGCAGTTGGAGAATATGTGGAAAGATCGAGGAATGTTGGAATGGGATTATCTTAAGACGAAAGTGTTTGGCATGCATTTTTTGCATCATTATAGGTCACATCATACAGAGATGAGTAGTGAGAAGATAGCGATGCATCCACATACGAAGCATTTAGTGAAGTATTTGAAGAAGAAACAGTAGATTTGAATGGGCGATTTTGAAGATTATTTTTTTGATTTTGTTGCTTTATTTTTTTTATTCTTTTTTGTGAAATGATTGATAAGAATGATTGTAAAGATGATTATAAGAATAAGTAAAATTACTGAGGGGTATGATGCTACGTAGGGGGAGAAGTCATCAGAACTGGGAGAGAATACACTTTTGCGGATAAACCAGAGTTGGTCCAGAATTAAGCCAAATGAAAGTGCGGCTAGAGGAAAGTAAATTAAATATTTCTTTTTGCCAAAGAGAAGAAGAAGGCAGACTATTAATAAGAGAGTGAGACCGTAATCAAAATGATGTAATTCAAAGTTGAATATAGTTGGATCAGGATCATAGATGGCGACACCGATGCGGGTGAGAACTATTGTTGCAATCATTATGACAATAAATGCGACAATTTTATGATGAAGTTCAAGTTGTTCTAGTTTTTTGAGAAGTGATTTTGACATTATGTTGTGCTAAGAAGAATAGGTATATAATTATTGTTGAGTACTGCAGAGAGGTTGTGTGGTGGAAAAAGAATAGTTTAATGAGAAAATAAATTATTTCAAGATCCCATATCCAATTAATCTAAATCGATCGCCGACTCTTCTAGAGATAGTGATGCGTTCGCCAGGGTTTGCGCAAATTGGTTTTTTTAATGAACAAGTAGTATTTTTTTTGGATGGGTCGATGACGACACCAACAGTAGCTGCGGCATTGATGTTTAACATTAAGATTTCTGCTTTAGCTAATGGTTTTACTTCGGTCTCTTCTTTTGTGCCGACAACACGTTCTAAAAGATGGGTATCGATGGTAATTTGATTATAGACTTGGGGTAATTTGCCTTGCACGCCGACTAATGAACCGGTTAGAGAATCTGATTTAACGATGCCGGGATCAAGTTGTGTACCAAGAGCCATACTGCCGCCGGGACCGATTTGAGGAACGGGAACGCCACCTGAGAAAATTTGAGTGATTTTAGTTTTCAATGGTTTCCAGATTTTTTTATTTTTTTCTTCAACCATATAGCCGGGGAGGATCTCAATTTCATCGCCAACGTGAAAGATGCCTTGTTTGACAGTACCACCAAGAACGCCGCCAACTAATGTGATAGATTTTGAACCGGGTTTATTTATGTCAAATGAACGAGCGACTAACATGACTGAATCTTTTTTGGTGTCACGAGCAGGAGTAGGAATGTATTCTTGGATGGCTTTTAAGAGCATGTCGATATTAGCGTTGGCTCTTGCAGAGATTGGAATGATAGGAACGTCTTTAAATTCGGTATTAGAGAGGAATTGTTTTATTTCTTTGTAATTCTCAAGTGCTTCTTCTTTAGATACTAGATCTATTTTGTTTTGGACAATGATAATATGTTTGATACCAGTAATCTGTAAAGCCATCAAATGTTCTTTTGTCTGTGGCTGCGGACATTTTTCGTTTGCGGCGACTAACAGAAGAGCGCCATCAACGATAGCGGCACCGGATAACATTGTTGCCATCAAAGATTCGTGACCGGGAGCGTCAACGAGTGAGATTTTGCGTAAAGGATTTGGAGGCGAGTTACATTTGATGCATTTTTCTTTGGTGGTGTAAAAATTACACTTATCACATTTAGAGATGGTAAAATCGGCGTAGCCCAAACGAATAGTGATGCCTTTTTTCATTTCTTCCGAATGAGTGTCGGTCCATTTGCCAGATAAGCGTTCGGTTAAAGTTGTTTTACCGTGATCAACGTGACCAACTAACGCAAGGTTTAATTCGGGTTGAATGGAAATTTTTTCTTTGTGTTGATCTTTAACAGGAGAATGAGAGGAGGAGGAAGAATTTTGAGCGGAAGGAGTGCTCTCAGCATGATTCTCTTCTTTGGTTTTTTTCTTTACAGTCATTAAACGTAAAAGAACAGGGCTTATTTATAAAGGTTTATACCTTATAATGAATAGGGGAATTTTAATGTTGATAGGGAGAATTTGCGGTGTTGTAACCAAGACTACTGCCGCCATAGCCTCTGCCTACAGAATTTCCAGTATAGATACTGCTTCCCATTCCTAATTCTGTATTGCTAGTTAAGGATGAACCATAATTTGTTCCACACGGTATGGTGCTGTGGTATAATCCATTTGGATATATTTTATCCTCAAGTCCAAGAGATTTGTGATTATACAATAATCCAGAAAGATTAGTTTCAATTGCTTTTCCGTAACTGCGTACGGTGGGAAGTGTTACACCGGATGTCTGTTGCATACGATCTAGATAGGATGGTCCCATTTTAGGAGGTTGTTTTGAAGCGTAATCTCTTTGGATTACAAAATAAGTCTGAGTAAGAAAAGTTCGTTCTGGACAGTTGTCAAGAGCCATTATTTATTTTTCCCTCATCTGAAAATTAGCAATTTTAGATAGAGACATTTGTATCATGATTACTACTTGAAAGGCAAGGAAGAATATATGCTTTTTGTATGTAACGAAAACTCGCCTACTCGGGCTATCCGCGGGCTAAAACCCGCGGCTTTACGCCCTCGCCTTCATTGGCGAGTTTTCGGAACATAAAAATCAGCGTACTGCGATTCATCCTCCAGCTAAAGCTGGAGGCTTTCTCTCTAATTTTTATGTAAGTGGGACAAAAAAGTCAGTTTGGCTTTGGTTTACTTGAACAAAGCGCGGATGACCATTGTGGCATAGCTGCCTTTGCCTAATGAGAATGAAATTTTTAGTTTATTTTTGTCAGGGTTTAGTTCATCGGCTTCGAGAGGGCCAATGGTTAATTCTTTTATTTCTGTAACCAGAGAGCGCAGTTCGCCTTCTAATGTTAATTCTGGAATTTGTTTGATGATGAAATCGTTTATTGTTATGCTTTCTTGTTTCATCACGGTTTCGATTATGTTTTTTATTTCTGCGGTTGTTGCGTCGGGGATTCCGGTGAAGCCAATGATGGGAATTGTGAGGTGTTGAAAATCAGCGATGTTTTCGGGGAATAATAATGTACCTTGGGAATAGGAAGAGGTGTGATTATGTTTGCCATGTAATTGGAGATATTGTGCTACTGTTTCGTTCCAGAGTTTGCTTTGGTAGGCGTTGAGATATAACCGTAATAGACGAATTGGTAATTCTTTTAATGCGCCGACGTAGTCGTTTGTTTTTTCGTTGAGGTAGAGGAGAGATTTTTCGTTGTCGATTAATTCGACTGCTTGTTTGAATTCTTTATTAAGCAGATGTTTGCCTATTTGAACGTTGTTTTTGCTGAAGCGTTGTTCATCAAAGTAGTTGGGGATGAATTGTTGAGAGATTATTTTTTCAGTAGTGAGGTTGCGAATGGTTATGTCGAAGCGATTGCCTTCTAAAGAGCCAAGAGTGATTGGTTCGTTGCTGAATCCGAGAAATTCGAGAGTGACATTAGGAAGATGTATGCCGTTGATGCGTTCGGGGGAGATATTTGAGATAGAACAGATTTGAGTGGTTACTGCGTTTTTATCTTTTGTGCCGGCGAAACCGATTTGTTTTTCAGGGATGTGAAAAATTCGGCTGAGTTCTTGGATGACGTCTAAAGTGTTGCGATTGGTTTTAGTGAATTTGAAATAGAGATATTTTCCTTGTGGTTTGAGGTTGAGAGAGGAGATTTCGGTGACGATGAAGTCTTGCGGAAGTTGTTTGAGAGTGTACATGATGCAGGGAGAGAGGAGGTCTTTTTTAAATCTATCTGATTATCACTAATAGATAGCAAAATATTTATAAAGTGGGTGTTCAAAAGGTAGTATTCATGATTATCAACCTCTCAACACCACGAAAAGAGTATTTTGCTGATCCGAGCGTAAAAGATATACTTTCACAATATATTAGGAAGAGTACTATTACAACAAATGATGTGCAGCGATACCATATGGAGAAGCCGTGTGTGATTGGAACAAAAGAGCAGGATTTAGATGCGTTGTTAAAAAAGTTGCCATATACTATTGATTCTTTAGATTTAGTGCAACGAATTTCTAGTGCTGCGAAAGAAAAGTTGATTATTTTACCTCCAGAGTATCGAATTGATTCTGAAGAGGTGCGGCAAGCGGTTGTATATTCGTTAGATACGCTTGTGAAGTTGGATTCAGTTGTGTTACGACGAGAATTGTTAGGTGAGAAAACACCAAAAGCAAAGATGTCAGCGAAAATGAAGCAGCAAAAACAATGGTCACCAGAGAAAGTGATTGGGGCGGCGTTTGAGTATTTACATATCCACAAAGAGGAATATGCAGAGAAGACTCTTTGTTCGTATAGTTGGTTTGGCAAAGATAATCATCGCAGAGTTGTGTCGCTGTATCGCGCGATTCAGGGTGCGGAGCTGCGGGCGTTTCAGGATTATGCAGCGTTTCGATTGTTGATTCCAACGTTTCGTAAAGAATTGCGAACGGGAAAAAGTTGTCAGACGCAAAAAGAGTTGACACGAGAGGAGTTAGATGTTCGCAAAGAAAAAGTGGAACGATATGATCGTTATTTGAAAAATCATCACAATGCGAAACAGATTGGACAATTGGAAGTGTTGTTTACGGATTTGATTGAGCCGATTGCGATTCCGTTTGCGTATCATGGTGGACGGATTATGAGGGTGCCATCGCGATCGCGACCGGAGAAGCAATATGAGGTGAAGTTGACAAGTGTGCCGTTGTTAAAATCAGATGATAAACGAGCATATAGTTTAGTGTGGGAATTACGAGGGAAATGTGGATGTGAGGATAAGTTATATCGAAGTGATCGACGGCATCAGGCAATTGATAAAGGGAATGATGAAGATTTTTTCTGCGCGCATGAGATTGCGGCTTCGTATTCACTGCGGAAGATGAATGAGAAGAAAGATGCAATGATTAGTATGCTGCCGTTTGTGTTACCAGCGAAAAATATAATGGATTTTGTAGATACGCTGAGGTATAATACGATTATGTTAGATTTTAATGAAGCGACGCAGCGCTGGAGCAAACGCGCATTAAATCATACAGAAATTGAGAATCTTTTATGGAAGAAGGTGATGGTGGATGGGTACTCTGCTTGTTTTACCACAGATATTTCGAAGTTTAAAGAGCAGAAGTATGATCCGCATTTGGATTTGGTGAAGTTTAAAAATTAAGTTTTAAATAAATTATTTTTGAATTTTCTGGATCATCAAAAAATATGGTTCCTTTGCATCTGCGATAAAATTCAAAAGCAGCGCCTTCGTTTTGTTTGATGTTTTTTTCGTTGATTAATTCTGCGGGAAAAGGCTGGCCTTTTTGTTCTATTCCGATAATAAATCCGTTGCTGCCAAGCCAGAGGTGGAATGTATGGGGGGCTTTGAATTCTGCATAATTCATGCAATTGGAGCCGGCTTCGGTGAGGAAGTACGCGACTTCGTCGTTGGTGTTATGGGTGGCCCAGTTGTACAAATCGAATTTGAAGTTGAGAATCGAGAAGTAGCGTTCGTTGAGAATATCAACTATGCCCCATTTGGCGTTAGCGTATTTTTGGATGAATGAATCGTGTTGTTGTTTGTTTTCTTGTGGTGTAGGTACTTCTTGTTCTTGGTTGTGGATGAGAAAAGAGTAGTATTGTGAGGTGTAATTTATTTCGGCCAGGGCAACGGTTAATTGAAGTTGAAAGTTGAGGACCATTAAAGTGATTAACAGAATGTAGATATATAATGATTATGAAATGGACTTAGCCGGACATTCGTATTCCTGCGAATTGTTAACGCAAAGATATTTTCGAACCGGCGACCCCTGCCATTTTCAAATGAATTATTTGTGAAGGCAGTATCCTAGCCGCTAGACCATAAGTCCATTATATTCTTTGGGATATCTCCTCTTTATAACATTTTCTACCTAAATTTTAAAAATAAGAGCTGAAATAAGAGATGTATGCAATATAAAGTGATTTCGTTTTATCGGTATGTACAAATAAAACAGCCAGAAGAGCTGCGCGATTTAATTAGAAAGTATTGTGAGGAACACCATATTTTAGGCAGGATTCTTATTGCTACAGAAGGGATCAATGGTGCGGTGTCGGGAACGGAGGAGGAGATAAGGGCATTTCAACACAATCTGACAGAAAATCCATTGTTTGCGGAGTTGACGTTTCGTGAACAGGTTACAGAGGAGAATACGTATCATAAATTAGTGGTTAGAGTGCGTACAGAGATTGTGCGGTTTGGTGCGCCAGTGTCGTTTCAACGGCCAGGTGAGCATTTGGATCCTGCTACGCTGAAGAAATGGTATGATACAAATGAGGATTTTGTTATAATTGATGCGCGAAATGAGTATGAGTATGAAGTGGGACGATTCAAGAATGCAATTAAATTGCCGATTCAAAATTTTCGGGAGTTTGCGCAAATGAAAAAAGAGTTAGAGCAGTATAAAGAGAAGAAGATGGTGTTGTATTGTACGGGGGGCATACGATGTGAGAAGGCGTCGGCATATTTGAAAGAGCAAGGTTTTCCTTCAGTCTATCAAGTAGAGGGGGGAGTGATTAATTATGTGAATCAGTTTCCAGACACGCACTGGGAAGGAGGATTGTTTGTGTTTGATGATAGATTAGTATCGGACGTGGGTGAGACGATTACACAATGCTCACATTGCGATGTTGCTGAGAAGCAATATATGAATTGTCATAATCTAGATTGTGATGAATTGTTTATTTGCTGTGCGTTGTGTGCGAAGGAGATGAAGAGTTGTTGTTCAAATGAGTGTATGGTGTCGCCACGGCAACGAAAAGTAATTGAAATGAAAAAATATGTGCAGATTGGAGTGATTGAGAATTATTATGCGAATGCAAAGGTGGCGTTGGCTAAAATAAATGCAGCACCAATTATATTTCCGTTGAAGATTATGATTAAAGGAAAAACTACAGAGGAATTTGAGTATGAGATAACGTATGCTCAAGATGTAGAGGGTAAAGAGATTACGGCAGCAAGAGAAGGAGAGATAATTACGTTTCCTCTGGGTCAAAAAGTACGTCGACATGATAAGGTACTTCTTTCTACATGAATCCACGACGTTTTACTTCGGTTGCTGAACAGTATCATCTCACATATTTAGCGCAGAAGTTACAATTGGATCAAACGGCTAAATTTGGAATTGATTTGCGGGATGATAAGATTGGAGTTGAATTGAAAAGCCGGCTTAATATATATACTGCGAACTTTGCGGTTCATGAATATCAAGTTAATCATTTTCGTGAAGAATTGCCTCACCATACTTTATTTTGGGCGTTTATGATGTATCAATTATATAATCCGATTGTGGGGATGAGAGAACAAGAGATTGAAACGCAGATACATTCTCGTGAGACGTGGATTTTGCCTTGGGATTGGGTACGTCAATTTCCGATCTCACTTGCTAAAACAGGACCGTATATTTATGTTCATCACAAATATTTTCCGAAATCTGATGAGTGTATTACTTTGGAAGAAAATGAGAGCATATTACATTTTCCAGAAGGGTGGGGGTTGGAGGGAAGACTGCAAGGGGAAAAAGAATAATTTTAGATCAGCACTTTAAGATTACAATATTTATTTACGCATTCTCATCTAATACATTGCCTTCAAAGTCGCGTTCGACGTAGCCGGAGACGAGGGCGTATTTCTGATCTTTCTTTTCGCGAAATGCTCTTGGGACATAGACTTTTTCTTTGGTTAAAGGATTTATGCCTGTATAATATGTAGCTGTTGAGAGAGTGCCGGGAGTTGGGGTGAAGACTTGAGTGAGGTTGACGTAGATGTCTTTTTCTTCGCAGAATTTTCGCAACAGTTCCATGTCTTGTTGTGTAGATCCAGGGTGGGCGGCGACGAAATAGGGGACGAGATTTTTATTGGTGTGTTGTTCTTGGTTGATTTTTTTGTATTCTTCTAAAAAATCTTCAAATGCTTTACGGTTTGATTTATTCATTTGTTTGAGCACGGTGTCGGAAATGTGTTCAGGGGCGATTTTTAAACGGGTGGTAAATTGCATGATTTTGCGAAATAATTTTTTTTGGTCAAGAATGATGTCGTGGCGAATGGCACTGCGTAGTTCTAATGAAGTGTTTTGGTATTTTTGCTGAAGTTTTTCGACGGCTTCTAAGAGTGGCATGAGGTCGTCGCTAATCACGCGCTCGGGACAGCCGACGCATTGTTGGTTGCAGTATTTTGTTTTGTTTTGTACAATGATGTCTTTTTCGATTATGGGAGAGAGAATTGTTTGTGGTTCGTTATAGAGACGGCAGCGTGAGCCGTACATGTTTAACGTTGGAAGTGTGAGGTCGTTTATTTTTTTGATGCCACGACTGTATAGTGTTTCGATTTCTTTGATGATGTTTTCTTTGCTACGTTTGGCTACTTCTTTTCCTTGAACTAAAGGGATGACGCAGAATGAGCAGCTGCCCCAGCAGCCGCGGCCGATGGTGACAGATGTTTCTAATTTTTCAACCATGTTTTGATTGAATTGAAAATTTTTGGAATTAGGATGAAGTGATCTTGTGAATGGCAAGCTGTAGATATAATCCATTTCGGGTTCACTGAGGGTGTGTTCGGCGCGGTTGTGTTGAATGAAGCCGGCGCCGCAGGGTTCGATGAATGCATTGTCGGGAAGCAAATAGGTGATACGGGTGAGGGTGTTGAATTGGTCTTGATTAGCGATGCATTCTTCGTAGCTGGGGAGGAGTTTGATATTGGGATGGATTTGGTCGGATTTGATGCGATAGGCGGTGCCGTCGATTGTTTGGAGGTTGAGTTGTGGTTTGAGAGTGTCCCATTTTTCTTCTGTGATTTTGGTTGCGGTATTTTTTTCTAGGTCTTTGAGGCGTTGGAGGAGGTTGAGAATGGCGCGATCGGCGTTGCCAAATAATAACAGTTCAGCTTTGGAGTCGTTTAAGATGCCGCGACGTAAAATATTTTCTTGGTAATCGAAATGGGTGAATCTGCGGATGGTTGCTTCGACACCGCCGATAACGGTGATGACGTTTTTGTAGAATTGTTTGACTTTTTGAGTATAGACCATTAAGGCGCGTTCGGGAACAAGTACGTTTTCTCGTTCACGAAGCATGGGAGTATAATTTGCGAGCATGGAGTCAAGCAGACCAGAGGTGATGCAGAAGAAATATTTTGGACGGCCACAGATTTGATATTCTTGATCGGTTTCTGGCTGCGGGATGATGCCTACTTTGTAGCCTTTGCTGTCTAAGAGTCGAGCGATAATCGACATGCCGCTTAATGGATGGTCGTAGTAGGGGTCGCCAGTGATGAAGATGACGTCGAATTGGAAATTATCATCTGAAGAGTTGTAGTACTGTTGGCCTTCGGTTATGGAGGTTGGGAGGAAGGGGGTTGACATGAAGGTGTAAATTAAAGAGTACTTTAAATAGATATCTATCTTTTTCTCACGATTGAGTTACGATTATTATTTGTATTATGATGCCATAATCCATAGAGGGCGATGGAGATGAGAAGCAAGCTTACACCGCCAATTATTTTTTCAACTGAGAGGGAGGATGATTTTTCTGATGCGCTAAATTTACATTGATTTTCAGGATTACAATTAGGGGGGAAACAACAGGTTTCAGAGACAATATACCCAGTAATACTTGAGCCGAGGAAGTAGATGCTGACAATACCAAGAACAAAAATTAATGAGAGGATTATTTTTTTCATGAGAATATTTCATTTTTTTGCGTAGACAAACCAGTCCCATAGTTTTTGTTTACCGTGGAAGGCGAGGAGGGTATCATCTTCATAAACTTCCCAGGGGTAATGGACTTTGCGTACTTTAATGCTAGTAAATCCAGCCTTCCAGAGGCGATATTTTAATTCAAATAGGTAATAATTTTTTTGCTGGCAGTCGGGATATTTTACAATTCCTGCTTCAAAGTTACAGGGTGTTGTTTCGGTTAAATCTTTTTTGGCTTTCTGGATGGCTTCTTCTTCAGAGAATCCTTCTTCGATGGCTTTTTCTTGGATGAGTAATGAACGGTATAATAAAGCTTCCATAGCGGGAAAGACGGCTAAGAGGGTGCCGTTTTCTTTGAGGACGAGATTGGCTTCACGTAATATTTTTTCTACGTCGACAATTTTGGGTAATAAGACTGAATTGACGGAGACGGCAACGTCGAATTGATTGTGAAATTCAGTTAAATCGCGAGCGTCGCGAACGAGAAGTTGGACATTAGAGTGAGATTTTGTTTTTTCTTTGGCAAGATCAATCATTTTAGGGGAGAAGTCGATACCGGTGACGTGAGCGAATTTTCCTGCGAGAGTGGGGAGGAAGTTGCCAATGCCGCAACCGATGTCGATAACGGACAGATCTTTGAGGTTGCCAGTAATTTTATTATCGAGATACCAAAAAATAGGATTTTTTACGCCTTCGGCGAAGGGGCTGACGACGTCATCAAAATATTTTTTAGCAGAACGATCCCACACTTTCGCCTCTTTGTCTAACATTTTTGATTGTAAAGAATAATGATATATAAAGATTGTTGTGGTTTGGTTAGAGAACTATTTTGATTTAGAGAATAATTTATATAACACTACAAGAAAGAGATAAGAATGAATATTATAGACTTACAAATATTGGAACAAGAGTCAATTAAACGAGGGATTCCTATTCTTGGTTCGGCAAAAGGTGAATGGTTGTTGAATTTTATTTTGGAACATAAGCCGAAACGGGTGTTAGAGTTAGGGACGGCGAATGGGTATAGTGGATGTATTTTAGGTTCGGAAGGTGCGGATTTGACGACGATTGATATCAATCAAGTGATTGTGAAAGAGGCAGAGGAGAATTTTAAGCTGCGAGGGGTTAAGGCTAAAATAATTGTGGGGAATGCGGCTGAGATAGTTTCGCAGATGGCGTTGCGAGAGAAGTATTTAGAGTATTATGATCTTATTTTTATTGATTTTGCGAAGAAGCAGTATTTAACAGTATTAAAAGATTGCCTGCGACTTGTTGCGCGAGGGGGATTTATTATTGCGGATAATATTACGATGGAGGGGTGTGGGGATTTTAAAGAGAAGGTGTTACATAATGCGCGGTTGGTGACTGAACTTGTTATGATTAAAGATGGGTTGAGTGTGAGTCGGAAATTATAGAGTTATTTGAGTGGCACAGAATGTATTTTACTTATTTTTAAAAAATAAAGCATCGTCAGATTTATAAATGAGAGTTGGCTTTTGTAGGTCTTCATGCATTTAAAGCAATATTTTAATGAGTACTTTACCGCAGATTTGAAAGCAGGCTTCATTACGGCCGTTGTGGCGCTGCCACTTGCGATTGCGTTTGCGATTGCGTCAGGTGTCCCACCTATAATGGGAATTTATACTGCAATTATTGCGGGAATTTTAGGTTCGCTATTTGGGGGGTCGATGTTTTCGATTACGGGGCCAACGGGAGCGATGACGGTGATCATTCTGTCTGCGGTGTCAAAATATGGGGTTGAAGGGTTGATGCTCGCTGGGTTTTTAGCAGGATTGATTCAGTTATTATTTGGGATTGTGAGATTAGGGCGTTTTGTACAATTTATTCCGCTACCTGTGGTGTCTGGATTTACGGCAGGGATTGGGGCGATTATTTTTATTGGGCAAATTGCGAATGGATTAGGATTGAAGATTGCAGCGCATGAGCATGTGTGGGAAACGCTGGCAGAAATTTTTGCCAATCTGAATCAAATCAATGGTATAGCGGTTGTGATTACGATTGGAACGATTCTTTGTCTGGTATATCTTTCTCATCTTTTAAGCAGAGTGAAGTATCTTTGTAATTTGCCTTCATCATTATTTCCTTTACTGATTTTTACAGCGGCAGTGATTTTTTTTCAATTGCCGATTCCGCAGGTGGGTGAGATTCCGAGAGGGCTGCCCACGTTTCAGTTTATTAATTTTAATTTTGAATTGGTGCAGAATGTGCTGCCTGCGGCGTTTACGATTGCGTTACTTGGTTCGATTGAGGCGTTGTTATGCGCCGTTGTCTGTGATGGGATGACGAATACAAAGCATAAAAGTGACAAAGAATTGATGGGGCAGGGAATTGCAAATGTAGTATTGCCTTTTTTTGGAGCGATGCCGGCAACGGCGGCGATTGCACGCAGTGGCGTGAATATTCGTGAAGGGGCGAAAACAAAATATGCAGGAGTGATTCATGCACTGATTTTACTGTTAATTTTGTTATTTTTTGCGCCGATTGCACAATATATCCCTAAAGCGTTTTTAGCAGGTATTTTGATGTATGTGGCGGTGCGCATGATTAATATTCATGAGTTTAAAACGATTATGAAGATTAGCCGCGCAGAAGCGATTGTGTTATTTGCGACGTTTGCGTTAACGGTGTTGACGGATTTAGTGTTTGCAGTAGAAGTGGGGATGGTACTTGCGGTGTTTTTGCTATTTGTACGTTTAACAAATATTATTGATATCAGTAACATGAAAGATTATCAGGAACATGATGGTCTGAATGCGTTTGTGTATCGCAATGAGAAGTTAAAAGAGGTGGTAACAGCGTATACAATCCATGGGCCGTTCTTTTTTGGGGCGATGAGTGTGTTTGATAAAAAGATTAATGAGCATATTGAGGTGAAAAAGCCAATCATTATTCTACGTTTCAAATATGTGCCGTTTATCGATAGTACGGCACTTGTGCGATTGAATGAGTTTATTTTGCAGCGAAAAAAAGAAAAAGGGGTTGTACTGATTGCTGATATGAATCCAACAGTGTATCGAATGCTGAGGAATAATACAGAATTTATGTTGTTAGTAAAAGAAAAGTATATGTTTCATAAGACGAAAGATGCACTTGCGTATATTGAGAAGAATTTGCATCATCTCTTACTTAATATAAAATAAAAGATTCTAAGAATAGAGTATCACATTTTAAACTTAGGGTTTATATCTCTCCATCGTCCGTGGGAAGGCTATTGCGTCTTTAATCGAATCTAGGCCGCAGACCCATTTGATGACACGTTCAACACCGAGGCCGAAGCCGCCGTGAGGGACAGAGCCGTATCGTCGGGTGTCAAGGTAGAATTCGTATTGTGATGGGTCTTCGCCTTGTTCGAGGAGCCGTTCTTTGATTTTTTCGATGTCATGTTCGCGTTGTGAGCCGCCGATGATTTCACCGTTGCCTTCGGGAGCTAAGAAGTCGCAGCCTTGGACAGTAGTTGGGTCTTTTGGGTCTTCGATCATATAAAATGCTTTGACTTTCTTTGGATAATGAGTGCAGATGATGGGAACGTCGTAGAGGCTGACTAATTTTTCTTCTTCGATGGTACGTAAATCTTTACCCCATTGAACATCCATATTACATTTCTCTTTGAGGATTTTTAATGCTTCTGTATAGGTCATTCTTAGGAAAGGCTTTTCAACTGTCGGGACTAGTTTTTTCCAATCACGTTCGAGAATTTCTAATTCAGGTTTGTGTTTGTCTAAAACGGCTTTTACGATGTGTTTGATTAATTTTTCACCGTGGTCTTGGATGTCTTTGAATGTGGACCAGGCCATTTCCATTTCAGCATGCCAATATTCGGTGAGGTGGCGGGATGTTTTTGATTTTTCAGCGCGAAAACTAGGGGAGATGGTATAAATTTTCTCTAGTGCGAAAATAGCGGGTTCGGCGTATAATTGCCAACTTTGGGCTAAAAATACTTCTTTCTTGCCAAAATAATCTACGGAAAATAGATCACTGCCGCCTTCGCATTGGACGGATTGAAAAATGGGGGAGTGATACTCATAAAATCCAGATGTTTTGAAGTATTCGTCGATGGCGCCAAATACTGTTGAGCGGATTTTTAAGACGGCGGTCATTTTCCTACTTCTGAGCCAGAGGTGTCTGTTGTCTGCAAGAAATTCGATGGATTGATCTTTTGCAATGGGAAATGAGTCACTTTTGCCGACTATGGTGATAGTATCTGCTTGGAGTTCAAATCCGGTGGGGGCTCTTTTGTCTTCTTTGATTTCGCCTGTTATTTCTAAAGCGGCTTCGACTTGAATTTTGTCAATATCAGCCCATTGGGACTCGAATTTAGTACGTTCGAATACGCACTGAATCAGATTTGTTGAGTCACGCAGAGTGATGAATTTTAGTTTGTTGGAACCGCGTTCGCGATGTACCCAGCCGCGGATTGAGACAATGCCCGAGCTTTTGGACATGGCTTGTTGGATTGATAGGTAGGTGGTCATGGGAATATGTTTGATGTGTTTAAGAAACCATCATATCAGCTTCGGAGGGAACGTCAACAACGATATCTAATGGATGGGTTTGTTTTCTTTTTTGCACGTTAAAAAAAGCGTAGCCGATTATTTTTCCAGTCTTTTCATCACGGCGTTCGAATACATCATCACGAACTTCTTCGTAATAGGAAGTAGTTGGTTTACCAAATCGTATTTCTAAGAGATCGCCTTCTTGGTCCCAGTGAATATTCATTTTTGATTTCATGATAGTTTCCTCAAGTAATATGTAGTGATGATAAACCCATCGCCATTTAAATACTTTACGGCGATCATTAAGTATCTTTTCTGTTGTTTGTCGTAACTGTAATAATAACAAACATGGTCTGGATCGTATTTACTAGGTTTAATAATGAGTGGTTTTGAAAGTGTTTCTTTGAGGAGTTCAATATTATTTATTTCAGGATGTTCTTGTTGAATGTGTTTCCAACGTTCGAGAGTGAGACGAATTGTTCTTTTTGTTTTATCTTTTATTTCAAAGATCATGCTTGAGGAAAAATAAAGATAATTATTAAATGTTATGTTCCGGCGTTATGCACTTCTCGTACTGCTCGTCCGGAGGGATCAGCTTGCCCTTGAAATTGTTTGCTCCACAAAATAGCGGTAGGGGTTGAACAGGCGATCGAGGGGCCGATGGGAACGGTTAAAGGAGCAGAGGGGCTGTGAAATAAGCTGTCGAATATTTCACGATAGTAATATTCTTCTTTGGTTAAGGGAGTTTGCTGAGGGAAGCGTGATTTGGCGTCTGCAAGCATTTCAGTGGTTACTTTTTTTGAGGTGTGAGATTTAAGGTGGTCGATCCAACTGTAGCCGACACCGTCGGAAAATTGTTCTTTTTGCCGCCAGAGGATTTCTTCGGGGATGTAGCCGACAAAGGCTTTACGCAGGATTTCTTTTTCTATTTTTTTTCCAGGACATAATTTATCTGTTGGGTCGATACTCATGGCGTATTCCATAAATTCTTTGTCTAAAAAAGGTACGCGTGTTTCTAATCCCCAGGCGGCGGTTGATTTGTTGGCGCGCAGGCAGTCGTATTTGCTTAACATAAATAATTTTCTGACACTTTCTTCATGCAGTTCTTTAGCGTTTGGCGCCATATGAAAATAGAGGTAGCCGCCAAATATTTCGTCTGAACCTTCGCCGGAGAGTACCATCTTAATACCCATTGCTTTTATTTTTCTGGCCATCAGATACATGGGAGTGGATGCGCGAATGGTTGTGACGTCAAATGTTTCAAGATGATAAATGACGTCTTTTAAAGCGTCCATGGCTTCTTGGATGGTGAATATAATTTCATGATGTTTTGTTGCTAAAAATTCAGCGACTTTTCGGGCATATTTTAGGTCAGGGGCGTCTTTTAGTCCTACGGCAAATGAATGTAGAGAGTCTTTGCTTTCTTTGAATTTACAGGCAATGGCGGCAATGAGAGAGGAATCTAAGCCGCCAGAGATGAGAACGCCATAGGGAACGTCGGCCATCAATTGTTTTTTGACGGCTTGTTCTAAAGCGTCTCTTAATTTGTCTAATGAGACTTTTTCTGTGGGAATGGTTGTGGCCCAGCTTGGCTGGTACCATCGTGTGATTTTTTTTTCTTTACTATAATAATAACTGCCGGCGGGAAATTCTTCGATTGTTGGACAATAGGGGTCTAAGGCTTTCATTTCGCTGCTGATGTGGAGAGTAGTTGTTTGATCCCATCCCCAATATAACGGACAGATGCCCATATGATCACGGGCGATGAGGTATTCTTTTGTTTGTTTGTCGTAGAGGATGAAGGCGAAAATACCGCTGAGCATGTCAACGCATTGTGGACCGTATTCATCGTAGAGGTAGAGGATTATTTCGCAATCAGATGCGGTTTGCCAGTCATGTTGTTGTTTTAATTTCTGGCGTAATTCTTTGTGGTTGTAGATTTCGCCGTTGACGGCTAATACGTTTCCGGTTTTTGTATCAATTAAAGGCTGAGCGCCGTGATGAGGGTCGACTATGGAGAGGCGTTCATGCGCTAAAATCATTTTATGGTCACTATAGATGCCGCTCCAATCGGGACCGCGATGTCGGATACGAGCGGCCATTTTTAGGGCGCGTTCGCGATAGAGTTCAGGTTGAGTTGTATATTCTGTTATGCCAATGATGCCGCACATGGGGGGATACCTCGTTCGTTGATACTCTTTAAGAGGTTTGAGGGAGTATTAATACTTATCCCATAAATAATGGAAAAATACACCAAAAATACGAAAAATTTATATAGAAATGGAACATTTGTTCCAGTATGAGCAATATAACCAGAGATAAAAATAAAAGAATACTTGATGATAAAGATCAAATGATACTGGAAGTATTGAAAGATCATGCAGAGTATACGACACGGCAGGTTGCGAAGAAGACGTTATTGCCTATTACTACAGTACATCATCGGATACAGAAGTTGCGGGCTTATGGGGTTATTGAGAAGTATACGGTTGAGGTGGATGCGCAGAGCGTGGGGGAGGGGTTTGCGGCGTATGTGTTAGTGTCGGTGAATTTGCCGCTGTTACGCTTGAAGAAGAAAACACAGTATGATGTGGTGAAGGATTTGAAGCGATTTTCGTTTGTGAAGCGGGCGGATATTGTGTCGGGAGGGACGGACGTGGTGGTGTTTTTGCGCGTGCGTGATGTTGCAGAGTTTGATTCTGTGCTGTTAGGGAGGATTCAATTAGTGGAAGGGGTTGAGAAGACGCAGTCGTTAATTGTGATTCATGGAGGGTAGGGGGAGTTAAGGGAGATAGAGTTTTGGTTGTGGTGAAGGTGGCATAGGTTCTTCTTTTAAGAGATAGCCAAATTCTTTGACTTTTTCTCGAACGTGGTCACGAAATGTTAAGCGATCGGTGTAGAAAGGGACGAGTCTGCCGTTGTCTTGAATAAATTGGTTTACAATAGTCTCGGAATGATTGAACACGAAAGGATATTGATCTTTTGAAATAACCATAATATACCCAATATCCCGACCAAATAACTTTTGTACTGGTTCAAGCTTTTTATTGTAGATTTCAGAACGAAGATTATTTTTCACACAACTATCTTTTTCAAGAGTATAGGTACCATCTTCTTGTTTTCGTTTTCTGTTTTTACCTGTATTCCATTGTCTTATTTTTATTTCTAAAACTGTTGGAACGTTGTTAACCATAATGATTTGGTCATATTCCCAATGAACTCCCTGATCTGTTTCGATAATTATTCTTCCTGAATCGTTGTTATACATTTTATAATCTTGGTTTTGTAAAGGTGATTTTTGGGTGTATCTTGGCAAAAACTGAATATTTTTAATTGGTGAATTTTGGGCAATATGTTCTAACGAAATATCTAAATGAAGTTCACTAAAGTCTTTTGCATATTGATGCAATTCATAAGATTTATTTTTTTGAGATATTTTTGTTTTAAATATAGGGAGGTCTTCAAACCTTTTTTGTATACTACCCCAATCAGGACGTTCTCTTCTTAAAGCACGGCAAAGATAATCAATAGAATGATTTAAAATCATGGGAATGGATAGTAGTGTAGTTGTTCAGCTCTTCTTTTTTAAATCTTTTGTGTTTAGTATAGATAGGTTCAAGCATAATAATCCTTATAAAGCGTCATTCTTCATCATCTAAAAAACGGTGTGTTTTATGGCAAATATAATTTATCAAAATAGAGCTCCAAATAATCGGATTGAAGGGTTACCTTATCCCAATCGATTTGAATATGTTAGACCAGTTATTTTTGATTCGGTACCAAGCGTCGATGATCTTAAACGAATTCTTTCAGACACGACAGAAAATTCAACGTTAGTTGCGCCTTGGTCATTAGACGTGGTTAAAGGTTTTCGTGATTATGTTCCCACAACTTTTAAAATGGTAACGCAAGGAATGGATAAAAGTCAATTTACAGAATTGTTTGGTTTGCCTTCGGAGTGGATTCCTGAACCTGAACGGGTTTTATTACAATTACAAAGTGAGTTTGATGCAAAATCAGCAACGCTTGATGCAGCAGCAACCCATAATCGTAAAGATTTAGACACGATTGTAAATAAAGCTCATCTTGTTAATCGATTGTATCTTATTGGACGGATATATAATCATGTTGAGGAACGTGAGTATCCAATGTTATTTGGTGATCTTACTAAAGAAGACACATGGAATGATGTATTACTTTCTATGAAAGAAACATTTATCGATTATTTTTTACAAGTGCCATTGGGAAAACGTAAATATGATGTAAGAATTCGTACAGCAGAACAGGAAGTAACCCCAGAAGAACTTCAAGAGAGATATGTGTATATTGATTGGCTAAAACAAAAATTAGGGGATGATTTATTAGGAGTATTATTGTATGGTTCAGCTGCTCGCGCAACCGATCCTTCGCAATATTCTGACTTTGATAATTGGGTTCGTGTGAAAGACCTCACTAAAGCGCATAAAATTTTACGCGGAACATGTCCAGCAGTACTGAATGGAAAAGTTGTTGAATTGTCAAATGGAGAACATCCGGAAGGAGCAAAACATTTGGGGATTCATTTGTTTCCGGAGAATCAAGAATATTTACTTCGTTTTGTTCGTTTTCTTCATGATTCGCGAGAATTTTTAGAACATACCAAAGTGGTGTATGGAGAATTTCCTTTTATTAAAGTAAAACAGGATGAAATTATTGAGAGAGGTATTTCTCATGCCTATATTAAATTAAAGACAATTGCTGGTGCATTAAATTGGGCGTACACGTTTCCTGAAAAAATGTTAGGGAAACCGCCTTTATTTGAGTTTATTGTTAAAAACGTACGTTTTTTTCATCAGCATGCGCTTAATGCTGTGGAAGGACCAAATTTTAGAAGTAAGCAAGTATTAAACCAAAGACTAGCGGAAAAAGGATTACATATCCCAGATTACATAGATGTTTTGAATTATATCAAAGAATCTATGCTTCATGCAATGTATAGTGTGTTAACTCTGCAAAGCGATTTTCTGAATACGGGGCGTAGACCAAATCTAAAATTTCTCAATGATGATAAGAAGTATGATTGGGGGTCACCTGAGATTGATGAGTGGCAGATTATGGGGGATTTATCTTAGTTTTTTAACTGGTGAACAAGTTAATCAAAGGCCAGGAATAGTTATTGAAAGTAATCGGTGAATTATAAATCAATATTTTATTTAAAACTTTCCCGCAACTTATAAAAACAAACCTTCTTTTTTCTTCTCTTACGGGCCAGTCGCCTAACCTGGATATACTTAATTTGAATATATACCAAGTATAAGGTACATAGGGCAGCGGCGTCCTATTTCATCAAGAATAGAGCCGTCTTTTGGGGGTTCAAACATATAATTATATTGAAAGTCCTCCCTGGCCCGCGTTTTTATTTTATATAACATAAGTTTATAATAATTCGCTCTTTTTGATTACTACCACACTATCTCATGACCTGATGACGAGCTCCTGAGTATTCCCTTATGGGATGAAGAGAGTAGGCGGAGGGTGAGTATGTAGTGTGGTGATTTTTTATTTAGAATGGGTTATATTTATATAGAAAAATATATTCTCTACAGTTATGAAAGAATTAGTTCGAAAAATTCAAGTTCTGGATAAAAATAAGAATGTAAAATTTATTGTCTTATTTGGAAGTCAAGCTCAATATACAGCGAATGCGCTTTCAGATATTGATATTGCTATTTATTATAAAGGGACTGAAAAACAGCGTTTTACGTTCCAGAGATTGGTGGCGGGCACTCTACCAACAAAAGTTGATGTAAAAATATTCCAAGATCTCCCTACGCTTCTTAAAAATGAAGTGTTGAAAGGAAAAATAATTTACTATGATAATTATGAATTTTTAATTGAGCAGTTTGTTAATGTGATTAAAGAGTATCGCTATTTTGAGAAATATCATCAAATGTATTTGAATGAATTGCGTACAGAAGTGGAGGCATAAATAATGGAATTTCAAGATAGAATTCTTCTTAAAGTCGATACTATGACCCAATATGTAATTGAATTAGAAGAAATGTTGCCTTCTTCTCAAAAGGAATATGTACACAATCTTGTTGATAAACGAGCTTGTGAAAAAACTATTGAATTAGCTATTGAGACTGTGATTGATATATGTTCTCTTATTGTGTCACATTATAAATTAGGTGCTCCTTCTTCAGAGGAAGATATTCTCACAACTCTTGAGATGAAAAAAGTTTTAACCTCAAAAACAGTGGCAAAAGTGAGGGAAATGAAAGGGTTTCGCAATATTATTGTCCATCGCTATGGGGAAGTAAATGATACAAAAGCATATTCTTTTTTAAATACAGAATTAGAGGATTTTGAAATATTCAAAAAAGAGATTATTACATTTCTTAAAAAGACAAAATAAGTAGTCTTGAGTGAGACTGAGGGGATTTAACATTTTACCAAACTAGTATACATTTTACGTAATGTTTATAAAGTCTATTCGTCTATAGAGAAATATGGTTATACTCTTTGATCAGGATAATTTGCCGGAAGATATTTTTAAAGTTATTTTTGCCACAGAGCAGCAGGAGGTGGTAGGAAAGTTGCTCATTGACTACATGAAGAAGAATAATGGAGAGATGGGGAAGACAGAGATGGGGCTATTTGCGCAACGGCTGCATGATGGGGAGTTGGTGGTCAAGGAGCAGGGACGAGGACCACTGGCAAAAGAGCAGTGTTTATCATACAATAAAAGGCAGTTTTATGATCGGATTCTGACACCGATGCGAGGGATGGGGTTGATTGATTATGATTTATACAAGAAGACGTATAAGCTTTCTGAGAAGTTTAATCGAATGATGATGAAGATTGGATTGATGTGGCTAAGGGAGATGGAAAGGAAATAGTATTAAAAAATTTTGAAAATAAGAGAATTAAAATAAAAAAAAGAATTAAATCTACAACCCCGCTTCTTTACGTAACAATTCTGCTTTGTCTGTCTTCTCCCAAGTGAAGTCAGGGTCATTGCGACCGAAGTGACCGTAACTTGCGGTTTTTTTGTAGATGGGACGGCGCAGGTTTAATGTGTCAATGATGGCTTTAGGGGTGCAGTTGAAATTCTTTTTGACTAATTCTGAAATTTTTTCTTCAGGGATTTTATTTGTACCAAATGTTTCAACGTAGATGGAAACGGGCTGCGCGACACCGATAGCGTAGGCTAATTGTAATTCACATTTTTCGGCTAAGCCTGCAGCAACGATGTTTTTTGCGATGTAACGCGCCATATACGCTGCGGAGCGGTCCACTTTAGTTGGGTCTTTGCCACTAAATGCGCCGCCACCGTGTCGACTATAGCCACCATAGGTATCACAAATTATTTTTCGCCCCGTGACACCAGCGTCACCAACAGGGCCACCGATAACAAATTTACCAGTTGGGTTAATAAAATATTTCGTGTTTGCATCAATCCATTCATGACAGAGAGGTTTGATGATTTTTTCGATGAGGTCACGACGAATCGTTTCCAAGTCAACGTCAGGGTGATGTTGGGTTGAAATAACAACGGTGTCAACTCTCTTTGGTTTGTTGTTTTCGTATTCGACGGTTACTTGGGATTTGCCATCAGGGCGAAGATACCATAATTCGCCGCGTTTTCGAGCGGATGCTAGACGTTGAGTTAATTTATGGGCTAAGGTGATTGGTAATGGCATTAGTTCAGGTGTTTCATTACAGGCAAAACCAAACATTAGACCTTGGTCGCCGGCACCTTGTTCTTGATGCAAACCTTCGCCTTCGTTGACGCCTTGGGCGATATCAGGGGATTGTTCTGAAATTGCGCTTAACACACCACAAGTGGATCCTTCAAAACCGTAATCTGGTTTGTCGTAACCGATTTCAACAATGGTATCACGCACAACTTTTTGCACGTCGATATAGGTTTTTGTTGTTACTTCACCTGCAACAACGACAAAACCGGTTTTTGTTAGTGTTTCAATTGCGACACGGGCTTGGGGGTCGTCTTTGTAGATAGCATCGAGAAGAGCATCTGAGACTTGGTCACAGATTTTATCTGGATGCCCTTCGGTTACCGACTCAGATGTGAATAAAAAATTTTTTGTCATGTTATTTTACCTCTTTTGTTTTTCTTTTGTTTTTCTTTTTTTAATTATTTTTTCCTCTTTTTAACAAAATTTAGATAGTCAAGTGTTTAAAAACGTTATGAAAATGGATTTATTGGTTCAGTACATCTACGAGCACTGTAAGATGGATTTTTGGGTTGGGAATAATCAATTGTTACTCTTGGCCCATATCTTGAGGTGTTAAGCGATTTAAAGTGATCATATCGAGTGGTTAATTCCTGGTTGTGAGGATTTGCTTGTATGGCAGTTTCGACTATGTGAAGAGCATAGTCAATTTGTGTGCCACCAGATATGCCTTGGAAAATTGCATAATTGATATGTGGTTTTACCGCAGGGTGTTGTAATAAATCAACTAATTCTTTTTCTCCTTGTATGTGTGCCATGAATAAGTTTGGAGAGAGGATGTATATAAATAGTGTTGAATAGAATATTCTAATAGGAATACTACGAAAGATTTATATTCTTACGTGATTATATTGGAGTTATGACTGAGAAGAGTAATTTAGAGGAGATCAAACGATTACGTAAGAAGTTTCATCTGACGCAAAAACAATTGGCGGATAAAGCAGAGGTGTCGCAGAGTTTGATTGCAAAAGTAGAAGCGGGATTGCTTGATCCATCGTATACAAAAGCGCAGCAGATTTTTACGACGCTTGAGAGTATGCGAGGAAAAGAGGAATTGAAAGCGAAGGATATTGTGAATATGAAAATTACGTTTGCGCATAGTAAAGATATGGTTAAAGATATAATTAAAATTATGCGGCAGAAAGGGATTTCACAGATTCCGGTGCTTGATGCGCAAAAACAGGTGTGTGGGTTAGTGACGGAGCGAACGATACTTGAGAAGATTACAGAACAGCCGGAGCGAATGGGGGTTTTGAGAGTACAAGAAGTATTAGAGGATGCGCCACCGATTGTGTCTTTGAATACGGGGTTTCAGACTTTATCTATGCTGTTGAAAGAGAATTCTCTTGTGATTGTGATGGATAAAGGAGTGATTAAAGGGATTATTTCGAAGAGTGATTTGCTTGGAAGAATTGAGTAGAGAAGTTATTGGAAAAATCGCAGGGTTTAATACCCCGCAGCGAGCTTTGATTTTTTCAATTCCGAAAACTCGCCTATTATAATACGAGCACCGTAATACCCCACTGCTTGCAGTGGGGATAGGTGCGAGTGGCGAGTTTTCGTTATTGTTTTTTGATTGAATTTACAGGAGTGATACTTTTAATGTGTTCTGCGGCGTGTTGTAATTGTTTTTTTTCTTCTACTGATAGTTCTATTTCAATTATCTTTTCTACGCCTTCTTTTCCTAATTGGACGGGTACACCCATAAAAATGTCATTAACGTTGTATTCGCCTTGCAACAGAACGGAACAGGGGAGTATTTTTTTTGTGTTGTTAAGAATGGCATTTAATAATTCAACGATAGCAAGAGCGGGTGCAAAAAAAGCACTGCCGGTTTTGAGGTAATTAACAATTTCGGCACCGCCCTGTTGAGTGCGTTTAACTATTTCGTTTATTTTTTCTTGATGTAGGAGTTGAGAGAGGGGTTGGTTATTGAAGGTGGTGTGGCTTAGAAGTGGTACCATGGCATCTCCATGCGTGCCCAAAACGATGGTGTTGATTTGTTGAGGATGGCAATTAAGTTCTTGCGCGATGAAATGTTTAAAACGAGCGGTGTCTAGTGTGCCAGCCATACCGAGTATACGATGTTTTGGCAAGTTACTTAGTTC
>CAXNDX010000002.1:0-28613 GCA_964201585.1 Candidatus Woesearchaeota archaeon | reverse complement strand
CCTGTATTTTTTTATGTACAAATATACCAATTCCATACACATCTTTTATCGTCGGACGAAAAAAAGCAATATGATTTGGTAATAATTGTTGAAGCTCGGTAAACAGATTGAGCCTCGGCTTTTTCAATTCATCAGACATTGTATCTGTTGCGTTGTGATATATCTCTTGAAAACAAAAAACATCCACCTCTTCAGCATTTTTATTGAGAAACCGCACTAATGGCTCATGTACCCTTCCACCCCATAAATTCAAACTAATAAGCTTCATAATCTTAATTGAAAAATGTAAGTTTATAAATATTTTTCTCAATGTTATAAATTCGCCTCTCATCCACAAGTTTTATATATATGAACTAATATTCATATGAATATGAATTCACTTAATAAAAAATCAGGTACAAACCAAGCTATAAACAAAATCAAGTTTAAAGCATATAAAATGTTCCTGCAAACCTTAGCAGCAGATACCCGATTGAAGATAATTCAAGTGCTAGAAAAAAAGCCATTGTGCGTAAACGAAATCGTAACACTAACTGGATACGAACAAACCCTCATCTCACACCATCTAAAAGTACTGCAACACCACGGCATGGTCTTCGTCGAAAAACGCGGCAAATTCAAGTACTATACTGTAAATCAGCAAACCATTCAACCACTCTTATGGCTCATCGACGCCCATACCAAACAGTATTGTTGTAAAATCGTCGAGGGGAAACGTTAGCATCAAAACAACCCATTAAAAACATAAAAAATATGAAAAACCAACCAATAAAAAATAAACCCATCCAAACTTGCACAATCAGCATCCAAGGTATGCACTGCGCCAGCTGTGCCAATAAAATAGAAACCGCCCTGCAAAAAATAAAAGGGATAATAAACTTATCAGTCAACTTTGCCACCGAAAAAGCCACAATTGCATACTACCAAAACGCAACCCAGCCAGAAACCTTCACAAAAACCATCGAAGACTTAGGATATAAAGCAACCACACAAGATCAACCGCAAAAAGACACCGCCACCCTCCAACTCAAAATCATCGGCATGGACAACCCTCATTGCCTAAGTACAATCGAAAACGGATTAAACAACCTCAAAGGTGTCCTCTCCAAAGAACTCTCCCTCACTGAAAACGCAACAATCCTCTACAACCCCTCCATCGTAACTACCTCAAAAATAAAATCATTAATTAAAGATTTAGGCTACGAACCAATCGACCAAGGAAACGTTGATCGAGAAAAACAAGCTCGAGAACAAGAAATGCGTGAATTAAAAAAACGAGTAACCATATCTTGGATTTTCTCAATACCTTTAGTCCTCATAACAATGATTTTGCCTTTAGTGGGAATTTCCTACCCCTTATGGCTTGAAAATAATATGGCCCTAATACAACTATTATTCGCAACACCCGTTATTCTTGCAGGTTCATTATTTTACTCCCGCGGTATTCTCGCCCTCGCCAAAACAAAAACCGCAACCATGGATACATTAGTTGCCATAGGTACAGGGACAGCCTACATCTACTCCCTCATCATCTCAATTTTTATTTGGATCGGAAAAGCTGGCTATAGTGAAATGGATTTATACTACGAAGTCGCCGCGTTACTCATCGCATTCATCCTGCTTGGCAAATATCTCGAAGCCAAAGCCAAAGGAAAAACATCTGAAGCCATCAAAAAATTATTAGGATTGCAAGCTAAAACTGCTATTGTTATCCGCAATAAAAAAGAAATAGAAATCCCAATCACAGAAGTACAAGTAAACGACACCCTCATCGTCAAACCCGGCCAAAAAATTCCCGTTGATGGTGTAATCCTCAAAGGCTACTCCGCAGTAGACGAAAGTATGATCACTGGTGAAAGCATCCCAGTTGAAAAAAAAGAGAACGACAAAGTCATCGGTGCCACCATAAATAAAACTGGCTCTTTCACATTCAAAGCAACAAAAGTTGGTTCAGAAACAGCATTAGCTCAAATCATTAAACTCGTCGAACAAGCCCAAAGTAGTAAAGCCCCCATTCAAAAATTAGCTGATACTATTTCTGCCTATTTTGTCCCAACCGTAGTCGCCATCTCACTTATTTCATTAATTACGTGGCTCTCCCTTGGCCATACATTAAGCTTCGCTTTAACGACATTTGTCGCCGTATTGATAATCGCCTGTCCTTGCGCATTAGGCCTCGCAACGCCAACCGCAATTATGATGGGTACAGCCATCGCCGCCGAACACGGCATTTTAATCAAAAGCGCAGAGGCTTTACAAAACGCCCAACATATCCATACATTTGTATTCGATAAAACGGGAACCCTCACTAAAGGCAAACCAGAAGTGACCGATATAATCACCAAAAATAAATTCTCAACAAAAGACATCTTACAATACGCCGCAAGTCTAGAAAAAAAGAGTGAACATCCACTCGGAGAAGCTATTGTAAAACACGCCTCAGAACAGAACATAAAACTCATTGAAGTCACCCGTTTTAAAGCCATCATTGGCAAAGGCCTAGAATCCCATCTTGGTAAACAAAAAATAAGTATTGGAAATAGAACACTCCTCCTGGACCAAAACATTGCATATAACATCTATGAAACAGAACTCCAACAACTCGAATCCCAAGGTAAAACCGTCATGATTCTTGTCATTGACCGAAAAATAGCCGGCTTCATCGCCGTCGCCGATACTATTAAAGACTCCGCAAAAATTATGGTCGAACAGCTCCATAAACTTGGTAAAGAAGTGATCATGATCACCGGAGACAACCAACGCACTGGTAACGCCATCGCCAAACTCGCCGGCATCAACATCGTACTAGCCGAAGTACTACCTGAACAAAAAGCCAAAGAAATTAAACGCTTGCAGCAAAAAGGCAAAAAAGTCGCCATGGTCGGTGATGGCATTAACGACGCCCCCGCCTTAGCTCAATCTGACCTTGGCATCGCCATCGGCTCCGGCACAGACGTCGCCATCGAATCCGCTGATATTGTATTAGTTAAAAACGATTTGCAAGACGTTGTCCGCGCCATCGAAATAAGTAAATATACCATGCGTAAAGTGAAACAAAACTTATTTTGGGCTTTCGCCTATAACGTCGCCGGCATCCCTATCGCCGCCGGAATATTATACCCTTTCACTGGTGCCTTGCTCAACCCTGTTATCGCCGGAGCCGCCATGGCTTTTAGTTCCGTATCCGTCATCAGCAATTCATTATTAATGAAAAAGTATAAATTCAAATGAAAAAACATGATTTAAAGTAAAAAGATATAAATTAAAGTGAAACTTTTTAATCAAAAAACAAAACACTAAAAACGATTTGAGGTGAAAGAAAAATGATTTGGAATAAGAATTTAACCCGCGACCCTATTTGTGGCATGAAACAAACCCCTAATAAAGGTATTGAAAAAGACAGCAAATGGTTTTGCTCAGATAAATGCCTCAAAGAGATGGAATACCGTCTAAAATCCCATCAGTAAAAGAAAAGAACTAAAAAATAACAGGTGATAGAATAATAACACAAAATTTAGGAGTGACTGATAGAGTACTGCGCTTTGCCTTAGCATTTTGGTGGCTTGGCCCATTTAAATTACAGTACAGCCTAGAATGGATCAATTGGATATTTTTTATCGTTGGCTGGATTGCTTTACTCGAAGCATTTATCGGCTATTGTTGGCTGCATGAAATAGTACATATAAGCAATAAAAAATAAGAGAATACATAATAATAAAAAGTAAAAGTCCAATTATATTAAAGAGTATAATTGGATGTTTTTATTATTTGGAGGAAAAAACTATGGTATTTGGACTATTTAAACGAAAAGACCCAGTATGTGGCATGAAACAAACCCCTGGCAAAGGCCTTGAAAAAGAAGGTAATTGGTTCTGCTCAGACGCCTGTGCTAAAAAATATAAAAGTGCATCGATAACTGTGGGGGGTTGCTGTGCGCATTAAAATCATTGCATATTAAAATAAAACAACACAATGAAAACAGAAATGATAGAAAGTAAAAAAGTAGAAGAAAATAAGAAAGCATTTGATGTGTGGGCACCGCAATACGATTTTAATATATTCCAATTTTGGATGAAAAAATTTCATAAACCAGTATTTCAAGAAATAGATTTTGGAAAAAAAAGCAAAATAATAGACCTCAGTTGTGGCACAGGAGAATTATTACAAGAGATAAATCACAAAGACACACATAATAATAGTACATTAAAAGGAATTGATCTCTCGCCTAAAATGTTAGCAATCGCCAGAAAAAAACTCCCCACTACTATAATTCTCGAACAACAAAATGTATTAGGGTTAAAAGAAAAAAATAACACCTATGATTATGTCATCAGCACCGAAGCCTTTCATCATTACCCTAACCAAAAAAAAGCAATTCAAGAAATGATACGAATAGCAAAGAAAGAAGCAAAAGTAAAGGTAGTAGACATAAATTTCTTCTTGCGTCCGATTCATTGGCTATTTGAAACATTTGAACCAGGCTGTGTATACATCAACAACAAACAAGAAATGAAAAAATTATTTGAACAAGCCGGATTAAAACAGATTGCACAGAAACGCTCTTTTGGATTTGCAGTAATAACAATAGGAATAAAATGAATCAATGGAGTTAAATGCACTCAATTTAC
This sequence comes from Candidatus Woesearchaeota archaeon, assembly GCA_964201585.1. GTDB lineage: Archaea > Nanobdellota > Nanobdellia > Woesearchaeales > GW2011-AR9 > JACPNA01. Next base: position 23,985 of record CAXNDX010000002.1, on the reverse strand, counting down.
AACCCAAAGCTATTTATAACCAAAAGCAACACAATCAACGTTGAAAGTAAACAATAAAAGCAATAATCTTTAATAATTTTAAACTGCACAAACACTAAAAATAACGAAAAAAATAAACTCAACCCGCAACTAATCCGAATCAAAAAAATAAGCACCCCTGTATACGTTAGAAAAAAAAGAACCCCAATCAACCATAAAATCAGTAAACTAAAAAACGTCCTCCTATTATTTCATTACGCACACCAAAAATATGTGACCATTTGCTCTCCGTAACAACACCACATTTATGATTAAGTTGACAAATTAACGGTTTCTGCTGATAATGTTTCCATATTAAATAACCTGCATTCACAAGACCAATAATAGAAAGAACAAAAAACGATGCAATATACACAAAATTAACATGTATCTTTTCCCTTATCTCTGTTGTGGTTGATACGTCAACAACGCCAATGCCACCGCACCAAAAAAGATCGCCACGTCCCTAAAAATAACATCTAAATCCCCAATATTTGGAACAATGATTCCTAACAACGTCACCGCCGCAAGTATCGCCGCATAAAATGTATATTTGCCTGAAAGCAACCACAAAGCCAACACCACTTGATAGATTGAAAATAACGTTAAAAATAACGACAGTGGCACAATTGCTCCAATAAAACTAGGGATGTACGCTTCCCACGCCCCCGGATTAAGAAACGACGCAATTGCCGCATACAAAAACACGAGCGCTAACCCTGCACGTAAAAAAAACGATCCAAGCGACGCATAATCTTGTTTCATACCAATCACTTTCTATTTTTTTACTCTTCAACAATCAACTGCCCACTCATCCCTGTATGCCCTTTACCACAAGGAACTGAGCAAAAAAACGAAAATGTACCTACTTTATCTGCAACAAATTCAATTTCTGTTTTCTTGCCAGGATTAATCTTCTCATTAATTCCATACTCTTGAATTTTAAATCCATGGGTAACATCCTTACTTGTAATTATTAAATGTACTGTATCACCTTTCGTAACCGTAACTGTTCCTGGTTCAAAAGCCCATTGCTTCGCAACAAGAGAAAATGTTTTAATAGATGGTTGAACAGAAGCCGCCGGCACATCAGTTATAACAGCTACTTTTTCCTCAATACCCTCAGCAGGCACTTTTTCTTTAATCTCAGAAGAAGGCGTTTCAATTGGAAAATTTTCAATAATAGCAGATGCAGGTTCAGCAATAATTTTTTCTTTAACCGCAGTATCACTCACTTGTGGAGAAGAAGTACAACCAGCCACAAATAACATCACAAAAACAACTACACTTAAGATAAATCGAATAGATTTCATAAATCACACCTCTTTCTCAAGATAAAAACAACCGCATTTAAAAACTTTTGCTTAACAACGTTAACACAACAACAAAAATAAAAGAAAAAATAAATACTACTTAATTCAAAGACACAACAATTCGTCCTAATTCACCAATCTTCCCATCATTCCATTCTCGTCGTGAAAAGAAGATGAATGTTCCATACTTATCCGGCACTAAATCCACTATTTTTGTCTCACCGCGATAAACTGTATCTTTAAGATAAAATTCTGCAACTTCAAATCCATATGTTCTATCTTCTGCCGTAATATGTAAACGTACACGTTGTCCTTTTTTAGCTGTAATAACACTTGGCGTAAACTTCATATCTTTTGCCATAATCGTATATTCCACATCCGCAGCAACTAAATCTGTTTTTGTATCTTCTACAACTGCTTCTTCTACCGTATCAGCAATATCTGCAACCGCTGCCCCAGTTAAAGGACTACTTACCGGACTAGAAGGCACCGCTCCCTCTGTTGTTGTACCATTTTGCCATGGCTGTAAATACCCAATTCCTCCAATTACAGCCAGTACAATCACTACTGCCACTATACTAAATACTTTTTTATCCATAATTAAACCCCCCTCATTTTACACTATATTATAGGTATGATATTACATAACTTTAACGCCCTATTTTTAAACATTATGATAATAAACAATCATTTTGAGAGAAACGAACCAATTTTATGCTTAAGCAGGGATGATTTCTGAGTGTTATGTTTAAACGGTTTAAGACGAATAATCTGTGGAGAAATCCCTCTCAGTTCCAATTCTTTCTTCAACGACTCAATTGAAACCAGTTGATCATACCCTAAACAAATAACATCTGGTCTTTTTTCCAAAATGATTCGATAATGATCATCGAAATAACCTAATACTACTTTATCAACAATATCAAGATGTTGAATCATTTCTGCTCTCTCTCTCTCAGTAAACAACAACTTTTTTCGTTGCTTTTGTTTGGTATAATCACGCGCCACAACTACAATCAAATAAGTCCCATATTTTTTAGCCTGTTGAAAATAATTAAGATGACCTAAATGTAATAAATCAAACGTACCAAAACACATCACGTTTTTCGCTATAGTTTTATGTTTCATAGTCTAAACATTAGGAATTGGACTTCGTTCGTAATGATGCTTTATCAATTAATAAATGTGCTGTATTCTTCTGCTCTTCAACTACGGTAATATTATCTAAACCCAACTCTTTTGTAAATAATGGACAATCGAGAACTAAAGATTCGTACTCCCCACCTTCGCCGTTTATATTAATCCCATATTTACTTTTTAATTTATGCAACCGTCCTATTTCTTTTTTAGTTATAACTTTACCAAGCCAACTCTTATCAAATCCCTCCGCTGCAACCGCCGTAAAAACAATTTTAAACTTTTGTTGTAACAATTCCTGCATCTCCTGCTCTTGTGGTTTGTGCCACAATGGAGAAAATATTTTCAATCCTAATGTATCTGCAATCTTTTCAATCCGATCCCTCTGGTACGTTGAAAATACTGCACCCGTAACCACCCCTTGTATCCCATACTTCTGCTGCGCCAATCGTAACGCCTCCTCCAAGTCCAATAATTCTTTCTCCTTCTCCCCTTCAGTCATATGCATCAAAAGTGGCAACCCCATTGCCTCCGCCTGTAATCGTGTAATATCAATTGCCGGCGTATGAAACATATACGACGCCAAATTTTTCGACTTCAGTGTAATCAGACACGTTAACTCATAATTCTGCTGCTTCATAATATACGCCGCATAAGTAGAATCTTTCCCCCCTGAAAAAAGTACCCCTAACCGCAAATTATGAGAGGGATAAAACGTCTTCAAATACGCCGACTTGCTGCTATGTTTCCCTCTTTTAGCTAATTTTTCAAGTGCATAATCAAATTTTGACCCATACTGTGCTGCTACTTTCTTTCGATTCGCAATCTCAACCAAGATTCCTCTCTCCACTGCAATTTGTCTCAAGATATACTTGCTCGTCAACACCGTCAGTTTATATTTAGCCGGAATTTTAAGCGCATATTCTGCTAATTTATGATCCAAAAATGGCAATCGTAATTCCAATGAATGAAACATCGTAACCACATCATCACGATATAAATCACGTTCATACATTTTTAATAAACCAAAAATACATTCTTGATTTATATTTGCCGCCTGTTTATGTCGTTCATACCCTGCAAAAATCTCCTCACTTCCTAACCCTGAGAATATCACTTTACACCCATCTTTTTTTGCCATCTCGCACGCCAGATAAAACGGCAACGCCACCCCGACTTTCACCACATTCGAATCTTCAATTAATGGTACAATCCTCTTAAGATATGTTTCAACTTCATCGAGTGTTATCTTTTTAATTTTAAGCTTCAATCCTAACTCTGTAGCCACATTCTGTGCCGCCACCACATCTGACGCTTCACTTCCAGGTAAATCTAACCCGGCAGTATAACAAGTAAAATCATACCCCTTACTTTTAAAATAATGAGCAAGAAACGTTGAATCTATTCCCCCTGAAAACAATAACCCAAACTTCTGCTGTGGAATACGTTTTTTGATTCCCTCATCAAGTAACACCGCAGTTTTTGCTTTAAGTACTTCAAAACTCTCTGTATGTTCCGGTAACGACGTAAAAAAAGGACGCACTATTGTAGTGATCGTCTTCCCTACAACATCATATATCAAAATCTGCCGCGGATTAAGTTCGCAAATATCAACATACCCCAATTGCTCCAATACTTTTTTCTCTGACGCAAACGCAAACACATCGCGTGTATAAGTATACCAAATCGGCTTCTCACCTAAAATATCACGCGCCAAAACCACTTTTCCCTCTCTCCAATATGCAAACGCATACACCCCATCTAACTTCTCGAGTCGGACAGCAATCTGTTCTAGAGGTAAAGCATCCAACAATTGCAATAATAATTCTGCATCATTTTTAGACTTAAATTTATACTTCTTATTCAACTCCTGCCAATTATAAATCTCACAATTTGCTACAATAATCCCTTTTCTTTGTAACGGCTGTTGCACATCATCCACGACTGCATGTAACACGTGCCCAATCACACTTTTCGAAAAAAGAGAAGACAAATCACGAACTGATCCTGCATGCAACACAACCTTGCCATCAGAAACACCACAGCCATCTTTTCCCCTATGTTCTACAATTGAAAGCCCTCGTTGCACTAAAGAGAACGCCTCTAAATGATGAAAAATACCAAGGATACCGCACATGAAACTCCTATTTCCGACTGTTTTATAAATTTGACTCGAAAAATAGAAAAAAGGAAAAATATTTAAACTAGAACAAAATAAAAAAGCTCTTATTTTAAAAAAGTAAAAAAAAAGAATAAAGAATAAAAACAAGAGGTCTAATCAAAAAAAAAGTGGTTGAGAGCATCAAATATCGAAATCTTATTAACGTTTATAACTGTCATCCGGGAAAGTTAGCTGAAGTCAGTTCAGTTCAAAATGGGCTTGAACAAGTACTTATAGATATAAAAAAAGAAACGACAGATTTTTTCTATCAATTTACCCCTGAAGGTGTAACAGGAATGTATCTTTGGTCAAACGGACACTTTAGTATCCACACCTGGCCTGAACAACAAATGGCCGCCATGGATGTGGTAGGATACCCTTATAATACAGAAGGATTATTGAATAGATTAAGTACTGTATTCCCTGCAAAATATGTGCCCATCTCTGAAAAAGTAAGATTATCCCACAAAAACAAAAGAGTTGGTCAAGAAATAATCGGGACATTAAGTGATATCCATCATTATAATGTAATTGATGGTGAAGAAAGTGTATTAAATTTATTAAAATATGTCTCAACGAAAGCCCATTTTAATGTGATTGGACAAATATCAAGAAGTGATGAAGAAAGTGTCGACGCTGCCGTCATTTTATCTGAATCCCATTTTAGTTTGCATTATAACAAACATTCTAAAAAACTATTAGTAGACATTTTCACGTGTGGAAGTGAAGGTGATCCAAATAAAGGCTATGAACTATTAAAACACGAAATAAGTGCCAAAACCTCGCAACGTATCTACTTAAAAAGATAACTCGTTTAATTTTCCTATCTAATTCAAATGGATCTCTAAAATATCTCCATCCTCTAATTTATGCGCAAGCATCAACCGTTGCCCAGGAAACTTCGTTGATTTCCCCCACACCCTTGCAAATCTAAACTTGGCCACAAAATCTTTATGTAATTTACTACACACATCTCCTATAGACGAATGATTTCGCAAAATCAAAGGAATATTCAAATCTGCCTCTTTCCCCGGCTCTTTCATGTACACTCGCATAAAAGTAAGCTTTTGAAAAATAAGATCTTTCAACTGTTCAATGTTATAATTTTCCTCACAAGACACTGCAATATCCGCATGAAGCTCCTCCACTAACAATTTCAACTTTTCTGGACTAACTAAATCTGCTTTCGTTAAACACGTAATCGCCGGCACATATTTTTTATTCGCCTCAATCACATCAATTAGCTCGTCCATATCAATTGGACTACGAATTAATACATTTGCACTTGCTATCTTAAATTCCCACATAATTTTCTTAATTGTGTCATCAGTTATACGCAAGAGAACAGTTTTGCCAATCTGAATGCCGCCTTTCGTCGTTTTTTTTATATACACTTCCGGCTTTGTTTTGTTTAACCGAATATCCGCTTCCCTCACTTCTTTAAGAATCGCACCATAATGTTCTGGATGCGTCGCATCAACCACAATAAGCACTAAATCCGCATTGCGAATAACCGTAAGAACTTCTCTTCCTCTACCTTTGCCCGAAGCCGCTCCGCTTACAATCCCCGGCACATCTAAAATCTGGATTTTAGACTGCTTATATTCCATTACTCCTGGAATAACTGTAAGCGTCGTAAACGCATACGCCGCCACTTCCGACTTTGCACCTGTCAGTTTATTCAATAAAGTAGATTTCCCAGTAGAAGGAAACCCTAATAAAAGCATCGTCGCATCACCCGATTTACGCACCGTATATCCATAATCCGATTTTCCTGTTTTTTGTGAAGAGCGTGAAACCTGCTTCTCTTTCAACATCGCCAATTTAGCTTTAACGAGCCCAATATGCCCTTCTGTTGCTTTATTGTACTTTGTTTTTTTGATCTCAGCTTCTAATTCTTTAATCTGAGCGTTATAATCAACCATAAAAAGAGAAGAAAAGATACGGTTTTTAATGCTTTCTGCCAAATTTGCCGTAATTTTTATATACTCAAAGAAAGAGAAAGAAACTAATGATTGAAACAAGCACAATTATAGATACCGCTAAAGAATATATTTATACCATCATTTTAAGTACTGTCATCCTTCTTGTTGGCTTTATTCTTGGAATCCTTGCCAAAAAATTCATCTATCGTATCCTTAAAGAAATTGAATTAAACACAATTTTAAAAGTAATCGGCATACGCACTGATCTCGAAAAATGGATCAGTTCAATCATTTCGTATTTAATTTATTTCATCACCTTAATCTTTTTCCTCGAACAACTACAAATTGCTTCAATTGTGTTATATCTTATCGCTGGTGGCATCTTCACTTTGTTAATCTTAACATTTATTGTAGGAATAAAAGATACTATCCCTAATTTTGTTGCCTGGATTATTCTTCAACGAAAAAACCACTTAAAAGTCGGGATGGAAATTGAAATCAAAGAAATAGCAGGAGAAATAGAAAAAATAGGCTGTCTAGAAACCGAAATAAGAACTAAACATGATGACATATTATACATTCCAAACTCTCTCTTCCTAAAATCAAAATTTAAAATAAAAGGAAACCATAAACAGAACTAATAATTAGTTAAAAAAACACAAATTGAAATTCACTTCTTTTTAAGTTCATTGACAACTTCTTGTTGTATTTTTTCAATATTTTGCGTAAGCATCATCTCTTGCTTTTCAACTGTACTAAACCGTAACTGTAACACTTCTTTTTTATTTTGCAATTCCATAGTCAACTTTTCAGTGGAAACAGAAACCATTATTTTTCCTAGAATTTTGTATGAGTTAGAAGTAGTTTTAAGTTCTTCAAGCGCCGAATCAATTTCCATCATCTGTGATTCCAACATCTGTTTTTGCTGCACAATATTCTGCAAATTCTGTTGAAATAATTGAAGTTGATTAATTGTTGTACTTGCCATAATGAAAATATCCTAATAAAAAGAAAATAAAAATTATCGTGCTTTAATTTTACTTACCGTGCGTCGGTCTTTATACAAAATCTTGCCGCCACAATAGGGGCAGCGAACTTTTGTCTTGGTATACTCATCCTCTACACGTTTTCCACAATCGAAACAGACATAATACATAATGCACCTTCACGCTGGGGAATACGCTTTTCCCGTAAATTTTGATAAACATTTTTCACACTGCCAAATCCCCATTGCCAAACGCTTAACGTTAGTTTTACTACAATATGGACACTTATGCTTCGAACGCTGAAGCTTCTCAATTATTGCAAATTTTGCTTTAGGCTTTCTCCCATAGCGTGCACCGAACCGTTTTGTTGACGACATAGTTATGTTCTCCTTAATATAATATTAATTTATATAGTTAACGCAACAAATAATTGCTAATAAATAATTGCGTTTACTATTCTAGTAAGCGAAACAATTTAGTAATTATTTATTTTGCTTACTAATATCTATCCCTATTATGAACTTCTATCTAAATATAAATAAGATGGGGCTGCCCGGACATTCATACCAGCGTTCAAAGCAAGTTGCCTCAGACGCTGCAATTCGAACCGGGGTTCAATGGTTTTTTTGTATTTTTCGGTCATTGCCGTAAAGCTCACCCAAACCATTAGTGATAGTAACCTAAAGATAACTTCCATTATCTTCACCAGGCTACACTACAGCCCCAATACCCTATTTATAAATGTTTTGTTAAAAATAGGTTCTATTTAAAAACGTTTGGGAACTGTTTGTAAAAACACCAAAAAAAGTACTAAAATATCGGTAACTTAATCAAATCTTTTGGAAATTGTGTCAGCACTTGAACTTTCTTCCCATCCCAATATAAAGTATCCTCAATACGAATGCCAAACTTACCCGAAAAATAAACCCCTGGCTCAATTGTAAACGGCACATTTTGCTGCACCTTCGCCCTTTTAACAAATGATGGAGCTTCATGGACCTCTAAACCAATCCCATGCCCTAAAGAATGAATAAAGTGTTTAGCATGTCTGCCAAGAATTTTTCGAGCAATTTTATCAAGATCAAGTAATGCTTTCCCCTCTGCAACACATTTAATTGGAGCTTGTTGGGATTGTTGTAATAAACTATAAATTTCCCTCTCCTGTACACTAGGACTTCCCAAATACACTGTCCGCGACATATCTGCACAATAATGCTTGTACGACGCCCCAAAATCAAACAATAAAAATCCTTTATGTAGTGGTTCTAATGATGTCACATGATGCGGTGTCGCCGCATTTTTCCCCATTGCAATAATCGTGGGAAACCCAATCTCCCCTCCTTGCTCACGCATCTTTTTCTCCAAAAATAACGCCACATCTTGCTCCGTTTTTAACATCTTTTGTTTCAATTCCGCTAATGTCATTTCAAACGCTCTTGTCGAAATCTCGCACGCTTTTCTGATATACTCTAATTCTTGTGGCGTTTTCGCTGCTCGCAGCTCTTTCAAACAACCCGAAATATCCTCAAATTTTGCACGTGGAAACAACTTTTTCAACCGCTCAAACGACGCCAACGTCAGAACCTCTTTATTGATTCCCACAACTTTTGGACGTTTCACCGGCAATGATTTTTCCCAGCCTTTTGTAAGTAATTTTTTAGAAATATTCTTCAGAGAAGAGGGAGTATCAAGTTGAGTGTGAAACAAAACCGCATTTGTAAAGCTGATAGCAAGATAACCATACGATATTTTTTGCCCAGTAAAATATGTCAAATTAATGTCAGGATGAACCAAAAACGCAAGATCTATGTGGTGCTCTTTGAGATAGTGTTGAAATTGAGAGAGTTTCATGTAGGGGAAGAATGAGTTATAGTTAAAAAATGTTGTGTTTAGGTTGTTTTGAGAGTATTTTACAACTTGAGACCAAATAGCTATTCAGAACTCTCCATTCAAAACCATTATAAACCCCAAAAATATCCCTCTCCTATGCAAAAAGTGGTGCTTCCTAACGGATTAACTGTACTCTACAGGTATAAGCCTGGCAATGCTGTCATTGTAGAAGTCATGATTAAAGTAGGCAGTAACGACGAATTATCTGATGAAAAAGGTATCGCCCACTTCTTAGAGCACTTGTTATTCGAAGGAACGCTAAAAAGACCGACAAATCGTGAAATTTCTAACGAAATTGAAAAAATAGGTGGTGAATTCAATGCCTATACCACAAATGAACGCACCTGCTTTTATGTCAAAGTATTAAAAAAACATTTCATCAAAGCCATTGACGTATTAAGCGACATCCTGCAAAATCCTTTATTCGATCCAGAACACATCAAAAAAGAAAAAAATATTGTATTGAAAGAAATCGATATGGTCAATGACGAACCCCGCTTTTACCAATGGATCTTGCTTCAAAAAACACTCTTTAAACATCACCCTGCCGGCACCCCTACATATGGAGATAAAAACATCATCATCGGTTTAACTCGTGAAAAAATATTGCAATACTTTGAAAAATATTACCAACCAAGTAATATGATTATATCCATTGTGGGAGAAATTGATAATTGGAAACAAGAAGTGGATAAATGGTTTGTCATGCCCAAGAAAAAACCACTCATTCGAAAAAAACACCCCAATACATTATTGCGCCAAAACCTCAGTAATACCGAAAAAAGAAAAGTCGCAAATACATATGTGGTAGTCGGCTTTAAAACCGTTCCTCAAGGCCATAAAGATTCATATGTTTTAGAAGTACTTAACGGTATTTTGGGAAGAGGCCAAAGCGGCAAAATGTTCACCGAAATCCGCAGTAAACGCGGGCTTGCCTACGACGTCGGCACCCAACACGTCGCCGAAGTTTCATTTGGCTATTTTGCCGTATATGCGACAGTTGATAAAAAGAATATCGCTCTTGTCAAAAATGTAATTCTCGAAGAAATGAAAAAACTAAGTACATTACGCGAAGAAGATTTAAAAGAAGCTAAAGATTTCATTGAAGGTGATTACCTTCTCGACTTAGAAGACGTCCAGAAAATATCAGACCAATTGCTATTCTGGGAACAATTAGGTAAATCAAATATGATGGATAAATACATCTCCCAAATCAAAAAAGTAACTTTATCAGACATTAAACGAGTAATTGGGATGTATTTCAAACATCATGCGATTGTTGTATTGGAAGGGAAATAAAAGATAATTGATAAGAAAAATAAAATTAATTAAATAATAATTTAAACAGTATACGCTTCCTTCGAAATCTTCTCCAACTTCTCTTTCTGTGCTTGAAAAAGCGCTAACAACAGACTAATCTCTTTTGCCACCGCCATCTTCAAATCTAACGGATGTAATTGTTTCGCCGCATACGCAGACTCAATTTCCTCGTACGTCTTAAATGTCAAATTTCCGCCCCATTTCTCCGGCCGCTCAATCACAAACGCTTCTTTTCGATCCGTCTTCAGCGGCATAATCACCTGCTTCAGAAACGCCAATACTCCATTATCCTCGACAACCCCTTCCTCACAATGTGCCCCTTTCAATTTATCCTGCACAGATTTCATATCATCTAACAAATCAATTTTTGACTTTGGATCTGACGCCGACATCTTCTTACCGATTAGTCCCGGAATAAGTGGAGTCATTATTTCTATTCGTGTTTTATACCCTACGCGATGTAAATTCTCCCGCGCAAACATCAAAATTTTACGTTGATCAACTCCCCCATATTGTACATCCACTTGTAAATACTCTTCATCAAGCGCCTGCATAAGAGGATAAAGTAACCCACTCAATTTAGGATTCTCATCAGACTTAACAACCTCAGAACCTGCTTTTTTTGCATCATGAATAGATGTAAACGTTGACAATTTTAACATATCAAGCGCATACTCCTTACTCAACTGAAATGAAGAACCTTTCACTAATTCAATATTTGTAGTATCCGCTCCCACCGCCGTAAACATCAACGGAATGACTGCACTATAATATGCATACCGTTTTTCAAGCACATCCCACGGACAATTATCTAACGCCCCATGTAAATCCGCAAGTAACACTTTAACTTTAAACCCTGCTTTCAAAAAATCTGCCATCTTAAGCACCCACACAAAATACCCAATATGCGGCCTGCCCGTAATCGCCGTGCCCAAATAAACAGTCGGCTGTTTTTTTGTTTTCAATAAAGTAAGCAGTTCTTCTTCTGTCACAATTTCTTGTGTATTCCGCTTAATAAACGCCAATTTTTGTTCAGGGGTAAGATTTTGTGCCATCTTGACTAAAAGTAAACGAGGTTTTATAAATATAGTGGTGGACATAATTTAGCAATGAATACCCGCCACTATATCCCGAAGGACATAACTATTTTAGATGATTATTTATGTCCTTCGTTATATTTAGGAGTAAAATATATATAGCAACCATATTCTGCACTACCTATGACAAAAGTACTCTTATTTGACCTCTGGGGAACATTAGTTGAAAACGGCACTTCCAGTCCAACCAAACAAGTACAGCAAGCCTTACACATTTATATGCCTTTCTCGTCATATATTACCACCATGGAAAAAGCCATGATGACCTCAAAATTTGAAAACATACGTGATGCATTTATTGCCGTTGCCAACGCCTTTCGCGTTCATCCTCAACAAGAAGCAATAGAACATTTAATCGGCGTCTGGAACAAATCCTGGATGCTTACCCAACCCTATGAAGAGATAGAAGAAATGCTTGCCCAACTCCAAACAAAATATCGCCTTATCCTTGTATCTAATACCGATTGTTTTTCTGCACCAAAAGTAATTGAAAAACACAACTTACAAAAATACTTCGAAAAAATATATTTATCCTACGAACTAGGCATGATTAAAACTGATCCCCAATTCCTCGAAAAAATACTTCAAGAACTAAACGTAACCATCGACAGATGCATTTTCATTGGTGACAGTTTGCAAAGTGACATGGCCGTCGCCCAACGTATCGGCATGAAACATATCTTAATGGACCGCAGAAACGGCCGAGACTTTCACCCAAAAATAACCTCGCTGCGTGAACTCGAACAACAAATGGAGCAATTATAATGATTGACATCCTCTTTCTTGGCACCGGCTGTATGCAGCCCACAAAAACACGCAATCATTCAGGTATTTTGTTCACCTCAGGTAAAGAAAACATTTTATTTGACTGTGGGGAGGGCACCCAACGTCAGATGCGCCTTGCCGGCGTAAAACCAGCTAAAATCACGACATTATTAATCAGCCATTGGCACGGCGACCACGTCTTTGGCATCCCTGGCCTGCTCAGTTCCATGGGCGCAGACAAACCTGACACCACTCTTCGTATATTTGGTCCGCCAGGCACAAAAAAATATCTAGAACATATGCTCCAAAGCTTCGCTGCAAAAGACATCATTAAACACACTATTAAAGAAGTAAAATCTGGCATCTTTTTTGAAAACGACGAATTTATGCTTGAAGCCCAAACATTAAAACATTCTGTACTCTGTGTAGGCTACAGCTTTATTGAAAAAGATAAACGAAAAATCGAACAAGCAAAAATTGAAAAATTAAAATTATCGGGCCCCATTGTTGGAAAATTACAGAATGGCGAAGACATCACCCACAACGGCAAAAAAATTAAAGCTGAGGACGTCTCATATATCGTCAAAGGAAAAAAAATAAGTTACATTGCCGACACTGTTATCTGTGAAGGTGCTCATGCCCTCGCTGCAAACGCCGACCTGCTAATCTCTGAAGGTACTCACTTAGATGACATCAAAGAAAAGACAGAAAAATATATGCATTTAACCGTCAAAGAAGCCGCATTAATTGCCTCAGAAAACAACGCCAAAAAATTAATCATCACCCACATTAGTCAACGCTATAAAAGTATCGCCGAAATAGTAGAAGAAGCAAGAGCATATTTCGATGAAGCAATTGTAGCCGAAGACTTTATGCGTATACAAGTGTAATACCGATTTCTTTTTAAATCCAAACGTTGAACATTTCAAGTATGAAAGCGTATATTGGTTCTTTAAATCAAGTGAAGATAGAAACGGTGCGGGAAGTTTTTTTGTTATATGATTCTTTACGAGATGTTGAAATAATTGGGAAAGATATTGATTCTCGTGTATCAACACAACCAACCTCACTTGAAGAAACCATGTGGGGTGCGCGAAATCGAGCATATGGCGCATTTCAAAAAGAAGGATTAGGGATTGGACTTGAATCAGGAATATTTGAAGCGCCGGGCTGGAAACGTGAAAAAACCTATATGGATCACACAGTATGCGTAATTTATGATGGACAAAATGATTATATCGGTTTTTCGCCGGCGTTTCGTTTGCCAAGAAAGATCGTAGATTTAGTTTTTGAAGAAAGAATGGACTTAGATCAAGCAACACGACAAATTGGATTGACACATGAAGAAAGAGTTGGACGAGGACAGGGTTTAGTAGGTGTACTTACGCAAGGAGTTATGAATCGCAAAGAGTATATGAAGCCAGCTGTGATCATGTCTTTAGCAAACTGGGAAAATAAAGAACTGTATTAAAAAAAATATCTTTGCCAAAGATAAAGACTTAAATAACGTTAAAGATTTCTGTGATACATGAACACCAAAGCCAAAGGCTCAAAAGGCGAACGTGAATTAGTAAAAGCATTTAATGAAGCTGGTTGGGTGTGTATACGTACCGCTGGTTCTGGAAGTAGTAAATACCCTGCGCCAGATATTTTAGCCGGAAACGCAATTCGCAGACTCGCCATTGAATGTAAAGTAATAGGTGCCACTAAAAAATATTTTGATCAAGCCGAAATTGACCAACTCCAATTCTTTGCTCGAACATTTGGTGCAGAAAGTTGGATTGGAATTAGATTTCCAAAAGAAAAATGGTATTTTTTAATGCTAGAAGACTTAGACAAAACACCAACAAACTGGACCATCTCACTAGAACTAGCAAAACGTAAAGGTTTGACATTTGAAGAAGTGATAGGAAGATAAAAAGAACACTAACAGCCCAAAAATCAACTAAATTACAGAAGAATAACAGTACTACCCTTGCGGGAATAAAAACGAAAGATTTAAAAAGAAACATCCCGCCAACAACACGATATATCCCATGCGCCTAACACCTAAAAAAATAGAAGAAATTCTCATCTCGCTTATTGGTCAAGACGGAATCCCTTTAATTAAAGAACTCCAAGGAAAAAATAATATTTCTGAATTTGACTTAGCCACAAAAACAAAAAAAGACATCAAAGTCATTCGCAAACAATTATACATCCTCTATAATAATAACGTTGTCAGCTTCACACGAAAAAAAGACAAAATAAAAGGATGGTACATCTATTATTGGACATTAGTTCCAGAAAGTGTGAGATATAGTTATTTTAAAATGAACCGTGACTTGCTTATACATCTACAAGAACAACTCGAACAAGAAAAAGTTGAACTCTTCTTCATCTGTAAAACGATGTGTGTTCGTATGAATTTTGATCATGCTATGGACTTTGAATTTCGCTGTCCTGAATGTGGTGAATTAGTTCACCAAGATGACAAACAGAAAAAAGTAGCAGAATTAGAAGAAAAAGTACTCTTTGTCAAACAAGAACTTGCCGCGTTGCAAGAAGTGCGCAAAGAAAAACGTAAAAAAGTCAAAGAGAAAAAGAAAGAACGAAAAGTTAAGAAAAAAATTGCATTGGTAGTAAAGAAGAAACCAACAAAAAAACCCATTCAACAAAAGATATCAAAAAAAGACACTAAAAAATCTGCTAAAAGTAAGAAAAAATAAATTTAATTAACGTCTTTTTGCCAACTTCTCAATCTTAATTTCTTCTTTCAAAACACGAGAAGTCATTTTCTGGATATTCTCTTCCATCGACGCCACTCGTCGTTCTAATAAAATTAAAATACGCAAAGAATATACAATTGCTGCCAGCGTTCCCACGATAATCGCTAAAATGAACTTTGTTAATTCTAATTCTGCCATATAGAGCACCTCTTTTTATATGTTCAACAGAGAGGTTGGAGTATATAAACATTTCGCCAGTAACATTTATAAAAGAGCTTTAAAAAGAGGTTTTAATGGAAGATTATGAAACCTTGCTAAATAAAGCAGAAGAGGAGCTCCCTGAACGCGAAGAAGGAAGTGATCGCTTTGTTATTGCTAAAGTTGTAGGCCATATCGAAGGAAATAAAACAGTTATCGTCAACTTAAAAAAGATCGCAAAAGATATTGGCCGCGATGAAAACCATGTATTAAAATACCTCTTACGTGAACTGGCAACCCCTGGAAAATTTGCAGGAGATCGCGCCATTTTTGGTACCAAAGTTCCTGCCGTTTCTATCAACAAAAAAATAAAAAAATATGTCAGTGAATTTGTCTTTTGTTCAGAATGTGGCAAACCTGAAACAAAATTGATTGAAGAAAAAGAAATCAACTACCTGCGCTGTCTTGCCTGTGGTGTCAAAAAACCCGTAAAAACCATAGTCTAAACGTAAACACAACCAAACTATTACTACCTATCTTTATGTTTACCGTTACCAATAAAAAAGGCCCGCACGGATTAATCATAGTCGTAACAGACACAGAAATTCTCGGCAAATATTTCCATGAAGACAATCGCCAACTCGACCTTCGCAGTCAATTTTACCAAGGCGAAGAAATGGATGAAGAAAAAACAAAAGTAATAATGCACAGCGGCTCCATAATCCATTTTACCGGTAAAAATTCAGTTGCACTTGGTATATCTCTAGACCTAATCGAAGAAAAGAACGTATTGATTGTGCAAGACATACCTCATGCAGAAGTTGTCCTAGAATAAATTTATAATAGATATAAAAATATAATAAATATAGACAATTCTGTTGATTAAGATACAAAAAATAGAATTGTCTTATTAAATAATTCTGGCAAAATGAATACTCTAATTACCAGAATAATCTATATAATTTTCAAAAAAAATTAATCGTCTTCATGAACCGCTACTTCTATCTGTTCCCCTCCAACATCAACAGGTGCCGCACCCATAAACCCCGCCAACCCCACTTGCTTCTCTTTCTCTTTGCCAAAAAAATTATCAACGTTAATACGCAGCATATCGATTGTTTGTTTAAGATACGGCGAAAAATTATACTTTTCACACAACATAATACACGCCCCTAAATATTTCACTACCGACCCTTCTGAAATTGTAAAAATCAACTTCCCTCCGCACTCTGAACATTTTCCAATAAGTGGCGGTCGGCGATATTTTTCATTACATTTCACGCACCGAAACTGCTGCATCGAAAATTTACGAAAATTTCCTTTAAGATCTTTCAAGAAATGTTTCTGAATTACTAACTTAGCGACATCATCCATATCAACCGCCCTCACTTTTCGTGCAATTTCCATTTGTCCAACTAACTTATCCGCCATCGACGGCTCCGTTTTATACGCAGAACAATTAACCCCTTTATTGAAATTATCCGTCGGATGAGTAAATCCAAACCCTTCATATTGACTAGGTTTACCTAACCTGTCACTTATTTGTTCAATTTTTTTCTGTTCCGGCCCATAACGAACATCCCAAGGATTTTTTAACTCTAACGCTGCTTCATAAAATTCCAAAGGATACCTCCATACTGTATCCACTCCGTGCACTTGGTCGTCAACTTCAGTCGGATTAAGCAAGCCAGTAAGTACTAAAGCTGCATCCATCGTAGACCCGCGTGTATTGGGTAAAAATTTTCGAGAAAAGTTTAAGAGCGCATCCATCAATAACATTGCGCACGCCTCGTCACCATCACAATCTCTTCTCATCCCCGCATGATACATTGGATGACAAATCATCCCTTGTGTATCAGAAAAACCAATAATTCTGCCAACTAACCCCGCGGAAATATGCGGCGCCAAACCTACAATTAAATGGCCAATTAGATCTTCTTCTTTCTTAATATTGTAATAAGGTTCCAATTTATAAAAATTAATTAATAAATCATCAATAAAATTCGCAACCCGGCTCAACACTTTTGGTGCCGACTCATCCAATGAACCGTAGCCAGGGAGAATGACATCTTGCACTTTTAATTCTAACACCTGATTATCATTAACTAAATCTTTACCCTGAATATCTGTAACATACCCTAACTCCCTCAGCCTCATAACAGAAGTCTTAATCTCTTTCGGCTTGAAATGGGTAAGGGGTAATTCTGTGCAATCATAACGTGTCGTTCCCTCTTTGTTCACACAAATGCTATGTTTAGCCCGCAACAGCCCTTTTGCCAAATGTTCAACAATATGTTCTTTATTTGACGTTCCACGAATACCTTTAACTAAATCAGGATGAGTTTTCATACCAACCAATTCTTTTGCCTTCAAAAAATAATATTTGATATCAATCTCTTGATTTTTATATGCAACTGCTTTCCCGTGTCTGCAAGTATCTGTATCCAAATTACCGCACACTCGACAATGATATTTTTTAATGTTCACCCCCCCACACCGTTCACATTTTGAATAAATAGTCTCAGTATTGCATGCAGTACAATAAAATAAAGGAAACTGACTTTTTATTTTACCAGCCTCCATCGCCGATTGAAAACTACGTAGCCTATCTCCTTCTTCCCCTACTGGAAACATCACTTGTGGTGAACCAGTCATCTCTCGCATCTTCGCTTTTTCCGGCCGACCCATCCTCGCCCCGATAAACGTCCCTGCTTTATCTCGTAACCGCACCGAACTAACTTTATTAATAATATCCAAAGCAGTTTGTCCTTCCGCTTCCAAATCAGAAAAAGAAATATTCAACAATTGTTCTTGGGTAAAAATATTAAGATGTAATCCCAAACACTTCGCTTCTTTCTCCTCAATCACTAAATTATCTTTATTCACAATTAAATGTGCAATCCCTGCCTCATCTAACACTTTTTTTCCTTCAACATCCAATTTATTTTTTTCAAAATAAGGGAGAATTATTTTAGTAATTCCTTTAAGATCACGTTTTAGTTTACCAGTTTTTAACCAATTGATAAATTGAATAAAAGATTCATAAGATATCAACTTCCAATAGAAAGTATAATCAGGATGAAACGGAACATTCAACTCTTTACTGATTGCAACCGCTTCCTCAAACGAAGGATATGTATAAAAATAATCTTGCAATAACATCTCCAACCGTTCTTTCTCAATTTGTAATTGTATCACTCCCTTTTCAAATGTCTGTTCAGCATACAGTTTCTTCAATGTCGTCTCAACTTCTAACGCCCACCATTCTGGGCAATACCCTGCTGGCACAAGCATCTGTCCATTTTCTGAAAAATCACCATAATTAAACAAAATATCTCCTAAAAAAAGAACGATATCCACTTGAGTAAGATGTTGCCGTGCTTGTTCATCTGTATAAAACTGCATTACCGAACCATCTTTTAATTTTACAATCGGCCCTTCTAACACATCACACACCGTAACTGTCGCCGCTTTCCCTGGCCGCTCCACTTTCAATTGTGTGCCGATCGCAATATATTTTTCAAGCACTAACATTGTTGCTGGATGTATTGCCGTTGCCGAAAATCCCGAAGTTCGTGCCCGCCCATAACGCAACCGAAACCCACCCACCCCCATCGGATGTGTAAGTATCGGCCGCCCCGCCACTAAATCCATAATAAATGTATTATTGGGCTTAACTGTTCTTTTCTGCTCTCCCTCCTTTTTTCCTTCAGATTTTTTTGACGAATGTGCCGAATGAATTTGCTCTTTTAACTTAATAAAATCAGCTAACCATTCCCACTCCAAATCAAACGTCTTCCCCCACTTAGATAATCGCTTCCACAACTTTGGCGTCTTCTGGGTTAATCCTTCCGCGACAACTAACGCCATCCCTCCCCGAATAAGATTTGTTTCTATTCGCGGCAAATCTTTATAATTTGATACTTCAATTTGTTCTGTCGCATCCCCATCAATTTCTACCGGCAAATGTGAAATCATAAATTTAATCTCTTCATCAGAAGGGTGATATTGTAAATTAGTAACCCGCTCATGATAATCATGAATTTCCGTAACATATCGATTAATTTCCGCTTCATCAGGATCATATGTTGCATACCCCATCTTCACCCGCACGTAATCTGAAAGAATAACTGAAGTCGAACCTGCGGTTCCTCCTGCTGCCCTAATCGGCCCAGCATATTGCAACGCAAAATACTCTTTACCATCTCTACGTTTTTTCAACTTTAACCCAATAAACCCTTCCAACGGCGCTGAAACAATCCCTAACGTTAAATACGCAAAGCCGATACGAATACCAACTTCCATCGCTTCAATTTTTGTTTCAAATGTACAAAACATCTGTTTTGCCACTTCTTCTGCAATTTTAAATCCAACTCGCCAATCTAATTGCCCATATTCTTTCTCAAGCTCTAATATGCGCAAAGTTATCCCTGTGCCCAATACTTGTGGTGCCACAACAGAAATAAGCCCTACAACCCGCTCTGCCATGTTTTTTGCCAATGGAATCGGTGCCTCAAGTTCAGGATCTAATCCCAACGCTCGCGCTTTAGCCGTAATAGCATAACAATTCATCACTTCAGCCGTCAAACTATCAAAATACGCCTGCATTGTGGGTGAAATTGAATCTGCCATAATATTAATATTTTCAAAGAGCCATATTCAAATAAATACAACTTATAGTTAACGCACTAAATATTCAAACATTTTAATGCGTTAACTATAATCTGAAGGCACTAAGTATTTATTCGATTAATTAGTGCCTTCAGTATATATGTAATATTTGAATTCTAGCCAAATCGCAACACTTTTACTTCTCGTGTCTTGAGATTGACTATCGGAACTCTTGCCGGTTCTGGTTGATGACCTAATTTTTCTTGAAATGTTGTTTTTCCCTGCCAGCAGCTGCCGCTAATCATCGTAACCCCTTTATAATTAGCCACACACGAATAATGAATATGTCCTGTAATAAAAAAATCTGGAATTTTCTTAATCAACAATGGATCTTCATCATGTGCAGGAAAATAAGGTGTTGACTTAAACGAAGGTGCTAAATGCCTACGCTTTAACAAAAATTTCATAATCAAATCTGCTCGATGATATCCACCTTGATTTCGAATAGATTCCACATTTGCCACATAATAATCAAAACTATACCCATGATATAATAAAATGTCAAAACCAGAAAATCCCTCTTTTTTTCCTATATTTACAATCGCCGGATTTGTAACTAAAGTTACATTTGGTAAATTAAATAGTCCCGGTGCAAACTGTTGATAAAACACCGGTTGCGGCTCCGCTAAATACACCATATCATGATTACCCGGACACATAATGATATGCTTCTCCACAGGAATTTGTTGAATTAATCGTGTAAATTCTGCATATTGCCCATCTATAGTTTTAATTTCTAATTCTTCTTCCTGCGCCGGATAAATCCCCACTCCATCCACTAAATCTCCTGCAATGATAATATATTTGACTTTCTTTGCCACCTCTCGTTGTGATTCACTCCCTGTATTCCCATTAAGCCAACGTAAAAAACGATCAAACTCCTCTTTTAAAAATAATTTAGAACCAACATGTATATCTGAAAGAAAAATAACATACTCTTCATCATCTCCTTTTTTAAGTTCGTGGTCAGGAGGAATATCCGGCCAAACTATACTTTCACCAAAAATAATTTTATCAGCCGAAGTACCCAAAATTCCAATTACTTCATCAGGCACCACGTCTTTTGCCATCGTATATAACTCTTTTTTACTTTTTGAAATAATTACTTTAATTTTTCCAGTTTTATCTTCTAAACTAAGCACCAAATTTCCATTTTTTGTCTCCCCAATTTCCTCAACAATCCCAATAATTGATACTTGCTCTTTTTCTTTTTTTTGTAATACTCGATTTATAGTTGTAAGTCCTTGTAACTCCTGGCGATTGCGTAATATACCTTCAAGATAAATATAACGTGTTAAAAAAAATTGTGTAAAATCTTGTACGGTATATTTTTTAGGTGTATTTTTATAAGATAAAACAATATTGATTGTTTGTTGTAAAGGAGAACTAAATGAAACAGAAGGCACCATTGGGGAAAAGTGAGTTGGAGAAACCAACGAAGAATTGGAAAGAGAAGAAGACAATGAAGATACCGATTTCAAAGAATTGACTTCTAGAGGTGTAAGACCTGTTGAATGTAACGTTTCTAAAAAAGAAGAAGTTGTCTTAAATGAAGAACTATTTGAACTATCCAAAGTTACTTCTAAACTAGTAACTTGTTGTGATTCGACCCGTTCAGTTTCATCTATTTTTTTTGAAAGATAATCATTTGGAAAATATGTAGAAGAATTAGATGAATGTATGACAGACATTGAAGAATTAGAAATCGAAGCATCAACAGTCAAAGAAGACGTTTTAAATGATTGCAATTGGGTTTGATATAATTCATCATCCCTATCTTTTTCCGCATCAACTCTATATTTATCAATTTCATACCAATCAACTAACGAAGAAGATTGTTTTAATACCTCTACATAATCAGAACTAAGTACCACTAAATCAGATTCAACTGTAATTTTTTCTAACAATTTTTCCGTAAGTTCTGATTCTTGAGAAGAGGAAGAAGACTTTTCAAAAAAATCTTTATTGATCAATATACCTTTCTCAAACAGTTCTTCAATTAATTTTTGGGATGGTTCCATGGAAATGACGTAATAAACGATTTAAATGATTTAAATAATCAAACTCGCTTTGAGTTTGATACTTGTTTGGTACAATTATTCAAATTGAGTGGAATATGACAATTTTAAATGAAATTTTTAGTTTAATTATGACCCTTGTAACGACTTTTCTATTATTTCTTTCAATTTTGCAATAAAAAGTTCATCTAAAGACAGCGAAATCTCCCTTGTCCGGCCATAACGCCCTTTTGAAATAATTTTAGCATTAATTATACCTAACATGTCTAATTCTGCTAAAATATCTGAAACACGCCGTTGAGTAAGTACATTCAATTTATGTTGTTTGCATAATGTCGCATAAATCTCATAAATTTCACCAGTGAAAAACTGCTTGCGCTGTGGACTTATTAAAAAAATAGCATATAATACTAATTGAAATTGTTTGGGTTGATTCGTAATCGCACTTAAAATTTTATCTGATTCCACTTTACGTTCCGCATCATCTAAATGATTTAATGTTACTGCAACTTGCCCTCCTCGTTCCGCCAATTCTCCCGCCACTCGCAATAAATCTATCGCTCTTCGTACATCTCCATGCTCCCTTGCCGCAAACGCCGCACATTTTTCAATCACTCCTGGTTCAATCGCATTTTCTTTAAACGCTCCCCCTGCCCGCTTACGCAAAATATCTTGGATTTGTAACGCATTATAAGGAGGAAATATTAACTCTTCTTCAGAAAGTGATGATTTAACTCTTGGATCTAAATGTTCCGAAAAAATAAGATTGTTAGAAATGCCAATAAGACAAATTTGTGAATTTTTAAGTTCACTATTAATACGCGTAAGATTATATAAAATTTCATCACCTATTTTTTTGGTCAATTGATCAATTTCATCTAATAATAATAATACAATTTGTTTCTTTTCATCTAACAATTTATAGAAAATAGTATAAATTTCATCAGTAGGCAGTCCTGTAGCTGGTACATCTTGACCAAACTCTTTAATTAATTGCGCAATCAGCCTATATTCGGTATCTGCCACCCTTTTTAATTTACAATTAATATAAATAAACATCACAGGAATCTTATTTTTTGCCGCAATTTCTTGCATAGATTTAGTAACATATTTCACTGAAAGTGTCTTTCCCGTACCTGTTTTACCATAAATAAACAGATTAGATGGTTTTTCAATTTTTAATGCAGGAGCGAGAATATTAGCTACTTCTTGTAATTGATCTTCGCGATATAACACTTCTTCTGGCATATAAGAAGAAGAAAGTACAGATTTATCAATAAAAAGCGAATCTTGTTTCAAAAAAATTTCAAAAAAATTACCAATTTTCATTTTATTTTACCTTTTTTATGATTTGATTAGTATTCTCATGCTTATTTTAATCTCAAACAACACCGTCACCCCCTTATTTCCGATGGAAATCACTAATTTAATTACAACTTTAACATTTATTTGATTTTGATGATATTGATCAACAGCTCAGTTTCCAAAGGAAAACAAGGTTATTAAATCACAACCACAATCATATATAAAGTAAGCGGAAGTGTGAGATAAATATCTCTATCTATAGGTTTTAATTATATACATTTCAAATGGAAGTTATTTATATAATTATATGAACATCTTTAAGTAGTACTTAATAATAATTAATTAATAATTGATAAATAATAATCAATTATTAATAGAATCAACCCCTCCAAAAGAAATAATACTTAAATCTTAAAAAAATTTAGAACAACATCCCAAATATCTTTTTTCTATCAAAAAAAGTTAAATGCACT
>CAXNDX010000001.1:0-34723 GCA_964201585.1 Candidatus Woesearchaeota archaeon | reverse complement strand
TGAGCGAGGAGGATATATTTTATGTTATCTTCTATCTCTAGAGCGTCAATTGTTTTTTCAATTATTGATTGATAGTTGTGTTGTTCGAGATGATCTAAACTTGTGAGGGTAGAATGGGGAATGCGATCGTGCCAGCTTTCTGTTTTCTTATCGTTAAGAGGAGTGTCTAAATAGATTAGAGATTGCTGGCTGAGTTCTAGTAAAGAAAGGGCATCGGTTGAGTCATATCTTTTTTGGGCATATTGATTGAGCCAGGAAGTAATTTCTTCAAGAGAGGGAATAGTTCCTTTTTCTTGGGTGTATTGTTGTCTGAATTGATTTAATTTAGGAATGAGACGTTTTTCTTCTGTTGTCGTCTCGATGGGAAATCGATTATCTTTCAAGTAAGTAATGATGTGTTCTTTAATGTGGTATGCGGCATAGGTTATTAATCTGTTGCCAGACTGGGGTATGTATCTATCTATGGAATTGATCAGACCAATGTTGCCTTCTTGAATGAGGTCAATTAAATTGTTGTATTTAGGATGATGATATTTTTTAGCAAGATAGACAACAAAACGAAGATTTGATTTTATGAGAGTATGTTTACTTTCTTTGTCTCCTAATTTTGCTTTTTGTGCGAGATAGTATTCTTCTTCTCTTGTGAGATTAGGATAGCGACTGATTTCAGAGATATAATTTGTGATAATCATTTTTTTTTGGCAAAGAAAGTGATTTATAAATATTCCTGGTCTTGAGAGGTTATATTTCAAATAAGAAATTAAAGTATTGAAGAAATTAAAGTATTGAAGAAAATGAAGTATTGAAAAAAGATTGCTTTTTGAAAAGTGATTTTTAGTTTTCTTCGTTAAATATTTCTTGAGGAAGATATTGTTTTTTGGGGATGTTGAATACGCGAAAGTTGTCGCTGGCTTCGATGATGTCTTCAAATTTTTCGCGAATCTGCAATGAGAGTTTACGGAATTGTTCGCGATGGTTTGTTTCGGTGTGGACGACGACATCCCATTCGCCAAATGTTTTAGTGAATTCAACGACATTAGGATGGTATTTACAGAAGCGACGGAAGTTTTCTTCGTCTTCTAATGTAATATTGCGGTATCTGACTAAAATGATATTGGCAAAGACGTCCATTGCTTTAGGATTGAGTAAGAGGCGATAGCTTTTGATGATTTGTTGCTCTTCGAGCCATTTTAAGTGTGTGATGACGGTTTTAGGAGTGATTTTTATTTCTTGCGCGATGTCAATTACTTTTTTCTTGCCGTTGATTAATGATTTGATGAGATTAAGATTGAGTTGATCAATTTTGATTTCTTCACGATCACCGCCTAAAATGGTGTCATAGCGGTCTTCTGAGTCGATTAAATAACTGCGAGGGAAGTGATGTTCTACAACGGTTGTAAGAATAGTATGATGACGAAGTTCTTTTGGATTTTCAGAGACTAATTGTTTTAATTTTTTGTTGAAAGAGGAGGGGTTTTTTGCGGCGAAGGTGACCATCAAATCATAGTTGCCGTCACATTCAATTATGGAGGTGATATTTTCATGTTGTTTGAGTTTATGAGTGAGGCGTTCAAAGCTCTGTTCGTTGATGTAATGGACTTTGAAGAAGACGATAAACGTAAGGTAGCCGAAACGGGAATAGTCGATATTAGGAACATAATCAAGAATAATTTTTTTTTCTTCAAATGAATGTATTTTATAGCTGACTAATTGTTCGCTCATTCTTATTTTTTTACCGATCTGAGTAAATGTTTTACGATAGTTGCTATCGAGTTCATATAAGAGCCGTAAATCTTTTTTGTGGAGCATGGGGTGTGTTATATTTTATTTTTATTTGTTGAAAGTTCTTATTCTTTGTGAAAAAGTGTTTTTTACTTATATATTTTTCTGTTTTGAAAAGAATATGAAAAATACGTTTTAATAGTTTGAGAAATGTGATTAATCATAGAAAGAAAAGAATAATAAAGTGAAAAGAGGATTTATATGGCAAATATTATCGTATTACATCAAGGGATTAGTGAAAGTGAACTAAAACCAGTACAAAATTCTTGGGGTATACAACAAGATGTGACAGAGGCATTACGAAAAGAAGGGCATACAGTGGCAGGATTGTATTTGGATACTCATTTGCGATGGGTAGAAGGTTTGCAACGGTTAAAAGAAGGGAATCTAGTTGATTTGGTATTCAATTGTGCAGATTTAGGGATTTATCAAAATATTGCATATGAATCACATATTGCGTCGTTTATGGAAGTGTTGAAAATTCCGTTTACGGGATCAGGAAGTGCGGTGTTACGAAGCACGTTAGATAAGTATATTACAAAATTATATACGCAAGAGATGGGAATTCCAACGCCGCAAGTACAATTACTTTCGCAATGGGATGAAGTGGGAGATGGTATGAGCGAGAAGAGGAATGGACAAAAGTTTCCGGTTATTTTAAAGCAGCGTAATTCGTATGGGAGTTATGGCATGACGAAAGATTCGGTGATGTATACTCCTGAGCAGGTGAGCGGTAAAGTACAAGAGATACAGCAAAAGAAAGGAGATTTGACACAGTGGGTGTTAGAAGAGTATCTGGAAGATGCAGATTTTAAAGAGTTATCGTGTTTTTTTGTGGGAAATGCGAATAAATCGTATTTGAAAGTTGCGCATTTTGCGTTCCGCAAGGGATTTGAGGGGAGAGCGAAGTTTCGGGATTATGATATTAAATGGGATGAAGTGGCAAAGGCAGAATTTTCGGGCTTGCCAGAATCGTTAGAGGAGATGACAAAATATTATACAGGAAGAATTGCGGAATTGTTTGGAATAACTGATTATGGACGGTTTGATTATCGTGTGAAACGAGATGATCAAGGGCGAGCGGTGCCGTATATTATTGATATTAATGCTAATCCAGATATCCATAGTACTGGGGATACGTTACGAAATATGATTGAGGGTGCGGGAATGACGTATGATCAGTTAATTGTGCGAATTGCGACAGAAGCGTTAGAACGTTCAGGAAAGTTAGACAAATAATAGATTACAAATAAAATTTATGTTTGCTAAATAATTGTGATAAAAGAGGTATAACATTATGAGTCAATCATCTATAGGTGTGGAAGTGGAATTGAATTTGATAGATAAAGAGGGGTATCTTTCTAATATAGCAGATACAGTTCTAGGTGATAGACGAAATCCGAGTTGTTTTGTTGCCGAAGCGACGTTAGCACAGGTAGAGTATAATTCTAAACCTCTGGAGACAATTAGTGAATTGGCAATAGAGATGAGGGAGAAATTAGGGTTGTTAGAACAGATTTGTGCTGATTATGGAGTGTATCCGGTAGCGGCAAGTGAGTATGGAGCAGGAAAAGGAATTACTCGTGAAGGTAAAGAGAGGTATGATGCGTATGATACGATTATTGGCAGGGAGAAGAATTTAAAGATTAATACGATTTCAGGAATCCATATTCATATTTCTCAAGATACGAATGAGAAGAAAAAATTAGCGCAGTTTCAGTTGTTATATGCACTTGATCCGATGTCGTATGGTGTTACATCGACGTCACCTTTACGCTATGATGGCTTGAATAGTTTGAATTGCCATCGAATCCAATTGATGAGGTATCATGTGTTTTCAGCGTTTCCATTGCATGCGCAACTGCAGGACTATCCGCAGACGTTAGAGGAGTTGGAGAAGCAGAATATTGAACGGTTTTGGCAGTGGCAGAGTGCGTCAGGAATGTCAGCGGAAAAGTTTGGTTCGTTGTTTACACCAGAAAATACAGGATATGCACCGATTCGTACACGTGATGGAATTGGAAAAACAGGAACGTTTGAAATACGAACATGTGACAGCACGCCGTTGCAGTATGGGTTAGGAGCCATGGCATTGTATAAAGGGTGTAATGATAGAATGTTACAAGAGAATATTAAAGTTGAGATTGCGCAACGAGATAATGAGTATGAGTTTTCGGAGCGAAAAATTGTGTTGCCAACGTTGCGAACGTTACGAATGTTAGAACAGGAAGCGATTAGATATGGGCTTACATCTGAGCATATGCAGAAGTATGTGGGTCAAATTATACAATTTGCAGAACAAGGGTTGTCTAAATCAGAGCAAGGATATCTTAATCCCATAATTGAGATGACACAGAGTGGAATTAATCCTTCAACATCTTTAAATAGATATTTACGAAAAGATGGATATAACGCAACACGATTTACAGCAGAACGAGCGGCGCAAGGAAATATGTTTTTGCGAGAGTTATATAAACAAGGGTTGAGTGAGTAGTTGAGTATGATGCATTATAAGCCGTTTACACAGTCACCAGGGTTTTGCGGACCGGCATGTCTTAAGATGATTCTTGATTTTTATGGGAGTGAGAAAACAGAAGAGGAGATTGCCCAGGTGTGTGGAGCGACACGTGAGAAAGGGGTGTCGTTAGATGGGATTATCAAAGGGTGCAACTATTTTGGATTGCAGACAAGAGTGATTGATACTGCGCAATTTGCGAATGTGAATGAGTATATTACTCAGAATATTCCGGTGTTAGTGCAATGGTGGTCAACTGATGAGGGACATTGGTCACTTGTGGCAGGAATTGATGATAAGAATATTTATGTGCAGGATCCACATTATGGTTCAATGAGGATGTTTTCACGCGAGTGGTTTTATGGAGTGTGGTTTGATTTTCATAAAGGGTCCATGGAACGTGAGGATCTTATATTACGACGAATGGTTGCGGTGTTAAGAGAATGAGAGTAGTATAAAAATAGGGAGCAGTGATGATGAGATTTAATTTACGATTTTCTTTACCCTTGCGCTTACTGCTTACACAAACGGGATTTTGGGCGATTTCATTTCTTTTTTTACCGTTTTTATTACGCGAACAGGGATATGGGAAGTGGATTTTTATTTTTGGATATATGGCTCTTGCGATTGTGAGTGTAGTGATGTTGTTTTTTTTGACTACGTATAAGAGTAAGTGGTTTTTGCGTATGAGTTTTATGTTGAATTGTGTTATGGCGTTTGGATTTTTTGTATTGCCTTTGCAAATTGCGTTTTTTGTGTATGTTATTGGTTGGGCAGGATTAATTATTTTATTCTGGGTGCCGTTGAATATGATTTTTTTTCAGGAGTCGCATTCAGCAAGACATGCACAGGATTCATGGAGTTATATGGTAGCACCGGGAATGTTAACGATGATTATTCCACCAATTGGAGCGTTGTTGATGCGGCTTTATGGATATAAGTGGTTATTTTTGCTGATGGCGGGATTATATTTTATGGCGATGTGGTGGTTTTGGCGAAAAGTTCCTGATGTTGTGTGGAAGGTGCAGCGAGGGGAGGCGATTGCACGGTTTAAAGGGTTGAAAACGATATCGATGTTTGAGGGAGCATTACATTTCTTTAGTTCGGTAATATTAAGTGTGTATGCGCTGAGATTTTTGCAGAATGAAACCGAAGTAGGATTTTTTTGGAGTTATGTGGCAATTACAGGGGTAGTTGCGGGGTTTTTTGTGGCAAAGGTGTCAGATGGAACACAGGAGCGAAAGAAGTATATTGTGGTTTTATTTTCGTCGTTATTTTTGTGTGCGATTGGATTTATGTTTGCAACTACATTGGTATGGTTTTTAGTTGTGATGGGAGTGTATACAGTTATAGCAACAGTTAGTTCGCCGGTACGATTGGCAATTAGTATGGATGTGAAAGAAAAAGATATGAATTTTTGGTGGTGTAGAGAGTTGTTTTTGAATATTGGATGAGCGGGAACGTTGGCGATGGCAGGACTGTTATTTTACAAAGAGTGGTATGGGTTATTGTTTGGAATGTATGCCGTGTTGATTTTGTTGTATCCGATATTGATATTTCATAAGTTGAAGAAGTTGAAGTGAAAAACAAATACAGTATATGCTTTTTGATAAAGCAGTTCACTTTATGAAAATAGATTTATTTTTTTATTTTAGATTGAGGTTGTTTTTAGATTATTTTTACTTTTTTTACAAATAATCCGATGAATAGATTTAATGTATGTTCTTGGTTTAGGTGTAGAGTACGTGAGATACTAAGAAGAATGAAAGAATATTTACATTTAATTGGAAAAAGATTGCTGCCGTTTGTCGTCGGAGCAGTTGCAGCTGCACATAGTTCTTATGTGAGAGCAGAGGAGTATATTCCTTCTTTTGTGAAACAAGTTAATGAGGATAAGAGAGAAAAATATACGGGGCTTGTTTCTGAAGGGAAAACGTTAGAACAGTGTATGGTAGAGATGAATGAACAAGAGCATAGGCCACAGGTGATGTGTCGAGTAAAATTAAATGAATATAGAATGCCAGCTTCAGGGTTGCGAGGATTGATTGGTCGTTCACAGATGAAGTTGAAAGAGAGCGAGTTAGTAGAGATACGAAAACCTGAACGGACGTATGGACGCCAAGAGTTGGTTGATGTGATCAATTATTCGGCATGTGTGATGAAAGAGGTGTATGATGTGCCGTTGGTTGTGCATGATTTAAGTCGGGAAGGAGGAGGGAGATTACGACCGCATAAAAGTCATCATAATGGTCGAGATGTAGATGTGGGGATTTATGGGTATGACGTGGTTGAAGGAAGATATTATAATGCCACAACTAAAATGAAAAAGAGAGGAGGGTTACATCCGGATTTTAATAATACTCAGGCGCTTGATGCGAATTGGTTGTTTATTGATTCTGTAGTACGAGGGCCGTTTGAGGTTGAGATGATTTTTCTAGATCAGAAATTGATTAATGGATTACGGTCGTATGTGGTTGGAAAGTATGGGATGCAGAGATGGAATGAGGTTGGAGGGGTATTACGTCATGAGCCGGGGCACTCTACGCATTATCATATTCGAACAAAAGTTGTTTCACCTACAGATGTGCCAAGGACGTAGGGGTATGAAAGGTTATTTTATCTTAAAAAAAGTATAACAAGTTATAAAATATAGAAAAGTTTAAATAGTTCTGCGAGTTAGGTGAAGAGATGGATGTCTGTATCAAAAATATAAATGAAGAAGAATGGTGTGTGTTTAAATCAGAATCAATACGGCATGGAGTAAAGATGGGGGATTTTTTTGCAAAAGTCATCAAAGAACATCATAGTGCATGTCAGGGAAGTAATTGGGAGAAGGTTCTTTATGGAGAAAAAAAATTAAAGGGAATTTTAACACAAGTAGATTCTAAGGTACTACGTGAAGAATTTAGGAAAGGGTTTAAAATGAGGAAGTTCTGAATGGGATTTGTACTTGATACAAGCGTATTAATTGAAGTAGAAAAAGGAAATGAAAAGATTATTCAACAAATTGCGGTGTTAAAAGATGCGCCGGATGTGGAATTGGCAATTACGATCTTCACTTTTTGCGAATTTTATTATGGGATTTTAGGCAAGAATGATAAAAATAAAGATAGGATATTAGAGAGGTTAGAACAATACACAATTTTACAAACAACGTATCGCAGCGGTTTACTTTTTTCTGAGGTGCTGCATCAGATGTTAAAGAAAGGTTTAGGAATTGCACAATTTGATTTATTTATCGCAGCCGTGACAATGGAGAAAGGAGATACATTATTGACGTTAGATAGTGATTTTAAGAGAGTGCCAGGGTTAAAGAAAGTGATTTTGGAATTGTAGGGATTTGGAGTGAATTTTGGCGAAATATTTATATACTATGGCCACTATAGTAGATATAGAATGAACACAACTATCCAAATCAGCGCGGAAACAAAACAACAGATAAGTACTTTTGGCTCCAAAGAAGATACCTATGAAGACATCATCAAAAGAATGTACGATCTCGCTGTAAAAGAACAATTACGCCAATTTTTATTCTCTTCAAAAGACACACTGTCGATAGACGAAGCAAGAAAAGAATTAAATAAAAGATGGCCAAAATTGAAATCGTAAAGTCTTTATTTGAAGAAATTTCAACTAAATTTAAAGGCGAAGCACACGAAATACTTGATTTATTAGAATCTCTTGAAACATCACCACATAAAAGAAAAATTCTAGGTACTGTTGGTGGAATTGTAATAAAAGAATTAAAATATAAGAATTTTAGAGTTTATTTCATTACAGATGGCTTCAGATTACGATGCCTTGACGAGAAAAAATTGATTGACCTGTTATTACAATTCGTACGAATGTCAGATAAAAATCATCAACAGGAAACAATTAATGAGATAAAGCATATTCTTCGAACCATTGGCCCAAGTGGATTTAAATGAGAAGTATAACAAGTTATAAAATAGAGAAAAGTTTAAAGAGTTCTGCAAGTTAAGTGTAACGAAAACTCGCCTACTCGGGCTAGGGTCACTGCGGTTCTCAAGTTGCCTTGCGGCAACTATCCGCGGGCTAAAAGCCGTGGCTTTACGCCCTCGCCTACATTGGCGAGTTTTCGGAACAAGAAAACCGATTGTTTCGGTTTTCTGTTCAGAAAATATGTCGTTGCATATTTTCTTGAACATAAAAATCAGCGTACTGCGATTCATCCTCCAGCTAAAGCTGGAGGCTTTCTCGCTAATTTTTATGTAAATATGGATGTTTGTATCAAAAATATTAATGATGAAGAAAGTTGCGTATTAAAATGGAGGTATATCCCCTATGGGGAGAAGAAATTGAAAAGGATTTTAACACAAGTTGATTCTAAAGCACTGCGCGAACAGTTTAGGAAAGGTTTTCGGATGAGGAAGTTTCTCCATAAGTTTTAAAAATAGAACGAGAGTTGTAGATGGTTATGTTTGAAACTTGGTCAAGAAGCTGGATACTTGTGAAGCAGAGTTATGCTATCTTATTAAAAGATAAGGAGATGATGTGGTTTCCGATTCTGTCAGGTATTATTACAATGGGGCTATTGCTGTCTTTTGTGATTCCGTTATTTGTAGCAGAGTTATTTGCGCCAGGAGTGATGTTATATAGTTTATTATTTGTGTATTATATCTTAAGCTATTTTATTGTGATTTTTTTTAATGTAGGGTTAGTGGCGTGTGCGCGGATACGACTGCAAGGCGGAGATCCGACGGTTAAAGATGGAATGAATGCGGCGGTTAAGCATTTGCCAAATATTTTGTTATGGGCGGTAATTTCAGCGACGGTTGGGTTAATTTTACGCATGATTTCAGATAAGTTAGAGAATAATTTTGTAGGACAAATTGTGTTGTCTCTCTTGGGGATGGCGTGGACGCTGCTTACTTTTTTTGTGGTTCCCGTGATGATTTTTGAGAATAAATCGGTGTTTGAATCGATTAAAGGATCTACGCATATTTTGAAGAAAACGTGGGGGGAGACGGTTGTTGGGCAGTTTTCGATGGGAGGGATATTCTTTTTGCTGGGAGTACTTGGTATTGTGCCGTTAGGAATTGCGTTATTAAGTGGTTCGCTGAGTGCGGTGTTAATTGTGGGAGTTATTGTTTTAGTGTATTGGGTGGGGTTGAGTGTTGTGAGTGCGAGTTTACAAGGGATTTACTTGACGGCGTTGTATCATTATGCGATGACGGGAAAAGCGCCGGAAGGGTTTGATGGCGATGAAATTAAGCATGCGTTTGTGAGGAAAGGGAAGTAAGTTATTTTTGGAGAAGTTCTCTTTTGAGATTTTGGGAGATGTCGTTTTTTTCTGTTTTTACTTTATAGTAACACTTTTTAGAGAAATGTTTATAAATAAGATTGATTTTAAGAGCGTATGGCACTAGATATTTTTGATGTTGATAGTTTAGATTCAGTTCTTCGGGAGCATTTTCGACGTCAAGGAACAGTCGATTTACGAAATTTTGAGATTCCTACGTATGAAATTAAGCCAAGTTATATTATCAAAGAGTTTTGTTTAAGTACAAATCGAAAAGAATATGCGGGGCAAATTAGAGAAATTATTGGACCTATTGGGCGAGAGGCGGAAAATCAAGGATATAATCCTAATTTTTTTACGGCGTTATATGAAGCGGTATTGAATGCACACCAGCATGGTAATAAACTGGATCCTGCAAAAAAAATAACGTTGACGTATAAAATTGCAGAAGATACGCTTGAAATTTCAGTAATTGACCAGGGAGGGATTCTTAATGCGGATTTTATTCCGTTTGTGTTACGGCATAAAGAAGGAAAGCATCGAGAGCGAATGTTAGATTTCTATGAGTTTACGAATACGCCAAAACCGGGTACGAATAATGGTACAGGGACGTCATTTATGCATACGTATGTAGATAAAGTACAGTACTTTAAGTCGGGAGAAGGCGGGTTAGTTGTGCATTTAACGGTGAACGCGAAAAATTAGGGTTTGAAAGTTTTAAGAATTATTTTTGTAGTTAAAAAAAAAGTATCTATTCCATAAAAGAACTCAAAGACAGATTTACAATATTCTCTTTGGCTTGCATCTCTTTAAACTGTGGATCAAGTTTAATGAAGAGTTGGTTTTTGAAGTAGGAGCGCTGCAGTGGGATACCTTTTTGGGTTAGAGCGGATAAACAATCTGGGATCATGGTATAAGGTAAATTGACTTTCTTGGCGATTTCTTGAAATGTTAAAGGATGTTCTTCGGTGTAGAATGTAAGGAATACGCGCATTTCAGTTTTGTCTAATGGTGTGACGGTGTGTTTTTGAGGAATTTTATCGGAGGATAATTGGAGCTGGTCGAGACGCTGAGAAATTTTATCCATCTTGACTTCGATTTCACGCATATAGTCAAACAACGATTGGATTTCTAAAGAGTTGTCGTTGATAGAGCTGAGATGTTCTTCGAGAGCTTGGTTGATGTTTTCTATTTCGTGTTGCATAGCTATGACTACCTCTCCATTGTTGTGCTAAAAAATATTTGGAGACAAAAAACAACGCATAATGAGGAACGCAAATAATTGACCGCATTTGCTGCGTTCCTCAGAATATAATGGCGACGAATTATTGTTTACTTATCTTTGTTCGCCATTATACGTTTGCTTTTTTCTCGCTACCACTTCCCCCTGTTAAAAGAGATTTTGTTGGTGTTTAAATAGGTTTCTATTTTGAGGTTGGGAGTACTTTATGATGGTACGAAAAGATATTTAAAGAAAAGTGCGAATTGTGTTTTGAGAAGTGGTGAAAGTTGAAGAAAAAATATTTTTTTATTTAAAAATAAATAAAAGATAAATTATAGTAGAAATCCATTACTTTCGAACATTTGTGGATTTCTACTAATAAGTAAATATCCAATTGTTTGTTCAAAATCTATGGATATTTATTATATTGGAGAATAATATTATGGCAGTTGCAAAATATCAACAGAGATGTGCGCAGTGTAAGAAAAATATGGTGCAGATGTTTTCGCGCAAGCAGTATCCGATTTGTTTAGCGTGTCAGATGAAGCAGTTGGATCAGGAGATTGAGAATCCAGAGTATAAGAAGATGTTTGATATTCCCAAAGAGTTTTATGCGCAGTCTTATTTTTTACGAAATATTAAAGAGGCGTGTATTCGTTTTGGTTCGCTGTCTGAGAAGCAAGTAGAGGCGTTTAAACGTACGGTTGAGGAGATGAAGAATCCAAGGCCGAAGGTTGAGGAAGATGTAACGCAAGAATCAAAAGTAGAGAGTGGAAAAGAAGTGGGAAGTGTAAATAAACCAGTTAAGAGAAAGAAAGGACCAATACGGACAAAAAGAGCTGAAGTGTGATTGCTATTGACAGCCTAAGATGGCAGGGCTTGATGAAGGACGTTGAAAGTACGGATCACATTTGATTATATCTAGATTATGTTCTTGGTTGAGGTGTGTGAGGGTTTCTTGGATTCTCGTGGTGAGGAGGTCGTATGATTCGGCAGGAATACCAATATTTGGAAATTCGCGTAGGGAGAGGAGGCGGCCAAGTGAGGGTTGTTTGATTTTTTGCATTTCTTTTTGAATGTTGCCAAGTGTGAAAAATTTGGAATCAGAATTTTTACTGGTGATGTAATAAATTTCGCTATATGTATGCTTGCCGCCTTGGTAGGGACGGTTTTCGAGTAAGGAACAGATGGTATCAACGGCGCCAAGTTTGAGGCTGTCATCAGTTGCAGTCTCACTTTGAAAATTCCATTGCTGATGATGATATTGCCTGCGATGAAGATCTAACGAGGCTTTTATTTGAGGGAGATAGCGGGTTTCGCCTTTGGGAAGATATTGTGAGGCGAGGCCTTGGATGACACCCCATTCGAATTTATTGCCTGGGCCGATGATGTCATGTGGACGCTGCGGATCGTTTTTACCGACTTGCAGCTGATTGAGAAAGTATTCGATGTGCATGACGTGCAAGGAAGTGTCAAAGATCCATTGATAGACTTCTTTTGTGGTAATGGGTGGGGGAGTATTCATGGCTTGGGCAGTATTGTTGTTGGGGTTTATTAAGGTTTAGACATAAAAAAAATCACTAGGAGGCGTAAGAGTTATAGTAACTGGGAATTATTTTCGAACATTTGTTCACAGTTACAGATAACTGCACATTTATATCTAATTAGGTGCAGTGATCTTATATTAAACATTTGAGTTTAATATACTAATAAGCAAATGCGTATAATAATATTTGAATATTTCACACATTAGCTATATAAACAACTTCTGTTCTGTGATAATTAATGGAGGAGTGAGAATTATGTACAAAGGATTAAGTGCGTTGTTAATATATACGAGTGGAGATGCGATTTCTCAGATGCAAAGAGGACAAAAAAGAAAAACGTGCAGGGCTTGATTTGATTATGGAGAAAGCAGATTTAGGGAAGGGATATGCGGAACACAAATTGAATTATGACGCTGGAAAATTGCCAAAACGTTCTGCGCTGTATAGTTGCAGAGGGAAGTAGAAATCCACTACCGCAATCTTTATAAATAAGGTGCATTCTATTAGCATAACCGTTAATACTACATCTGTGTTACACAGCGCTGTAGGAGGCTACTAAATGGATAAAGCAGAAGTGCAAAAAGCAGTTGAAGAGTTGAAGAAGAATCCGAAGAGAAATTTTTCTCAGTCGTATGATTTAATATTTAATCTGAAGAATCTGGTTATTAAGCAGACACCGTTAGATTTCTTTGCAACGTTACATTATCCGAAAGGAACAAAATTAAAAATTGCAGCGTTTGTTGATCAGCAGTTATATGATTCAGCGGTGAAATGCTGCGATCTTGTTATTAGAGAATCTGATTTTCAAAAGTATGCAATGGATAAAAAGCTGTCCAAGAAGTTAGCAGAAGAGTATGATTATTTTGTGGCGCAGTCAACATTGATGGCGAAAGTTGCGGCATCGTTTGGTAAGATTTTAGGTACGAAAGGTAAGATGCCAAACCCAAAGTTAGGGTGTGTTGTACCACCAAATGCGAACATGGAAGTGTTAGTGAAGAGATTAAATTTATCGGTTCGCTTAGTCGCAAAGAAGGGGATGAATTTGCAGTGTATGATTGGTAAACAAAGTCAACCTGATGAAGAAATTATTGATAATATTTTAACTGTCTATCAAACGGCAGTAAAACAATTGCCAAGTGAAGCGCAGAATATTAAAAATGTGCAGCTCAAGTTAACGATGAGCAAGCCGGTGAGGATCTAAC
This sequence comes from Candidatus Woesearchaeota archaeon, assembly GCA_964201585.1. GTDB lineage: Archaea > Nanobdellota > Nanobdellia > Woesearchaeales > GW2011-AR9 > JACPNA01. The sequence continues at coordinate 21,192 of CAXNDX010000001.1, read as the reverse complement.
AATGGTGAGCGAGGCAAAAAAGAAACTAGTACAGCAGCTAACTGCTGAGATTAAAGAGTATCCTATCGTTGGAATTGTTAATTTAGAGAGATTACCTGCACAGCAGTATCAAGTAATGCGTTCAACGCTTGCGAAGCGTGGTGTGAAAATTCGCATGGCTCGTAAGAAGTTGTTACAACGAGCGTTAGATGAGTCAAATAAACCAAATATTCAACAGTTGCGGGAGCGTATCAAAGGAATGCCGGCAATTATCTTAAGTAAAGATAATCCATTTTCGTTATATGCGACGATTCAAAAAAATAAATCGGAAGCGCCAGCTAAGGGTGGTCAAATTGCACCACGAGAGATTATTGTTAAAGCAGGGCCAACGAGTTTTGCACCTGGACCAATCATTTCAGAGTTAGCAGCGGTTGGTATCAAGACGAAAGTAGAAGCAGGTAAGCTTGCAATCATGACTGATACGACAGTGGCAAAGGAAGGCCAAGTGATTTCAGCAAAGCTTGCAGAAGTGTTAAAGCGTTTAGATATCAAGCCAATGGAGATTGGATTAGATTTAGTGGCTGTCTGGGAAGATGGATTTATTTTTGATTCCAGGCATTTGCATATTGATGAAGCTGAGTTTGCACGAAATGTAACGCAGGCGGCACAATGGGCTATGAATTTAGCAGTTGAAATGGCATATGCATGCAAAGACACATCAGACGTATTATTACAGAAAGCATTCAAAGAAGCTAAAGCTGTGGCAATGGATGCGGCATACATCACTGAAGAGACAAAAGATGACTTGTTAGCACAAAGCGAGCGAGAAGCGTTGTCTGTCAAAGAAGAGGCTAATCTGTAAATAAAAAAAACTATAAAATAATAAAAACTAGAGAGAATAATATTAAGGAGGAAAATACCATGGAATACATCTACGCTGCTATGTTATTACATAAAGCAGGAAAAGAAATTACGGAAGCGCATGTGAAAGCGGTGCTTACGGCGGCAGGAGTTGCAGTTGAAGACGCTCGTGTGAAAGCATTAGTTGCAGCTTTACAAGGAGTAGATATTGCAGAAGCAATTAAGAAAGCAGCAATGGCGGCACCAGTAGCAGTTGCAGCAGCACCGGCAGGAGCAGCAGCAGCACCGAAGAAAGACGAAGGAAAAGCTAAAGAAGAAGCTAAGAAGTCTGAAGAAGCAGCAGCAGCTGGTTTAGGCGCATTGTTTGGATAAAATGCGTGTGAGACTTAATTGTTTTTTATTTATTTTTTTTATTATAATATTAAGAGTTAAATTAATTATACACAGTGACGAGCATGGATGAATCTTCGCAAAATGTAAATGAATTGCGTGTGGAATATACGCAGAAAAAAAAAGAAGTGTCTTCTTTACGTCAGCAGTTACGAGATTTATTCTTACAAAAAGAAGCGACGTTTGGGGAATTGCGCAAAGTACGTGAAACGATAAAAGCGCGAGCAGGTCAAATTTCTAAGATGAAAGGGGAGAGAGATTCTATTACGGGTGAAGTGAAGAAGTTGAAAGAGCAGCGAGATCAATTAAATTCTCAAGTGCAGGAAAAATCTACTGAGAAGAAAGATGTGGATGAAAAAAAGAAGCAATTGCAGGAGAAGATGCAAGGAACAGAGTCACCGGGCAGATTAAAACATCAAATTGAAGCGTTAGAGCGAAAAATTGAAACAGAAGTGATGCCATTTACCAAAGAACAGCAGTTAACAAAAATGGTTAAAGGGATGAGAGCGCGATATAAAGAGTTAAGTGCGTTAGGGGATGTGTGGAAAGAAGCAAATACAGTTACGGCTGATTTTTCTCAAGCTCGACGAGAAGCGCAGGATGCACATCGTTCAATTCAGGATAAAGCACAGCAATCACAACAACGACATGAACAGTTGACAGTATTTGTAGAAGAGATTAAGAAGTTGCGTGACCAACAAAAGCCGTTAGATGAAAAAGGACGAGAGCAGAAAGCAAAAATTGAGGAAATGAAGAAGCAATTAGATGAACTGAGCGCAAGAGTAGATGAATTGAGCAAGTTGTTTCAAGAGGATGATACACGAAGTTATACTCAGAAAGTACGAGAACGAACGGCGGAAGTGCAGGAGAAGTTAAAGAAAGGGAAGAAGTTGAGTACGGAAGATATTTTGGCGTTCCAGGCGCTGAAAGATTGATTAAGATTATTTAGTATGTTTTCTAAACGGTGAATTTATATAGTCTTTTTGGTTAATAGACATATTAGAGGTGTTACAGAATGATACATGCACAAGTTACTGATTCTTTTTTTGAGGATGATAGGGATACGACGCAAGAGGAGACGATTGTGGATGAGTTTTTTGATTTTTTGTAGAGGGAAAGAATGATATATATAAATAGATGCAGAGAGTGAGTGGAGTATGGCAGAACGTAATCAATTTTCTAAAGAGTATACAATATTTAAAGAGTTAGAGCATTGGAGGCCATTGAAGAATATTGTTGCAGCAACAGAGTTTGTTGCTGCCAATCATTTGTTGTATGGCTTATTTTGTTATTTGTATACGGAAACAAAAGAGTTGTATGCACAAATGCCCCTGAGAAAAAATGGTGAGAAACCGTTTATCCATCCGTTGAATGTGGTGATGAATCTGAAGAAAGCAGGAGTCAATGATGTGGTTACATTATGTGCGGGGTTAATTCATGATTATGTTGAGGAACGAGTGGATTTGTATAAAGAGCAGATCAAAATTAAAGAGGATAATGAAGGAATAAAAAAGTTAGATGCATATGAAAAAGTAGTGTTACATGAATTGCAGGAGAAAATGAATGTTGTTGCAGTACGCGAAAAGATAGACTTGAGAGTGGTAGAAGAGATTATTGCAATCACAAGATTATTAACACGGCATAAGCGTGATTTTTATTATAAGTCGATTATTGGTATTTTTCAGTGTCGTGATGAGGGGATACGAGAGAAAGCAATGCAGGTAAAGTTAGCAGATAGAACGCATAATATCTGGTCGATTGAAAATTTTACGGAACAGCAACGGTTGTTTCAATGTTTTAAGAATTTGTTTATTATAAATAATGTAAAATTATATCTTATTGAAAAGAAGGGAAAACATATTTTTAAAGAGCATGAGCCGTTAGAAAAGCTGCTGAAGAAATGCGGCAAGGCGACGTATGATGCGTTTTTGTATATCTGCAGATGGACAATGGAAAAAGGGATTATAGGAGTAACTTCTATGATACAGTTGGCGTTTCAGAAGTTTTCATTGGAACGAAATGGGATGTTGGAAGTGACTAATATTAATCTTGGGGAAAAGCATCCGTTGTGGTTATTTCAGGGTGTGATTCGAAAGTATGATGCGAAGCTTCATCATCATTTTAAGACGTATGAAAAGTTGAAACAAAGTGAATTTGAGTATTGCACGTTATTTTTTAGGGATTATAAATTTACGCCGGAGCAGATTAAAGCGATTGTGGATTATAAAGATGCGTATTCGTTAAAAGAGGCGGTGGCGTATTTGTTATATAAGCCTGATTATATGTTGGGACGGTTTAATTATCAGAAGTTGTTTCGGAAGGTGGAGTAAGCTTAGTAGATTTCACGAAGGCGGGTTTCAAGGAAATAAGGGTTGAACTGATTTTTTAGGTTGGCAGAATTGACTTCTTGAATAACGATGTCGGCAAGGGAATAGTGTAACAGTTTACCTTGGTGAATGATGATATGTTCTTGTAATTTTGCAATTTTTGCTTGAACGTGCAGGCCGTCATCTAGTTCAAATTTTGCTTGATAGCCAAGAGGGGTTTTGAGGATGTAGTATAAAACGTCGTTTAGTTTGAACATTTGAGGGTATTTTAGGATATTATTTATAATGGTTTTGGATGGGAAAAATGGAAGAAAGATTATAATTGAATTTTTTGGTTTTATTTCAAAGAGATATATTTTTTGCGAAAGTTTTATATAATTATACTTTAATTATACCAAAATGGGCGAATTTGAAACGGTTACACGAAAATGGGGAAATTCATTAGGTATAACTCTGCCTAAAGAAATTGTGGATAAAGAACATTTGCAGGAGAATCAGCGGATCATTATTGAAATTAAAAGTGTTGCAGATATTACAAAGCTACGAGGATTAGTCCATTTTAAAAAATCAGCCCAACAGCTTAAAAATGAAATGCGGGAAGGATGGTAATGAGGTAAGGCATGGCTGTATTTTTTTATGATAGTTATGCAATAATTGAGTATCTGAATAATAATCTAAAATTCATCTCTTATTTTGAGCAGCATACGGGCATTTTGACTTTGCTTAATATGTTAGAGGTGTATTATTCGGTGCTTGCGGATGCAGGTTCAGAAAAAGCAGATGTGGTGCTTGAGACGTTATTGCCTTTTGTTATTGAGCCAACGAAAGAGACAATCAAAAAAGCAATGAAGTTTCGCTATGAACAGAGAAAGAAGAAGCTTTCGTATGCTGATTGTTTAGGGTATCAATTGGCGTTGGAGAAAGGGATTAAATTTCTTACAGGGGATAAAGAATTTGAACATATTAAAAATGTGGAGTTTAGGAGGTGATTTGTATTTACTAATAAGTAGTATTCTACCAGAAGTTTTATAAAGAATTATCAATTTATCACATTAAATGGAATTGGAAATTCGAACATCTTATAGAGTGCAACAAGTACAGCGTTCAGAACCGCGTTCGCCGATTTTAAATCCTATACTGGGACTTTCGGCGTTGGAGTTGGAAGATGTGTTAGATCGAAGTTTAGCTGCGGTACAAGAATTCTATCAACAAGAACCGGAGTATCACTCTAGGGGAAATTATTTTACACATCCATCTTTTCTTCAAATATGCAAGAGCGTGCAAGGGTCTGTTAGTGAACAACGATATTTAGAGCGACCGCAAGTGTTAGTTTCTGAAAATTGTGGGAATTATGGGATTATGTACAATCCATTTTTGGATGAATCAATTTATGCAAAATTGGAGAAATTTAAAGATCAGGGTTCTGATAATCCTGGAAATTTTTCAAGACAATTTTTACACAATTGGAAGTGGCTTGAAGAAAATCAGTTAAAAATTGCAGCTTATTTGTGTGAGGTTCAAAGAAAATACATTTTGAGTAGTAGCCCATTTGATCTACAAGAGATGTCTCAGCAAAATATTGCGGATCATTTGGGATACTCGCTTTCGAGTGCGAATCGCTTGGTTCAGAATTTTACATTGCAATTACCAGACACTAGAGTTATTTTTGCAACAGAGTTGATTACGGGAAATGGACTTAGACAACTTCAAGGAGTGTATGCACTCCAACAGTTATCTCAAGAGGGGATTTTATATCGTATTTCTGATTCACGCTGTAATTATACAATAGAGGAATTACTAAAGGTGGTTCATAAACAATTTGGCTTAGAGATTGAGTGGGGAAGTATGGGGAGTTATTTGCGGATTCTAAAAGAGAGTATGCCTCGATTACAGAGGGCACCGGCAAAAATTAAAAAACGAGGTAAGAATCATTGGAGTCGGCGAGGAAAACGAAGTTAATATTATTTTTTCAAATATTCTTTGCGTTTTTGTTTGGGAAATTTTTCTATGGCGTATCGTAATGTTGTTCTGGGCAATTGTTTGAGATGCTGTTGGAGGAATTGTTCGAGAACTGCTTGGTCTTTTTTGCCGACTTCGCGCAGCATCCAACCTACCGCTTTATGGATGAGGTCGTGTTGGTCGTTTAAGAGGATTTTTGAGATTTGAAGTGTGTCTTGGAATTGGTGGTTGCGGATGAATGTGAAGGTGGAGACGATAGCGATACGTTTTTCCCAGAGATGAGGGGAGTGGGCTAATTGAGATAATATGTTTCTCTCTTTATCAAGTAAATAATTACCAACGATATTTGGAGCGGAGATGTCTACTAAATCCCAGTTGTTAATCCAGTTGGTGTTGTTGAGGTAAAGATTGTAGATTGCTTTCTGTTGTGGTTCGTTTTTTTCTTTTGTTGCTATTTTGTATTGTTCGGTTAAAATGATTAATGAGATGAGGCGTTGTTCGTGGATATTTGTTTGGAGAAGTGTTTGGAGTTGGGGTAAAGAGAGGTGAAAGTATTGTTTGGCGATGTGACGTTGTTGTGGGACGGTGAGGCCGAGAAAAATGTCGCCGTGACCGTATTGACCATGTGCGGTTTTGAAGAAGCGTTGGGAGAGGAGGGCTTTGTCTTTGTTGGCGTGCTGATGAAGGGATTGGATGAGGGATTGTGAAAGGTTATTCATGGTATTGGTTGTGTTAAAGTATTATTTTTGTAAGAGTGTTTTTACTTTTGTTAGAAATTCTTTGGCTTCTTGCTGTAATTTGATAATCTTTTCTTGTTCCACTTCGGTTTCAGTTCCATATTGATAGAATTCACGCAAATCAACGACTGTTTCTTCATGGTCGGTGTGGCTTTCTTGAATATGCTGCAATTCTTCAAGCGTGAGAGAGATCTTTTTCTCGAGAATGAGTTGTTCTATAACAGCAAAGGTGCAGGACTGATTACGGCTTTCATATCTATGGTGCCAAAGAATGGCTAATAAACAATGGTACATACTGTAAAAAATAGCGCTGACAGCCCAATCACTGTATTTTAATTTTATGAGGTCATCTACCAGAAGAAGATTACGCTGGGCTTTCAGGAGATGTTTTTGGACTTCTGATTCATTAGGAGCTATTCTACGAAGACCTTTGTGTTTCTTGCCTTCTTTTTGTGCTTTGTTTAGACACCAGTCAATTTTTTTTTCTGTTTGCGTCATGGTTAATTAAAGTATAAATGAGGTTATGACCTTTGAATATAAAACCTTTTTGTAGGCAATTTATCAGAACAGGATCTTGTTTTTGGATATTTTTATGAAAGTCAGCTTTTGTTTGAAAGAGAGGATGAATCTTTTTTGGTATGATCTTTTCAATTTCTTTAATTGTTGATTGAATGAGGGATAATTTTTTTTTATCAAGAATAATTAAAAGATCGATATCTTGGGCTTGTATGCCTTTGCTCAGAGTACTGCCAAAGAGGATAACGGCATGAGTGGTGTTGTATAAATGTTCGAGGTCTTTTTGGAGTAGTTTGACGTATGAATTTGGAGGAGATACGCTTTTTAATGCGTAGTTGACGATATCTTTTGTTTTTTCATCTTTAAAGTTTAGATGATAAATGTCAGCGGAGGCGATACTTTGTTTTTGGACAATATGGTCTTGTTCTAATTTTTTAAGAATTTTATAGGTGCCTTTAGGAGTGATGTTGGTTCTTTTTGCCAAGCCATTGATGCTTAGCTGCTCTTGATAGTTACGTAGAAGGGAGGTGAGGATATGTTTTTCGTTGTCTGTAAGTACCATTAGTACATAGTTATGTACTAAAAGTATATAAATGTTTCGCCAATTAAAAAACCACTATTAAGTGACAAAATAACCAAAACATTTATAAATAGAAATCTTTTTAACACTTATTATGAGAGAAGTGAGGATTAGAGGGGTAAAAAAAGTTTCAATCGGAGGAAATTACAATGAAAAATCTACAACAAAAATTATATACTGCAATCGTCTCAACAGTTATTGCAACTTTGCCCAGTGCGGGGTATGCGCATAGTGCACCAGAAGTTGATGCGTTAGGGAGAATTACGCGACAAGTATGTCAAGAGGGTGATTCGTTATTTATGGAAGCACGTGTACTCTATAAAGGAGATGAACGTATTCCGGTAGGTGTTGTGGCAGAAAATTTTGCGCGTCAACGAAAAGAGATAGTAATGTATTTTCCTACAAATGAACAGAGAGTTGTCACTATAGAAGATATGATTACACCAACAACTTTTTCAGGGGATTATACTGAGAAAGAAGAGTTTACTTGTAAAAAAGGAAGGTCTTATTGCACAACGGATGGGGGATATACTAAACTACCCATAGGATTTGTCAAGAATGAAGCGGGAAAACCTGTACAAACATTTACTTGTCAAAAAGGAAAACAGACATGTGTTAGTGGAGCGGGGTATCGAGTACCATCCAGTTATGTCCATGACAAAGCAGAACAGGCATTTCCACTCCTTCGATACGCATTGAATAACGATAAAAAATAATAATCTTATTTTTTCTTTTTCTCTTTTAGTTTATTTCTCCCCATACACCAAACAATAATTCTGCCAAATCTGGTCTGCGGTTTGTTGTGGAGTGATTCCTTTTATTTCTGCGATCTTTTGTATTGCATCTCTGACAAAAGCAGGTTCGTTTTTTTGGTCTTTATAGGGTGAGAGCCAGGGGCCGTCGGTTTCGGTGGTGATTTGTTGCAAAGGGACTAATTTTATCAATGTTTGGAATTGGTCGGATTTGATGAGGTTTGTAGGGATAGAGAAGTAGTGACCAAGCTCTGCGGCTTGTTTAATTAAGGATTTTTTTCCAGAGAAACAGTGTTGGATTATGGGAATTTCGTGATTTGGTATTTCTTCGGCTAGGATTTGGATGCATTCGGCTTCGGCTTTACGGGAGTGGATGACGATGGGTTTGTTGATACTTTTGGCAAAGCGAATGATTTTTCGAAAGTTAGTTGCTTGTTGTTGATAGGTTTGTTCTTTTGCTGCCCAATGGAAGTCCATGCCGATTTCGCCGATGGCGGTGATGTGGTCTTTGTGTTCTTTGAAGAATAGTAGTTCTTGGTCGATATCGATTGGTGTCTTTTGGAGAGGGAGGCCGCTGTCGCCTTCGGCTAAACCTAAGGCGTCGATGGGATAGATGCCTAAAGAGGCTCTGAGGATGTCTGGATGTTGTTGGACGAGTTTGAGAACTTCACGATTTGAAAGCGGATTCACACCGGAAACTAAGATGCGTTTGATGCCTGCGGTTTTTGCTCTGGCGAGTACATCGTTGAGGTCGTCTTTGTAGAGTACGTGGGTTAAATGGCAATGGTCGTCGATGAGGTTCATGGTGAGGAGAAGAAAGAGGAGAGGTTATAAAGATTTCTTTGAATTTTTTATGTTGGCATGTTTCCACATGAATGAGAAGTAGTCTTCAAAGATATGAGCAACGTCAGGGTGGTCAATGACAATGGCTTGCGGGGTGTCTTCCCATAAGAGAATTGCTACTTTGTTTTCATAAATATTGATAGTGACGGGGGATTCTGCACGTAAAGGTATGCTGCGGTATTGCGAATATTTTCCAAGAGTGTGTTTTTCTCTGGTTTCGCGGATGAGCATTTGAGTTTTGATTTTTTTTTGTTCTTTTTGTTTGCGAAATAGGGGAGCGTAATAGGGCATTTTTTTGCTGAAGTGGCCTTCGGAGCTGAGAACGTAGTATGGATTTTTGGAATCGCATTTATCGATGATGTCTTGGAAGATAGTTTTGAGGCCTTTGTAGCCTTGAAATATTTTGACGTTGGTTTTTGGTTTTTGAAAGTTGAATTGTTCTTGAAGCTGAGGGATGATATTTTGAGCGATGGCTTCTTTTTCTTTGTAGTAGTCGAGAATTTTCTTGGGGTTTTCGGGAACGTAGATGGTGCGCTGGTTTTCAAATATAGTTGAGATGATGCCACGTTCAATTAAATTTCTGAGAGCGTTATAGGTGCTGGAGCGATCTAGTTGTGTTTCTTTGGCAAGTAAACCGGCGTGGGATGGGCCGAGCTTGACTAAGGTGAGGTAGACTTTGGATTCGTTGATAGTAAAGTTGAGTTTTTCGAGGTCGCGAAATAATGTGTCTTGGTAGATGTCCATGGGAGTGTGAGGGTATTAAGAGATATTATTTAGTGGATGAGAGTTATGATGCCACCGATGATTATACCGGATACTAAGAGTTTGATGGAGAGGTTGGAGAGGAATTTTTTGATGCGAATCGAGTGGTAGGTCATGTTATGAATTTCAAGGGCGTATTGTTCAAGTACTTTTTGTTCGCTATTGGTGATGTCTTTTAATTTTTTGGTGTATGTGGCGAGATCTTGTTTGGCGATAGCGGTATGATAGAACACGCTTTGGGCTTGACCTTTAGAGGTAAATAGTTGTAATGGTTTGAGCGCAAGCAGACCAGAGAGCAGAGCGAGAATAGAGAACGAGAGGATGATGATGAGGCCCGTATTTGTCTTGCCTTGCAAAGATTGGCTTAGGGTGAAGGCGAGGATAGCGGTTGAGAAGCCTATAGTGATATTGGCACGGGATTCGATTTGGTTGCGAAGGGCGGTTTGTTTACGCAGGATATCGGTTAAAAAACGAATCTTATCTCCAGGGAACATTGTGATTTTAGTTGGCATGGATAGTGGAAATTCGTTATTCTTTATAAACTTTTTGTTGTAGAAATTTCTTCAACAAAGTTTTATGTAGGTGTTGGAGAAATTAGATTATTATGACAGATATGGAGGTAAATAAAAATGGTAGATAATAATAAATTACAAGAAATAACAAATATGCTTGAGCGGAAGAATCCACACTGGTCGCAAGAGAAAGCAAGATGGATTGCGCTGCAGGGTCTTGGCGTGATACGACAATGATAAGAAAAATACTAAATATAGTAGGAGGAATAAAAAAATGATAATGACTGGCTTGAAAGCAGGATATATCGATGAAAAAATAGGAAGTGATGGGCATAAATTTGTGATTAATCGACATCAGACAAATTCAGACAGATTGTATCTATTTGATCTTTATGCTGTAGACCTGTGGGCAGGGTATGATGCACAACGTCCACTGCATGAGGAGATTGTACAAGGATTCACACTACAGCCAGAGTTAGTTTTGGGTGGAGGGAGAGTACAGATTGAAAATAGAGAATTGCAACTGTATGGGGAATCGACAAGATATGGAAGTGTGCCAAAGAAATTTGTAGAGTTCTTTAAAGAATCTATACTGCAGATGTATAAACAAAAATATCCGCAACTGGAAAGTGTGTGTATAAATGTGCCGGAGTATTCGCGAAATGAGACTAAAGTTACTTTTTTAGATGAAATGGTGAAGTAAAATGAATAAAGAAATTGAATTGAAATATGATGTCCCTTTGCAATATGATTGCGCAAAGCTATTACAAGGATTAGAAGAGATAATTACTCAAAATGGTTTTTCTGTGCTGCTGCAAAAACATGTGACACGAACGTTTCAGTATTATGATACACTAGATTTGCAGATATATCAGAAAGGAGAGACGATTCGTCGAGTAGGGGGGTTTGATCTTGAGAAAGATAAAGGATTGTTCCGCTACGATTTTAAGATTGGGCCAATTAATGATCGTTATGAAAAGAATCATTGGGCAAATGAAGTGTTGGATGCTCAGAGTATATTAAAGACGTTTGGGTTAGAGCGATTTTATGGTGAGATTTTGGAATCGGCGTATGCTGATACTGAACATCAGCAGATAGTGTTTGGGAAGGGAATGGTAAAGTTAGAAGCAACTGTGGATTATTTTAAATTACAAAATGGCAAAGAGTTCAAAGAATTTGAGGTAGAATTGAAAGATGGTGATGTAGGAATACTACATCATGTAGGAAGACGAGTGGAGGATATATTCCATTTGGAATGTATGAGCAAGCAGAAGTATACTCGGGTAATTGAGCTTATGAATAAATAAAAATAATGGAGGAAAAATAAAAATGGCAGAAATATTATACATTGAAAATTATTGTTATGAATCAGTTTATCATTGTAACACTAATAAAGAGTTTACAAAATCGATGAATAAAGTTGCGGAAGGATATGTAAAAACTGGTTCGATTGCGGATTTTGTGGTGATTGATTCTGCAGTAATTAGTGATATTATTTGTTCAAATCAATGTTTTTATGAGTGGGAGATGAAAGAAGCGTTGGAGAAAAGAGGTGTGAATAATGTAGAGGTTAGAGGGTTGATGGGAAGTACTTATTATGGAAGTGTAGTACAAAGAATGAATGAGGAACTGAAAGAAAACGAAAAAAAACTTGGTGCACTTACAAAAATATTGGATGAGAATCCATACGATACTTATATTGATTCGGAAAATAGTGGAGATTTTGTGCTGTATAAGATTATGAGAAAACATGGAATGTGTGATGAGTAGCTGATTTTAGGAATATACTGAATATCTATTCGGTTCGCACATGATTATCATTAAAATATTAGAGTTAGATTGTTGTGTTTGTGTGAGGGTGTTGATATCTGTATCTGAGGCGAGACAACTTTTGTAGGGGTGGGAGTGGAGCATGATTATGGTGTCTTTATTGCAGGGTTGGAATACGACGTGGTTGAAGGTTTGCTGATACATTGTGGGTGTGTAGAGGGAGGTGATGTGGTAGATTTGTTTTTGTTGTTGGTTGTTTTGTTGGTTTTCTGATTTTTGTTCTAGTGTTCCAAGTAGGCAGACACTGAATTCGACTTTTTGTTGGTTGTTGTAGATTTCTTGGAGTTGTTGTTGTGTGTGTTGTTCGAAGAGAATGGTGATGTTATTGATGATTAAGGTATTTGCGAGGGGAGATTGGGATTCGAGTTTACTTGCGATGATGTGATCAATTGGGTAGGAGAGGAAGACGAATGAAGCTAATAGTAGGATAATGAGGAGGCCGCCGAGGGTGAAGAAGAGTTTGGTGAGAAATGAGGTGAGTGGGGATGGTTTTGGCTGCGCTAAAAGATGTGATTCTTTGAGTGTTTTGAGGTCCTCTTCGATGGTTTTAGGGTGAGTTTTGGGTTGGTGTTTTGGCATGGGTTGAAGATTATATTCTTCTATTTAAGCGTTTAGCGAAAATAGGATTTGAGTAGTTTTTAAGAGAAATATTTATATAGAATCGTACCTATTTAGTAGGATATGGTATTACAAGATATTCCAGAGGAATGTGAAGAGCCGCGCTGTTCGAAGTCTGCGGCGAAGAAGTGGGGCGGACGATTTGTATGCCAGGATCATTATGAACAGTATCGAGAACAGCAAGATAAGTTGATGATGGAATTGAGGGATTTGAATTAAAATGAGAGATACAGTGCGAATGAGTGGAAGTTAAGAGTTTTTGTGAGTTAGAAATAGATAGGTTTATAGATTTTATTTTTTTAAGTGTTTTTGAGTTGATTACTAGTGATATAAATGAAGGTGCGATAATATAACAAAAATCTTTAGAAATTAAATAAGATTTTTGGGATATATAGCGAAGGACATAATTAATTGATCATGTTTGTTATGTCCTTCGGAACACAAGGTGAAACAGTGATTTCACCTGTGCACAGATGAGATCGTTGCCTCATCTTGTGTATAGTGCAGGTAAAATGACCAAATAATTGTGTCCTGCACTATAGTTCGCAAATTGCATAATAAACTGTTCGAATTTAATGGAGGCTCGCTATACTATGAAATTTACAGAGAATATGAATAATAAGGATGGGTTGAAAGAAAAGCATGCGCAATATATGCCTAAAGAGACGATGACGCTTGAGGGGTATCCGGTGATTGAAGGGTATGATTTTGAGCAAGGGTTGGATTTTCAGTCGTTTTTGCAGGCGTATAGTAAGATGGGGTTTCAGGGTACTAACTTAGCGCAAGCGATGGAGGTTGTGCGCGTGATGCTACGAGAGAAAGCGATGATATTTCTCGCTTATACGTCGAATATGGTGAGTTCGGGGAATAGGGAGATTATCAAGTATCTTGTTAAGAATAAGAAAGTGCAGGTGTTGGTAACTTCGGCAGGGGGAATTGAAGAGGATATTATTAAGTGTTTGAAGCCGTTTGTGCTGGGGCAGTTTGAGGCGTCAGGGAGGATGTTATTTGAGCATGGAATTAATCGGATTGGGAATGTGTTTGTACCAAATGATCGGTTTGCGTATTTTGATCAGTTTATGCAGGAGTTTTTGTTGGCGATGTATGATAGACAGAAGAAAGAGGGGAAGATTTTTACGCCGCATGAGTTGATTCGAGAGATTGGATTAAAGATTAATGATGAGAAATCGATTTTGTATTGGGCGGCAAAGAATGATATTCCTGTTTTTTGTCCGGGGTTGATTGATGGTTCGTTTGGGGATATGATTTTCTTTTTCAAGCAATCACATCCTGATTTTTATGTTGATGTTGCAGGGGAGATTAAAGCCATTGTGGATCTGACGCTGAATGTTGATAAGACGGGTGGAATTATTTTAGGTGGGGGAATAAGTAAACATTTTGCGTTGAATGCGAATATTTTTCGCGAGGGGTTTGATTATGTAGTGTATATTAATACGGCGCAGGAGTTTGATGGGTCGGATTCGGGTGCGCGAGTTGAGGAAGCGATTTCGTGGGGGAAAGTTCGGCCTGATGCGTTGCATGTGAAAGTGTATTGTGATGCGACGATTGCGTTTCCTTTGTTGGTTGCGGGGGCGATGGTTGAGGTGAAGAATTCAGCGAGGTCAGAGGGGTTGAAGATGTCGTATGTGAATGTGTATACGTCTGATGTGACGCGATTGGTTGCGTTTTATCGGGATGTGGTTGGGCTTGTGGCGTGTGAGAAGAATACTTCTAATTGGTTTGGCTTTGAAACAGGGGAGACGACGTTTGCAATTGAACCACAAAAGAATAGAGAAGTGTATACGTTTACGTATAATAAAAATAATCCGGTGCTTGTGCAGCTGCGTGTGAATTCAGTTGAGGAGTTGGGGCGGATTACGGAGAAATTGGAAGCGAAAGGAGTTGTAATTGGGCAACGGATGATGAAGAAGAGTTATGGGGTAATTACGACGTTTGTTGATCCGGATCAGAATGTGGTGGAGTTGTTGGTGGAGAAGTGATAGATTAAATGTCGTGCGGGCTTTTAATCTTATTCAATTCTAATTATTTCAACGATGAGGGCAACCGGGCCAACAACATGGTCTGCGCTTGTCTTCAAGAAGCTGTGCGCATACTCTCTTGATATGCTCTTTTCTTGTTTCTGGCTTCTTGACTGAAGTAACCAAACAAATCCACTCATTGCGGGCGAGTGGTGTAAGATTATTCCACGCTATTCTTACTTTTTGGGCATTGATAAGAGCTTGTTGTAAATCTGCTGGTACTTTATGTACCATACCTGTGGCGATTTCTTTTGTAGTCATATTATTTGTGAATTGCTTCAATTTTCTTTTTTCATAATCTTGGTAGAAAGAATTTAAAATCTTTAAGATTAACTGGAACACCATATGTCGAGTTTACTTTATCTTATATATATAGAATGGTGCGAAATGTCATCAAAATGTATATTAGTATAGGTTTATGGTTGTTATAGTAGAAATTATGAGAAGATAATAATGAGATTGAATACTAAAATATTTATTCTAACTCCCTCTTCAATGTCTTATGGGCGTGATTGATGGCTTTGAAAGTTTCGTGGTTGCCGCCAGGCATGTCAGGGTGATGTTGTTTAGCTAGTTGTTTGAATTTTTGGTTGATGAGGTTTAAGTCTAATGTGCCATGTTCAACGCCTAAGAGTTCGCGGGCTTGTTTACGTTGGGTTTCAATGTCTTTATCTTCAGTGAAGTCGCGGATGAAGTCTTCGGCGGTTTTTTCGCCGTTAAGAATAGATATAACTTCAAGTTCGATTACTTTTGATACAATGTATAAGTTTTCAACGAATTTAATGGAGCCGTTATAACTGTAATAGAGGCGATAGCCGCCAAGATACCATAACGCAGAGGCAGGAGCGCGTTTGAGGGCCATGACTTCCATTGGTACGTCGATGTCATCTTCGGTTAGGCCTAGTTTGCCTAGTGATTGGAGAATAGTGTTTCTGAAGCCAATAGCACGGCGATTAAATGAGTCTTTGACGACAAATGGTTTAAAAGTGTGGCTTTTGATGGTGAGGGTTGTCATGGTAAATTTTTTTACTTAAAAATTGATTGATCAATGGATTTAGTGAGATATTTGAGATGTTTTATAACTGTTTTGCTATCAGGTGGAATAATTGAGATAATAGGGCTATCATATTTGATGATTAAAACTTGAGTCTCTTGTTTTAGATACTGAAATAATTCATCCATATCTTCAT
Source organism: Candidatus Woesearchaeota archaeon (assembly GCA_964201585.1). Taxonomy (GTDB): domain Archaea; phylum Nanobdellota; class Nanobdellia; order Woesearchaeales; family GW2011-AR9; genus JACPNA01. The sequence goes on along the minus strand of CAXNDX010000001.1, from coordinate 5,297 downwards.
TAGAAAGAGCCGCACATCCTTGTGTCCAATTGGAACCACCTTGGAGAGGAGAAATCCCACTCCCTTTACCGTGAATATTGATATCTCCCCCAATTGTTGCATTTTTAGGAATCGCACCTGTTTTTTTTAATCTATGGAATTCTGCGATATCCTGTTTGTTTGGGTAGTCAAGTTCTGCGGCGCGATAAAAATGGGTATTATTGATATCTTTGACTTTTCTAATTTTATAAAAACCTTCAGGAGTGGTATTATCTCCTTGAATTTTTTTGTCATCGTAATTATTTTTTCCTAATTCAATCGGAAATTTTTTTTGAAATTGGCCTTTTTGATATACATCTAATTCATAGGTTGATTTATTAATAATAAGAACAACTTCTCCTGTTTTTTTTGAATGGTCGATTGCTTGTTGTTTCCAGCGCCGATATTTGTTAAGGTCTTGCTCACTAAAGCGATAGGGTTGTGAGAGTGGTTTTTCTTCTTTATCTTCAAGTATTTTTGTTTCAAGATTACTTTGTTGAAAAAGTACGTTAGGGGCTGCTTCTTGGCCATAGATTGGAGGAGAATAAGAGGCGCAGACATACATTGAGCTGAGAACCATTGGCAAAAATGTGTTTTTTAAATAGGTCATATTGTAGGTAGAAGAAGGCTCTATTTATAAATCTTTCTATCTTTTGTCACTTTGTAATGGATACACCACTTAACGAGAGGCAAATCTTTAAAAACACCGAAGAGTTTGAGAAAACTATGCACAAAAGAGGCCAGGTGACGGTATTTATAATCTTAGGGTTATTTTTATTGTTTGTAATTATTGGAATAACATACATCCAGAATGATAATCTTATTACTACGGTGGAAACTAAAGAAAAAGTTCCGTTAGTAACACAACCAATTTTAGAGTACATTGATGCATGTCTTGAGAGAAGTATAATGGAGAGTACATTGATTGTTCTTTTATCAGGAGGAGATAGTAATTTTTCAAAAAGTAATGGAAAAGAATCTTGGGTTTATGATGGGATAAAAAGGGATATTTCTCTTTATTTTGATGGGACAAAGAGTGAAATTCCAGATATTTTAATAATTGAACAACAAATAGGTAAACTTGCGGAAGAAAAGTTTAGCAGTTGTATTAATAATTTTTCCGCATTTGTTCAAGAGGGATATATTTTTAATTATGAAATACCGAATATAGAGATACATTTTTTAGAAAAAAGAACTAAAGTATCAATGGATTTCCCGGTTGAAATTTCAAAAAATTCACAGAAAAAAGAGTTGAAATCATTTACAATGATGTTAGATTGGAGTGTTTTAAAAGAGTATACTCTGATTAAACAATATCTGGTTGCACAAGAACAAGAGAAAGAATATTTATTGTTGGGAGAGTTATCTTCTAAACTATCTGAAGAGAATGTGATTCTTAAATTTAAACAAGAGGGTGAATATGGAGAGAAAGTGTTAGTAAGTGCTATACTTCCAATTATGCTTTTAGAGAAGGAATTGAGGTATAATTTTGCGCTGAGGTTTAGGTGGGATAAAGAGATTAATACGGTTGTAAAATTACAACAATTTAATGAACAAAATGAAATATTTCGGCTTCATAAAATAGATTCATGGATGATTACTACAGAGGGGATATTTACGCACAAGATTAGTGCAGAAGGTAGTAATTTGTCATATAAAGTTGATCCGAATGATATACTCATTGATGCTAAAGGGGTTTTAACATTAAATACAAATGACTTTTTCAATGGAGAATATGTTTATTATATTAGGGTTACAGATGGAGAAAATATGACAAGAGTAGAACCATTATATCTTTTTATAAATGTTCAAAGAGAAGGCTACCCTCTGATTGCTGAAATCCAAAAACAATATGCAAAAGTAGGTAAACAGTATACTTTTAAAGTTCCATTGGTTAATATTAAAAATGAATCGGTGATGTTTGAGAGTGATTCAAATTTATTTTTAATAGATAATTCAACTGGCTTAATTTCGTTTGTACCTGACAAAGAAGAGAGAGGTTATCATTCAGTTCGAGTTGATGTGAGTAATAAGAAAGGGAGAACATGGAAGCGATGGGAGATGGTTATCTCATGACAAATATTTATTGGCAAAAAAAAGTGGTGTTAAGTGTAGTGCTTCTTTTAACTTTATTTCTATTAGAGAGTATACAGATTTTAGGAGAGGGTGAGGGAATGCTTCCGATTTCTGATCCGTCAGTGCCTCAACCAGTAGAAGATCCATGGCAGAATCCAGAATATGTACAACAACATTTTGAGTCAAATCCGGCAATGGCGTTTGAACGAAATTCAGAGCAGGCATGGATTGCAGTCCAAAAAAAACCAGAATTAATTGGAAGTAATCCAAAAGTGCTTAATGCAGCGTTCACACAAGATCCGGTACGAGCAGCAAAAGTAGTAGATGATAATTCAAAATTATTAGCTACCCCTGCAGTATTAGAACGATTTGATCAAGAAGCACAAAAAAATGTGGGATTACTTAATGATAATACAAAAGCAAAAGATCAATGGTTTTGGAATAAATATGGGATATATGATAAAGGAGCATCGATTACAAGTTACAGTGGATCAATGTTAACAGTTGCACCAAATAATGAATTATTAGAAAAATTAAAAGGGGAATTAGCAGAGGCGAAAATGCCAGAAAGTACAACCTCTAGTAAAATTCCTGGTTTAAGTGCAGATCTAAAAAAATTAGAAGGGAAAAGTACGACTTTTAATCCAAGTGAATTTAGATCCGCTAAAGTGATGAAAGATGGTTCGGTTCAAGTGGATGAAACAAATATTTTTGGTTCAAAGAGGTTATCACAAAAGAAAGATGATTTGGGAAAACAGATTATTACAGTTGAAGGGGGGGTTGTTTTACAGACGAAAAAGGAGAGCAGTTCTTCTTTAAATATTAAACAAGGACAGTTGATATTAGAGGCGGAGAAAAAGGATGACAAGATTACAAAAATACAATATCGTGGTGATTTTACATATGAACGAAAAAATGGTGAAGACATTATTAGAAGTAGTTGCATAGAAAAGTGTAATACAGAACAATTGGTCTTAAGAATGGTTCGTGGTCAAACGATAGGATTTTCAGGAGAAATCAGATCTAAAGATGGATTTTTAGCGGATCAATTTATATTAAAAGGTAATACTGAATTAGTAGATGGTAAGTCAACTAAAGAGGGGTTTAAAGAGGAGGGGTCGAGATTAAAAGTTAAGAGTAGTTCAGGAGTATATTATACACAAGAAAAATCAAGACAAGCGGATTCTTTTTGTCAACAACATAAAGGATATAGTTGTATAGTTAATACGCCAGGATCAATTGGGGATGTAAGATATAAAGAAAGATTACAATTTAGTAATATACAGCATGGAGATAAGATTGAAGTTATATCAAACCATTATTATGATAAAGTTGAGGCAAAAAATATTGTTGATGGTCGAGTTTCTTATTCTAGTTTACGCGAAAAGACGAAGGGGAATTATGAGGTAGCCAGTACAATTGTGATTGATCAAAAGAGTGGGATGAAAGGGGCAGGTAATCTTGCTAAAATAAATGCAGGAAGAGTAGATTATTTTTTTGTTAAAGATAATAAAGAGATGTTACAACATATTTCTTCGAATGAATTTATGGCAGATAAAGTGCCACCTAGTTCTACTGCTTCAACAATCCCTGGAAATGGACAATTTTTTAATAACCGTGAAAATAAAATAGTAACTTGTTCTGTGCAGGATGATTGCGAGGATAAGATGACACGTTCTTTTGGGAGAGTAATAGTACCACAAGATGGTTCAAAAAAGGTTACAACAACGATTATTGTTGCAGGTGATCATGCAGAATTGGCGAAAGATTCATTAGATTGGTGTAGAAAGAAGGGGTGTTATATTGTAAGTAGTCGTGATGCACCCCCGTTTACAAATAGTGAACGATTAATTGTAACAGGCCATCATTTTGGGGATACTGATTATATTTGGAGAGATGCACCAAATGTGTTAGAAGGTAAAGATCATAGTCCGATTGATATGTTTTATTTTAGTGATTTTCCTAAAGAAAAAAGTAAAGGACAAGTGAAAGAAGTAGCATTTAGTGCTTGTAATACCGTACGGGCTCCTATGTCACTAAATACCAATTCTATTGAACCTTCAGTTGATGCACAAAAGAAGTATTTGCCAGAACAAGTATATCCTGGTTTTTCGATTTTATCTCAACAGTATCCTGAGATGAAAACGGTTGTAGGACAGCATGGAACGGCACCATATCTAGAAAAAATTGAGGATCTTGTATCTGAAAAACAAGAGGGAGTTATTCCAAATACAGCTGGTGCTTTGAGTACATGTAATGCAGAGGGATGTCAGATTAAAGGATATAAAGCAAGATATGTTAAATTAGGAATTCAAAGTGATGTTGGAAATAATAATCAAGGAAAAGATAAAGAAAGATGGTTCTGGACAGCGGATGGAGTGGTTTGTTATGATCTAAAAGATCCGCAACGAAAAATGAACTGTGAACCTACACTTGTTGCATCACGTTCTTGAAATTACAGAAGTAGGTTATGAGATTTTATTTTTTATTTATCTTCAGCTGCAATTCTTGCTGAAATTTTTGATTTATTGCGGAAGTAGAGATTGTGCGTTTGGCTTGTTCAAATGTAATATTTTTCTTTACATAAGCAGAGAGATCAGTGATGAAGATGCCTTTGTCTTTGATGTAGTTGATTAATGATTTATAATAAATTTTTTTTATTTTATTGTCGTAGATGTCAAAGTATTCTTCATATGAGGATAGAGTGTCTTGGTTGCCGATGATGATTAATTCGTATTGAAAGCGGGTGAGGGCGACGTTGAAGCGGCGTTCGTCGACAAGAAAGCCTAAACGTTGTGTTGCGGTGCCGGAGGTGTTTGAACGAACAAGTGAGAGGATGATGATTTTTTTTTCTTGGCCTTGGAAGTTGTCGATGGTTTTAGCAGTGATATTATATGGTTGAAGGATTTTGTTGAGTTCGCGGACTTGGGCAGTATAAGGACTGAGAATGCCGATGTCTTGGGGGGAGATTCCGGATTCAAGATATTTTTTGATAAGGGAGTGGATGAGACTGACTTCGTGAGGGTTATGATATTCGGCTTTGGAGGGACTGAATTCTTCAGAGACGTAGCTTTTTATTTCTGGGGAATTGTGGTTGATGAAGATGAGCGGGCTGTTGAAAAGTGAAGTTGTGAAGTGGTATTGATTGACAAGAGTGCTACAAATGATAGGGGTCGCTTGGTAGATGGTTTGGTTGAGAAAGT